>NZ_JBPNXF010000007.1:0-365717 GCF_051207495.1 Klebsiella sp. K-3 | reverse complement strand
CATATTATCGATGACTTGCGGTGTTGTCAAAGGCTGATTCGCCATAAAACGTTCGACTGCTGACAATTTCAACAATCAAAAGCCTTTTATGGCAAAGCTCGCTGGAAATGCACCACGATGGTGCATTTATACCCCTAATGGGGCATATCATGCGCTCATGGAAGCCACCTGTATTATCACAAACCCTTATTTTGCCGCACCGGAAGGGCAATGGCCCAACGACGTAAAACCTGGCAAGCATCTTGCAAAATCCCTGTAACTTAATGGCCAGTAGTGGCATTCCCTTACAGGAGGCAAAATGAACTTAAGACGACTGAAGTATTTTGTGAAAATCGTCGATATCGGCAGTCTGACCCAGGCCGCTGAAGTCTTGCATATCGCACAACCGGCGCTGAGCCAGCAGGTAGCGACCCTGGAAGGTGAACTGGAGCAGAAACTGCTGATCCGCACCAAACGCGGCGTTACACCAACCGAAGCGGGGAAGATTCTCTATACCCACGCGCGGACCATTTTACGCCAGTGTGAGCAGGCGCATCTGGCAGTACATAACGTTGGCCAGACGCTGAGCGGGCAGGTGGCAATTGGCCTTGCGCCGGGAACGGCGGCTTCGGCGATCACCATGCCGCTGTTGCAAACGGTGCGTAATGAACTGCCCGAGGTGAACGTATATCTGCAGGAGTGCAGCGGCAGCGTATTGAATGACAAGCTGCTTGGCGGCCAACTGGACATGGCGGTGCTGTATGAACGTTCGCCGGTGGCGGGCGTGGTCAGCCAGCCGCTGCTGAAAGAGGATTTGTATCTGGTCGGCACGCAAAACTGTCCGGGACAAAGCGTTGATCTTTCAGCCGTTGCGGAAATGAGCCTGTTCTTACCCCGCGACTATAGCGCCGTTTGCGCACGAGTTACGGAGGCTTTCACCTTACGCCGCCTGTCGGCTAAAGTGATTGGCGAGATCGAATCCATCACCACGTTAACTGCGGCAATCGCCAGCGGTATGGGCGTCACCGTACTGCCGGAATCGGCGGCGCGCGCGCTGTGTGGGACGGCTAATGGCTGGATGGCGCGCATCAGCACGCCGTCGATGAGCCTGTCGCTATCGCTGAATACTTCGGCGCGCGGCGGCTTATCTCCTCAAGCGCAGGCGGTCAAAGATATCCTGCTGTCGCTGGTCAGTCGTCCGTCCCTGGAGAATCGTGAATTACAGCTGGTCAGTTAGGTTATATTCTTTTAAGGAATAAGTTGCTGGTTTTTATTATTTGTTTGCCGGGTAAACAGACTTTAACAATAGACATTATGTTATGTCTGAAGACCTGGGGGAAAAGGTGAATTTCCAGCAACTTAAAATTATTCGCGAGGCGGCCCGTCGGGATTACAACCTGACGGAAGTCGCTAACATGCTGTACACCTCGCAATCTGGCGTCAGCCGCCATATTCGTGAGCTGGAAGAAGAGCTGGGGATAGAAATCTTTATCCGCCGCGGTAAACGCTTGCTGGGGATGACCGAGCCCGGTAAAGCGCTGCTCTCCATTGCCGAAAGGATCCTCAACGAGGCCAGCAATGTCCGCCGGCTTGCCGATCTTTTTACCAACGACGCTTCAGGCGTATTAACCATTGCCACCACGCATACTCAGGCACGTTATAGCCTGCCACCGGTGATTAAAGCTTTTCGCGAACTTTTCCCCGATGTGCGGCTGGAGTTAGTGCAAGGGACGCCGCAGGAGATCGAAGCGCTGCTGCACAATGGCGGGGCGGATATTGGTATCGCCAGCGAGCGCTTAAGTAACGACCCGACGCTGGTGGCATTCCCCTGGTTCCGCTGGCACCACAGTTTATTAGTACCGAAAGATCATCCGCTGATTGAGGTTACGCCGCTGACTCTCGAGGCGATTGCGCGCTGGCCGTTAATTACCTACCGCCAGGGCATTACCGGGCGTTCGCGTATTGACGAAGCCTTCACCCGTAAAGGACTGATGCCGGATATCGTTCTCAGCGCCCAGGATTCCGATGTCATTAAAACATACGTGGAGCTGGGGTTAGGGGTGGGGCTGGTGGCGGAGCAATCCGGCGATGCTCGCGAAGCGGATACTTTTACCCGGCTGGAAACACGCCATCTTTTTGATGCCAATACCGTTTGGTTGGGGTTAAAACGCGGTCAGTTACAGCGTAACTACGTCTGGCGTTTCATTGAACTGTGCAATGCCGGGTTGTCATTGGATGAGATTAAGCGCCAGGCGATGGAGCCGGAGGAAGTGGCTATCGATTATCAAATCTGAGTGCGGGCAGCAGGCAAGCGGGAGGCGTCAAAGCAGCTATAATTCATTCACGTGAGTCGCGACTGAGGAAGGGAAAATGATGGTGCGGCGTATGAAGTTGCTTTGCTCTCTGGTGATGATGTTGGCCAGCTACAGCGCATTGGCGGTAAGTTATCCATTGCCGCCGGAAGGGAGTCGTCTGGTTGGCAGTCCGATTAAAATCAGCGTGCCCGAGCGTAATACCCAGCCGTTGGAAACCTTTGCCGCGCAGTACGGGCAGGGGCTGAGCAACATGCTGGAGGCTAACCCCGGCGTCGATGTCTATTTACCCAAATCCGGAACTTCGTTGATTATTCCGCAGCAATTGATCCTGCCTGCTACCGTGCGTAGCGGTATCGTGATAAACGTCGCCGAGATGCGGCTTTATTATTATCCGCCTGAGGGCACTACCGTCGAGGTGCTACCGATCGGTATTGGCCAGGCGGGGCGCGAGACGCCGCGTAACTGGGTAACGACCGTGGAACGTAAGCAGGAAGGGCCTACCTGGGTACCGACGGCGAATACCCGTCGTGAGTACGCTAAAGAAGGTAAAACCCTGCCGGCGATGGTACCCGCCGGGCCAGATAATCCGATGGGGCTGTATGCTATCTACATCGGCAGGCTGTATGCCATTCATGGAACTAATGCCAATTTTGGCATTGGCCTGCGGGTGAGCCAGGGCTGTATTCGCCTGCGCAACGATGACATTAAATACTTGTTCGATAATGTACCGGTCGGCACGCGAGTACAGATTATCGATCAGCCGGTGAAGTACACCACCGAGCCGGACGGCAGCCGCTGGCTGGAAGTGCATGAACCGTTGTCGCGTAATCGTTCGGAATTTGAGTCAGACCGCAAAGTGCCGCTGCCGTATACCCCGGAAATACGCGAGTTTGTGCAGGGAGCTGGCGTGAACGTCGGGCGCGCGGATTCAGCGTTACAGAGACGTTCCGGGATGCCGGTGAATATTAGTAGCTCAGCGGTGGAAGCCAGTTTTTAACGGCATGAAGGCTAAAAAGCAAAAAGCCTGCTTAAAAGCAGGCTTTTTAAATTTGGCTCCTCTGACTGGACTCGAACCAGTGACATACGGATTAACAGTCCGCCGTTCTACCGACTGAACTACAGAGGAATCGTGTGAACGAGGCGCATACTACTGGCCTCGCATTTTGGTGTCAACACTAAATTTAACCAGCTGATTCAATTGGCGAAATTTAGTTCAAAGCGTGTTTTTAATGAACAACCCGCACGTCGTCTTCATCCAGCAGATCGTTTTGCCGTAAACGTTGTAGCGGATCCTGACGATAGAACTGGCAGAACCGCTGCCATAGCGCCGGGAAACGGGGGGCGAATAGCTCTGGGGCGCTAAAGAAATATTCAGATAGCACCGCAAAGCACTCTGCCGGGTCGGTTGCCGCATAGGCATCAATGCTGGCGGCGCTTTCGCCGACCAAATCGATCTCATCCTGAATGTTGTTCATCGCCGCATGTAGGTCGTGCTCCCAACCAGCGACTTCACGCAAGGGAATGAAAGGAACCCCGCTGGCGCGATCGCCGTTACGCGAATCCAGCTTGTGCGCGACCTCATGCACGATCAGGTTAAAACCGGAGGCATCGAAAGAGTCCTGGATATCTAACCAGTTAAGGATAATGGGACCTTGCTGCCAGCTTTGGCCGGACTGGACAACGCGTTGATTATGCACCAGGCCGATGTCATCTTCCCATTCGTCATCAACGACAAAGGGGGCAGGGTAGATCAAGACTTCATGGAAGCCATCTAACCATTCAAGGCCGAGTTCAAGTACCGGCAGGCAAAAGAGTAGTGCGATACGCGCGCTGTGTAGTGGGGTTAACTCAAATCCCTGTAACGGCACCAGACGTTTTTGCTGTAAAAAACGAGCTGCCATTTGGCACAGCTGCTGCTGTTCCTGTTGAGTGAGGTTTGCTAAAACCGGAATGGCAACCGCTTGTTGCCACGGGATTTCGCCATTACCTGTCTGTTCTTCTGCTTTCCACGGCCATTTAAACATCATATCGCTCGCAAAGTCGTCACTTGAACTCAATTTAAGGGACTGGAGCTATTAAAATGCCAAAGAACCTGGCATTATAGCAACCTCAACAGCGGAGAGATGCCGGAGCGGCTGAACGGACCGGTCTCGAAAACCGGAGTAGGGGCAACTCTACCGGGGGTTCAAATCCCCCTCTCTCCGCCACTATTCAATCACTTACGCCAATTCCCTTCAACGACATCCATCACACTTGGTATACTGTTGGTATATTCCGTTGCTATATTTTTATCAATAATCATCTTCTGAATCCTCGATAATTGCTACACCGGGTGTGGGCGGAACGTTGCCTATCTTTGCTCGAACTTTCCTGTTATGAAATGCCTTTCGCTTTCAAGGTTATTTTGAGTTTACGCCCTAACCATTCAGTAGCACCTCCGTGATCCTTTTCACGGCACCCCTAAGAGGCTTCAGTATGGGGAGCAGGTTTGCCGGCAGGCACATGAAAGAGTGTGGTCAGTAGCCCACCTACCGGTATAGAGGTGGTGATGATGAACACATCTCGTCCCGAATCGCCTTGAGAGGCAGTTTACAGTAGCAAAGCTCCATCTGGAGTGGTGCGGTGATAATAGTTCTGCAAAAAGTTATTCACGGAAATTACTGTCGTAAATAGACGATCTTGATAAGTCAGTGTGACGGAATGAATGGACTAACATAAAAAGTTGCAGGTTATCGAAGCTTCAATCCCTGCAACTACAAAATTACCTGATGTATCGATAGCCAGTAAGAAAATTTATTGACGAATAAGTATACTCCTCCAGAATTCTTCTGTTGTGAGCTTGTTAGTCACTTCTGAGTATTTTTTTCTCTGTGTTCTCGATGCAAGGATTATCTTTAAGGTATTAAACAATATCTCAATAAAACCTGATGCCTGCTGTTTTTTTGATGCCTCAGCAATATAGCCTGTTTTATTGCCGCGGTCGTAATAAAAAACCTTTTTGTACCTGAAAATCTGTCTCAGTGACACGCCTGATGTCTTTTCCTGATAAATGATTTTGTTTTTTGAAGGCGCCAGAAATCCATTTAACGTAATAATTCTGAAAAGTCGCCGTGATTTTGTTTCGAAATTACACTTAAACTCTACGCTGTTATCTGGAGGAGATATCGGTTTCATTTTTTCATTAAAAGTTATAGCATTTAATGCTTCACGAACATCCTTCATGTCTGCATTATTTTTCCAAAAGTCGGGATCGCCATAGACATGTTTGAAAGCTAAATTGATGGCGGCTGCACTACCATATTGATGAGCAAGCAGGCTTTTCAGATGAAAGGAAATATATGTGCCAATTATGTCTTTAACTGGTCGGCCAAA
Source organism: Klebsiella sp. K-3 (assembly GCF_051207495.1). NCBI lineage: Bacteria > Pseudomonadati > Pseudomonadota > Gammaproteobacteria > Enterobacterales > Enterobacteriaceae > Klebsiella > Klebsiella sp. K-3. The sequence continues at coordinate 360,051 of NZ_JBPNXF010000007.1, read as the reverse complement.
AAATAACATATTTACAAGATGATTGCGCGTATCAAGGTAGGCCGTCAACGGTGAGGTCTTAGAAGAGAAATCTTCCTCCGCATAACAAGCAATGCCATTTGTTGTTAATATATCAAAGTCGTTCATCATGCCGAATAAGATATCATCACCGCGAACAAAAAAAGGAAATGCAAAACTCTTGACGTGATTTATCGGGAATGCAAAGAACCACCACGCGCCATAGTTAGGAAATTGCATGAGGGTTTCTGTTTTTACCAGGGATTCCACATCATTTAACCGCCACCCTGAGTAAATTGGATGACATACCCTATCAAAAAATGCACCTTTTTCAACTAAAGCATCGGGGCGCACACCGGTAAATAATGAACCAGAAACCGCAGCGTTGTCGTTTAATGCATAACTCAGTACAGAGTATGTCTTTTTGATGCATTCGGCTTCGCAACTTGCATCATCATCCATGAATAATGTGTGGGTGAAATCACCTTCATCAATGTAATGAAGTAGACCTCTCATAAATCCACCCGCACCACCAGTATTCTTATTGGGAATAACCCTAATCCCATTAGCCTCGCGAGCCGTTATATTCTTTGAGTTATCAATAACGGTAAAGTCAATGAGTCCGCGATAGTCATCATTTTCTAGTATTTCTCGCTTTATTCTCATCATTGAGGGGATGACATATTTTTTTCTGTCAAAATGTGTTATTGATATTCCGAGCTTTACTTTTCTGCGGGGAGATTGATTGGTAAACCATTCGCCGCTATTAAGGGAGACAATCCCATTTATCGGAGTTATTTCTATATATATAATGCCGCGATTGAGAGTGTCAGCCAAATCCAGAGTGAATATTTCTTGAGACAGGCTATTCAGCGACACGGTTGCTGATGCCAGTTCATATCTTGACATTTCTTCTGTAATAAGCAAGGCGCTGATTTTTGCTAAGCCAGTGCCTGATGCATTGAATGCAAGATCGTGTATTCCGCATTTTTCTTTCCAGAGAATAGTGGAAAAACCATTGTAATAGGTATCAAAAGAAATTCTCCCTCCGGGAAATACGGTAATAATATTTTCCGAAAATGAAAAAAGGCTCCCTCTGATGTACATGCTTTCAGATGCACCAAACCTGGCGTTTGGCATAACCAACCGCTGTAAGCATTTTGCTGTTTCCATTATTCCTCTTTTTATTATGTAATGCCTGGTGAAATTTAATAGGATGGTTGACAACTAACCGAGATTATTATTGGCGATGCTGCCCGTGGCTATCGCAACCAAATGGCATACCTGAACAATATTATTGACCATCCGTATTAGTCGCTAGTGTTATCGCAATTTTAAGAGAAAACGAATCCCATAACTTTCTTCGCTTGCCATGGGATTTTACATGGCATAGCCCTTATCCATGTTAGTTTGAGACGTTTTCCTGCATCGCGCCTGAAATTTAATGTCTCTTGTCATACATGTATTTGCTAACTTTAGAACAACAATCATCACAGAGACGATCCTTCTCAGCCATTAACCTTTCGAAAAACCTAAGCTTCTTACCGCAGCGCATGCAGTATTTACATTTAAATAATTTCACTGTGTAACTATACCAATTTGTTGTTTTTTCAATCAATGCATTTCAGACAGCTAAACCTGCTGTAGTCATGCTCTCATAAGGGTTTTTACGTGCTGTGAAGCGACACGACAAAGCTCCTCACGCTATAAGCTAGCTCGGTTATTACCTGTTTAAGAGTCACAAAATGTCCTTCCCTGTGAAGGGGATATTTTAAAGGCGTATTTTTCATGTGGATAATTGTTATGACAGATCGATTTTGTTAAATCGATCGGTTAAAACGATCGTTTTTGTAAGGGTATTCCGTTCTGGTACTGGAGTGGGGGGGAGATGTAGGGAGTGTAAGAGAGAGGGTCACCCGGCAACCGGAGGGCAAATATCCTGCCTTCTGTGCCAGAGTATTATTGAGCCATTCCCATGACAAAAGTTTGAATTACTTCAGTGGATTGATATATGCCGACGCCGCGAAAAGCCGATCGTTAAAACGAAAAAAGCCTGCACGTGGCAGGCTTTGATAATGAGGGGATATTAGAACTGGTAGACCAGGCCCAGCGCGACTACGTCATCTGTCGCAATGCCGTTGGCGCGGTAGAAGTAGTCGTCTTCGTCCAGCAGGTTGATTTTGTAATCAACGTAGGTAGACATGTTTTTGTTGAAGTAGTAAGTCATACCCACATCAACGTATTTAACCAGGTCTTTGTCGCCGCTGTTGTACAGGTCTTTACCTTTAGACTGCAGATAAGCGACAGATGGACGCAGCGGTAAATCGAAATCGTCGAACTGATACTGGGCAACAACTTCGAAGTTCTGAGTCTTGTTAGCAATACCGCCGCCAAGATAGCTGGTGGATTTACCGAAGGAAGTCATGTTGCGGGTTTCCGCGTACATTGCGGCCAGGTAGATGTTGTTAGCATCGTATTTCGCGCCCACGGTCCAGGCATCGGCTTTATCGCCGCCGGCGTAAGCGCTGTTGGCCGCTGCGGCCACCTGATTGTTGGTACGGTCTGAAGAAGCATATGCCGCGCCGAAGCTGATGCCCATGCCGAGATCGTAGGAAGAGGAGATACCGAAACCGTCGCCATTTTCACGCGCCAGTTTACGACCACCGCCGTTATTGGTGCCTTCGCCGGAGCCAGCGTTTTCGTTATTACCCTGATACTGCAGGGCAAAGCTCAGGCCATCAACCAGGCCGAAGAAATCGCTGTTACGATAGGTCGCCACGCCGTTGGTACGGCCAAGCATGAAGACGTCAGTTTGGGTGTAGCTGTCGCCGCCGAATTCCGGCAGTACGTCGGTCCACGCTTCGACATCATAGATAACGCCGTAGTTACGGCCGTAGTCCAGAGAACCGTAGTCAGCAAATTTCAGACCCGCGAAGCCCAGACGGGTCCAGGAGTTAGCACCTTCACCTTCAGTGGTGTTAGCCTGAATGTTGTATTCCCACTGGCCGTAGCCGGTCAGCTGATCGTTGATCTGCGTTTCGCCTTTCACGCCTAAACGCGCGTAGGTTTGGTCGCCATCTTCAGAAGCATCGTCGGAGAAATAGTGCAGACCGTCAACTTTTCCGTAGAGGTCAAGCTTGTTGCCGTTTTTGTTATAAATTTCCGCAGAGTGCGCCGCGCCTGCTGCTAATAACGCTGGCAGCATAATAGCCAATACTTTTCTTTTCATTATGTATTCCCTTTAATCATAATTAATATGAATTGTCTAATTCCCTGTGGAATGACGAATTGATACTAGCCGCTTAAGTTCATTTTTAATTAAATAAAAAATGTAATAAAAGTATATTAAAATATTTCAAAATATTTATTTTATATTCAATATATGTATTTTCTATTCTTTGGGTAATGTATATTCCCGTGGTTTATCGATGTTTTATTTTGATTTTTAATGTCAGTCGGTTTTTAATTCCCGGCAATAATGATATCTACGCTGTAAATGACATAACAATATCATCGCTTATAATGTGATAAGTTATATTATTAAATAATTTGTTTGATAATGAATATCGTTGGATTTCATCAAATCGTCTTATTTAAAAGCATGGCGATATCCGTAGTATATAAAGGTGCTGACCCTAACCAACATTCGTGGATGGCAAAACACGCCTGGTACCATACTCATGCTTCCAGATAAGCACGATAATTGTATAATGTGATGTGCGTCACAGATGTGTGGTTGGCGATGATGCGCTGTGGTTGATATAGGGAGAAGGATTTAATGGACGCTAAAGCGAAACGGGGCCCTGGTGGAAAGCTGGCGTTATGGGCTTTTTACGCCTTTTGCGGTTATTTTGTGTGGGCGATGGTACGGTACTGGTGGATAGTGGGTCGCATTCAAAGCGTCCCCGGCGTCAGCATTGATGGCGAATTGGGGTCAACGGCGGGCAAATGGATTGGCGCGCTGCTGGGTTTTTTGGTGCTGGGAGGAGTGGGGGCAATCCTTGGGGCGATAGCCTGGTACACGCGTCCCCCTATTCAGGTACATGAACAGCGCGATTAAAGTTGCTATGCTCGAGGCTAGTCCAGGCATCAGGAAACGCTCATGTTATTAGCTGAATGGCAACAACGATTTGAAAACTGGTTAAATACGCATCATGCGCAGGAGGATGCGGCTCATGACATTTCGCACTTTCGCCGCGTCTGGAGTACCGCGCAGCAGCTGGTCGGCGATAGCGGCGCTGACGAGTTGGTTATCCTGACGGCCTGCTACTTTCACGATATTGTCAGCCTGGCTAAAAACCATCCTCAGCGTCATAACTCTTCGCGGATGGCGGCAGAGAAAACGCGGTCTATCCTGCAAAGCGCTTTCCCCGACTTTCCCGCCGACCGTTATCCTGCAGTTATGCATGCTATTGAAGCGCATAGCTTTAGTGCGGCTATATTACCGCAAAGTGTAGAGGCGAAAATTGTGCAGGATGCGGACCGACTGGAAGCGCTGGGGGCGATTGGTCTGGCTCGTGTTTTTGCCGTTTCCGGCGCGCTAAACACTATCTTGTTTGATGCTGACGATCCCTTTGCTGACCAGCGCGATCTAGATGACAAGAAATTTGCCCTCGACCATTTTCAGTGCAAATTGTTACGCCTGCCTGAGACCATGCAAACGGAGCAGGGGAGAGCGCTGGCGGTGCATAATGCCCAATTTCTGGTGCAATTTATGGCGAAGCTGGGCGCCGAACTGCGTGGCGACCCGTTGTCGTTGGATGAAGCGGTTTTGCGCCGCTTTGCGCCTGCGGTTTAAATCCGTTGCGACTATTTGTGGTACTCTCTGCAAAAATTGTCCGTGCTGGTTGAGGTTATGCCGCAAAAATTATCCAAAGAAAATCTCCTGTCTGAGCCGTCAGGGGAACACGCGCAGGCGTTATTGCGCCAGCTGATGACGATCTATGATGTCAAAACCCTGGTCGCGCAGCTGCTAGCGGTTGGCGATCAGCACTGGAGCCCGGCGATACTCAAACGGGTGGCGACGGTGAGTCATGCGGCAAGCAGGTTAACGAACGCGGAGTGCGCTTTTCTGGCGAGCCTGTTACCGTCTCCGCCGCGCCATCATCCAGACTATACGTTTCGTTTTATCGATCTCTTCGCCGGCATTGGCGGTATTCGCCACGGCTTTGAAGCTATTGGCGGGCAGTGCGTATTTACCAGCGAGTGGAATAAACACGCTGTACGTACCTATAAAGCTAACTGGTATTGCGATCCGCTGCAGCACAGCTTTAACGCCGATATCCGAGAAATTACCCTCAGCCAGCGCACCGATATCAGTGATGAAGAGGCGGCGAAGTCTATCCGCGAGGCGATCCCGCAACATGATGTACTGCTCGCGGGCTTCCCCTGCCAGCCCTTTTCCCTGGCCGGGGTATCAAAGAAGAATGCCATGGGGCGCGCCCATGGTTTTGCCTGTGAAACTCAGGGAACACTTTTTTTTGATGTTGTCAGAATTATTGCCGCCCGTCGTCCGCCGATCTTCGTGCTGGAAAACGTCAAGAATCTGAAGAGCCACGATAAAGGCAGAACCTTTCGCATTATCATGCAGACGCTGGATGAGCTTGGTTATGAGGTGGCGGATGCCAATCATGTAGGCGCCGATGACCCCAAGGTTATCGATGGGCGTCATTTCTTACCCCAGCACCGTGAGCGTATTGTGCTGGTGGGTTTTCGTCGCGATTTACAATTGCATGAAGGATTTACGCTGCGCGATATCACCAGTTTGTATCCGCCGCAGCGGCCAACCTTCGGCGAGTTATTGGATCCCACCGTCGATGCTAAATTCATTCTGACGCCGGTTCTGTGGAAGTATCTCTATCGTTACGCGCGTAAACATCAGGCGCGTGGCAACGGTTTCGGTTACGGTCTGGTCGACCCGACCAATCCAGGCAGCATCGCGCGAACGCTATCTGCGCGCTACTACAAAGATGGCGCTGAGATCCTGGTCGATCGCGGTTGGGATAAACCATTGGGCGAAAAGCATTTTGACGATCCACAAAATCAACTACGCCGCCCGCGGCGTTTAACACCGCGCGAGTGCGCAAGATTGATGGGCTTCGAAGCACCGGGAGAACACCGTTTTCGTATTCCTGTTTCCGATACTCAGGCCTATCGCCAATTCGGTAATTCGGTGGTAGTCCCGGTGTTTGCCGCGGTAGCAAAACTGCTGGCGCCGCGGATTGCCGAAGCGGTAAAACTGAGCGTTGCCGGAGATAGCGATGGCGGACGTTCACGATAAGGCCACTCGTAGTAAAAATATGCGCGCTATCGCAACCCGCGATACGGCAATTGAGAAGCGGTTGGCGGCGCTGCTAACGCAGGCTGGATTCACTTTTCGCGTTCAGGAAGCATCGCTACCCGGGCGGCCTGATTTTCTGCTGCCTGACTACCGCTGCGTTATCTTTACCCATGGCTGCTTTTGGCACCATCATCACTGTTATCTGTTCAAAGTACCGGCGACCCGTACCGATTTCTGGCTGAAAAAGATTGGCGCTAACGTGCGGCGCGATCGCCGCGACCTGGCGATGTTGATAGAACAAGGCTGGCGGGTGCTTATTGTCTGGGAGTGCGCGCTCCGCGGGCGGCAGAAATTAAGCGATGAGGCCTTACGCGATCGTCTGGAGGAGTGGATCTGCGGCGGTGGAAATTGCGCGCAGATCGACACTCAGGGCATCTGTTTTATCGATCCGATTGACAAGGAGTAACGGTTGAGCGGGCAGGGAAGAGATATTTACCTAGCGTCACTAATACGACGGCGAAAATAATCACCGCCAGCGCTAGCCACTCGATCATGGAGAGACTTTCACCGCCAAACCCGGTCCCCAATAGCACGGCGACCACCGGGTTGACATAGGCATAGCTGGTAGCAACCGCCGGCGTCACGTTACGTATCAGATACATATAGGCGTTAATGGCGATAAGCGAGCCAAAAATGGCCAGATAAGCAACGGCCAAAATACCGGACCAGGACGGCATTTGAGTGAGCTTCTCCCCTGAGAACCATGATGCCGCGGAAAGCACAATCCCTGCCGCCAGCATTTCAATCGCGCCAGCCATCATCCCGGTTGGTAATTCAATACGCGAGCCGTAAACCGAGCCAAACGCCCAGCTCAGGGAACCAATCAGAATCAGCAATGCTCCCCAGGGGTTGCCGCTGAGATTGCCGCCGCTATTGAGCATCACAATTCCCGCCAGGCCAATCGCGATACCGAACCATTCCAGCTTGCGCGTGACAATGCCAAAAAAACGGCTGAAGCAGAGCGTAAATAGCGGGACGGTGGCGACCATCACCGCGGCGATACCTGATGGTACATGCTGATGTTCTGCAAGAGTAACGAAGCCATTGCCGACGGCAAGCAACAGGATGCCTATCAGCGCCGCATTAAGTAGCGGTCGTCGGGCCGGGAGTTTATGACCGGTGGCCAGTAAATAGATAAGCAACACGCCGCCGGCAGAGAGAAAGCGGATCCCGGCCATCATCAACGGCGGCCAGCTGGCGACGCCAATAGCGATAGCAAAATAGGTTGACCCCCAAATGATATACAGCGCAAACAGCGCGCCGATAAGGGGGAACAGCTGACGGGTAGACATACTTCCTCGCGACGAAAAGAGATAGAAAGGGAACATATAGTTAACGTGAAAACTAACGTGCTGGCGAGCGCTTTCAATGTGATTTTTTTGTTATATTTTTGTTGACTAATGACATCTCTGGGCGAGAGGGCGCTTTTGCCTCATACTCTATGTTTCATAAACAGAAATTGAAGGAAGCACATTTTGGCGGGAAGTAGTCTTTTAACCTTATTGGACGATATTGCCACGCTGCTGGATGATATCTCCGTCATGGGAAAACTAGCGGCTAAGAAAACGGCGGGCGTACTGGGCGATGATCTTTCTCTCAACGCGCAGCAGGTTACTGGCGTAAGGGCTAACCGCGAGCTCCCGGTGGTGTGGGGGGTAGCAAAAGGCTCGTTTCTGAATAAAGTGATTCTGGTGCCGCTGGCGTTACTTATCAGCGCATTTATTCCCTGGGCCATTACGCCGCTATTGATGCTGGGCGGCGCTTTTCTCTGCTTTGAAGGCTTTGAAAAAGTGCTGCATAACCTGCATGCGCGCAAGAATAAGGAAGACCCGAAACTGCGCCAGCAGCGCCTGGAAACGCTCGCCGCCCAGGACCCGCTGGCCTTTGAACGCGATAAAGTAAAAGGGGCGATCCGTACCGATTTTATCTTATCAGCTGAAATCGTCGCGATAACCTTGGGTATTGTAGCTGATGCGCCCTTGCTTAATCAGATCCTGATTTTATCCGGTATCGCCATTCTTGTGACCGTTGGGGTTTACGGTCTGGTGGGCGTCATTGTCAAGCTGGATGACATGGGCTATTGGCTGGTAGAGAAAAAAAGCGTACTGGCGCAGGGGGTAGGAAAAGCTCTCCTGGCCATCGCGCCGCGGTTGATGAAAATTCTGACTTTCGTCGGTACCCTGGCGATGTTTTTGGTTGGCGGCGGTATTGTGGTTCACGGCGTAGCGCCGCTGCATCATTTCATCGAAAATCTTGCCCATGGACTGAGTGGAATGTTGGCATCCACATTGCCTGTGGTCGCTAATCTGGTGCTAGGATTTATTATTGGCGCTATCGTTTTTGGCGTTGTTAAAGCTATAGCCGCATTACGCGGTAACGTGAAATAAATCCCTGCGCCGGTTACGCAAGATGGGCCGGCGTCGTCTAAGGTGAAACTGTTTCTTCCTGATACCGGAGGCAAAAATGGTCTTGTTGGTCAGTGATGAAGTCAGACGGAAAAGCGGCGGGCCGCGAATGGTCGTCACCGGCATTGCCGGCGACATGGTCGAGTGCCGGTGGTATGACGGTCACGTCGTACAGCGTGAAGCCTTCCGTGAAGATGAGTTGGTCCGCGGCGAAGGGCAACGTTCGCCGCATAATTAGATGTGCAGCGCCCGCTGGTGCGGGCGCTTTTAATATTGATTACGTTCGGACAAGGAGCGTTGATGTTGTTGGTTTCTTTGACCGTACTGCGAGTGAATAATGGATAAGCCGCTGTGGCTAAAAAAGTTCCGTCGCCTCTTCAATCCGGGGCGTGTGGTCAATATCTGTTTCATCGTGGTGCTGTTCTTTTCAACGTTACTCATCTGGCGAGAGATCCGGGTACTGGAAGAAGCGTACGTCGCCAACCAACGTAATAATCTTGAGAATGTGGCCCATGAAATGGATGGGCTGTTGCAATTTAATCTCAACCGGCTGCTCTTTTTTCGCAACAGTATGCAATCGGCGCTGGAGAATCCGCTGGATTTCGCCATCCTGCGCCGGGCCGAGCAGGAGTACATCAGTAAACGGCACGATCCCATCTGGTCAGTCGAGCTAAACAACCGGCGTACTCTGACGGTATACGGAGTCTCCGATTCTTTTGTCGACGCTGATGATCTGTTATCGCGTAACAATCCGCAGGCCAGCAATGAATTGATGGCTACCCTTGAGCTTGGCTATCTTCTGCGTTTGACCAACAATAACCGAATCTTCAGCGAGCGCATGTCCTACGTTTCTCGTAGCGGTTTCTACACCACCACCGATGCTCCGCGCAGCTCCAGCCAGGTGCTGGCGCAGTTTTCGCGAGATACGGGTTCAGCATGGTTTATGCGGCAAACCCAGCGTGATAATCCGGGGCGAGGGATCCTTTGGCAAACCACTCAACAGGAAGACGGATATACGCAACCGCAGGTGGTTACGGCCTCGATTCCCCTGGACTATGAGCACTACTGGCTGGGCGTGCTGGCGATGGATTTTTCCATCCGCGACCTGCAGAATTTTCTCGTCAGTGCGGTAAAAGGAGGGCAAATGGGCGAGTATCAGCTGTATGACAAGCAGCTCAATTTGCTGGCCTCTTCGGCGCCGGATGATGTGCTGACGCCGCTCTCGCCCACGGAACAAGAAAAACTTCGCTATGCGTTGGCCAATGATAACCATGGCGGCATACGCCAGTTAACTCGCTATATCAGTTGGGAAAAGATCCGTAACTTTGACGGCGTACTTTTGCATATTCATACCCTTAAGGAGGGGGTGCGTGGTGATTTCGGGACCATTTCCATCGCCCTGACCCTGATGTGGTTAATGTTTACCCTCATGCTGATCGTGTCCTGGCTGGTTATCCGCCGCATGGTCATCAATATGAGCGTGTTGCAGGCGTCGCTTGAATGGCAAGCCTGGCATGATGCATTAACACGGCTGTTAAATCGCGGTGCCCTGTTTGAGCGGGCGATCGCGGCGGCACGAAGCTGCTGGCGGAATAATCAACCCATATCCGTCATTCAACTGGATCTGGATTATTTTAAAGGTATTAATGATAAACACGGACACCAGGCCGGGGACCGTGTTCTGACCCTGGTGGGAAGCACCATTATGGGGCAGATTCGCGAGGAGGATATTGCCGGACGCGTTGGCGGGGAAGAGTTCTGTATCGTTTTACCCAATACGCAACTGTCGCAAGCGCGCGCGATTGCTGAGCGTATTCGTCTGCGTATCCATAGCCGGGAGATATTGCTGCACAACAGCGTTAGTTTACGGATCAGCGCCTCATTGGGGGTCAGTAGTAGTGAGACATCAGATGAGTTTAACTTTGAGGAGCTGCAGTCGATTGCCGATCATCGTTTGTATCTGGCAAAGCAGAATGGACGCAACCGGGTATGTTCGGTCGGATAGACTTTGGTAAGGTGAGAACGCTCACCTTATCTGCGGCGTTAATGTTCTTCGGTATAGGAAAATTCTTAAAAAATGCACCGCTTCGCCGCACCGTTCGTAACAGAACGATAAGGGGGAGGCCTTGTCACGCCTGGGTTATTAAATTGGTTGTACATATAAGCCGCATTTCTCAATAATTCTCATCATCAATACTTCTTGTCATGCAAAATAATTGAGGATAATGTCTTCCATGCATCGGATTTCCCGGTGTAACGAATTTTCAAGTGCTTCTTGCATTAGCAAGTTTGATCCCGACTCCTGCGAGTCGGGATTTTTTTCACCTATGCTTAGCGATTGGCTTCAGTAACGCTAAAGTCATGAATATCAAGCTCAAAAGCTTCAGCCAGCTCGCGCCAGGTGTGTTCGTTACGACCATCGATACTGACATGGTGCGGATCATCTTCGCTACGATGCACTTCGCTTTCGCTTATCTCATTGATCGCCGCCAGTAGGGCATCGACATTAATGTCAATCCCGTCTGTATTCGTCACACCGCGGTCTTTAGCGGATTTCATCATCACTACCTCGCTCGGCTCTGATAGAGCCTCTTTAAGTATAGACGGTCTATAAAAACGGCAGTCACGCTGGCTGAACGCTGCGTGATGACGGGTTTTGTTCTACACTGGCTCAAAACGAGAGGAGGCGAGTTATGCAGGTAAACGATCGTGTCACGGTAAAGACCGACGGTGGCCCACGTCGTTCGGGGGTAGTACTGGCAATTGAGTCGTTTAGTGAAGGAACCATGTATCTTGTTGCGCTGGAAGACTATCCGCTTGGGATCTGGTTTTTCAACGAAGTGGGGCACCCGGACGGCATTTTTGTTGAGAAAGCTGAGTAGGTCCACAGGCAGAAACTGGCGGGTATCGCCGCCAGTTTGCTATCAGCGCATATTGACGTAAATCCCGGAAGTAATGTTTTCAGCCAACCGAACAATATGGTAAATCACCTGTTTATTATGCGTCTGGATTTTTTTCTTAATATTACCTTTATGTGACGACACGGTTTTTGCTTTGATATTCATCTGTCTTGAAATATGTGAGGTCGCGTGTCCGGCCATCCACATCTGCAGCATATTCGATTCTGCCTGACTGAGCGATAAAGTAGGAATGCGGGTGCGTAACTGGTTTAGATGATTGGCGGTATCGGTTTGCAGACAATTACCCAGAATGTTATCAAGGTCTTTCGGTGTTAGCGATTTTGAACTGATAAGTAGATTCTTGCGCACAAGTAAGTAGTGGTCAAAATGGATGTTTGCCAAAGACATAAAAATAACAAATAAGGTATCAGGGTTGGTGGTAATGATGTCGCGGATAAGTTGATTGCTCTCATCGTGATGTATAAAACAGTCCTCGTTGAGAAACACAACCGCCGGACGCAGTGATTCGCAGCGCTCCTTCAAACTAAGTGCGCTACGCACCTCAATGATATCGCGCTTCTTTATTCCCCGGCTTGCCAGATATCCGGTTAAACCTAGCCGGGTATAGCTGCACAAATCCATGATAATCGTTGACATGACCCATCCTCAATCAACACGTAACGATAATTCATCTGGCGCCTGGCCGTGTGATGAAGTCCATTTTTATAACGCCTGACTTTATGCGGAAAGCATTAGCCAGACTAAACTATTCGCTAATAATACTCATAATTTGCCAGGAATATTCTTAAAGTAAAGCCATGAAAAAAGAATAAACAGTTTCTGACAGTAATAATGCCCGGCGCTGGGCCATGGCGTCGCCACGATTTCGATTTATTTTCGGATTATCCTTATGGGGCGACCGCCAATTAAATTGGTGCTGTCTGTATTTTATTCAAAAAATGTATTTTTCATTCATGTTTAATACGGCTAATAATAATCGATAAGCGTAAATGCTGAGATTAGCGGCGAGCCTAAGCAACCTGGGTATCGCGTAGGGGTGGCGGCCTTAACGCTTTAATGCCACAATACTTTTTTATCGGTTTGTGGGATGGATGATGAAAAAGATTGTTATGGCTGGCGCGTTGCTTGCTTTGTCCGGATGCGCACAGGTTGATTCCTATCAGGCAGTGGTTAAAGCGCCAGCGCCTGCAGGATTGGAAGGGTTCTGGCAATCGAAGGGCCCGCAAAGCGCGATGGTTAGCCCTGAGGCGATAGCGACGTTGATCGTCACCAAAGACGGGGATACCCTCGATTGCCGTCAGTGGCAACGGGTGATTGCTGAACCGGGAAAATTAATGAACCGCGACGATCAGGTTTATAATGTGACCAGCAGCCTTGATATTTATCCTATTGAACGTAATGGAAACACGCTGGAATACGATCGAATGACGTTGACCCGCGTCGAACGCTTAACGCCGGAGTGCGAACAGGCCTGGAAAAAGAATCAGGCGGCGAGTAAAACCGCACAGTAATCTATTTTGACGGGCCGGCGAAAGCCGGCCCGTTTGCTTTACAGTACCTCTTCAATGACCCACACGCTGACGCTGCCGGCATTACAGGTAAATACGGCATTGCCCTCGTCATCGGTTTCAATTATCTCCTGGCGATTATTAAGAAAATCCGTCCAGCGTTTATTGGCGTAATTTTCGCCAAGCGGGAGCGTTTTCTCGCCGTCATCGCCGTTAGATAGCACCACTACGCAGCCAGGATGTTCATCGGTACCGCTGCGGCTGAAGGCAATACAGTTAGGATGATCGAACCACAGAGTTTGTACGCCGTGAGCAAAACGCTGACGCGCGTCGATGAGTTCATGAAGTTGCTCGATAACCGGCATTTCGATGGCGTAAGTCTGGCCATCTCCGCCGGTATCTTCATAACTGGCGCCGAACAGATCGGCGTAAAATACCGAGGGAACCCCGTTTTCACGCAGTAAAATCAGCGCATAGGCTAGCGGCTTAAACCAGGCTTCGACCGGCGCTTCCAGCGCCTGAAGCGGTTGGGTGTCATGATTCGTGACCAACGTAACCGCATGGAAGGGATCGGCTTCAACCAGCGTGCCGGTGAATATTTGACTCATGTCGTAATCGCGCCCCTGACGTGAGGCTTCGTGGAATTTCATCTGCAGCGGCGCATCGAACAGCAGGGTATTACCGTCAACAAGGTCGATATACTGCTGTAGTTTATCCACTTCGTGCGACCAGTATTCGGCAACAATAAAGAGTGGTTTTTCGCTGGAGCTCTGTACGTGCTCAATCCACTCTTTATAAAACCATGCCGGAATATGCTTGACGGCATCAAGGCGAAAACCATCGCAGCCAGTTTGTTCAATGACCCAGCGGGCCCAGTATTTTATCTCCTCGGTGACGGCATGGTTCCGGAAATCGATGTTTTCGCCCATGAGATAGTCGAAGTTGCCCATTTCATCGTCGACCTGATCGTTCCAGCCGTCGCCGGTGTAGTCATTAACCACTTTGAATACACCATCTTCATCGGGATTTTCAATATGGTCGATGCCGCTAAAACATTTATAGTCCCAGATGAATTGTGAATATTGTCCACCACGGGCCGGGAAGGTATAGCGAGTCCAGGCTTCACATTCGATGATCTCTTCCGCAATTTTTGTTCGATCCTGTTCATCAACGCGTTGTACGCGAATGCGCTCTTTCTCATCGGCACCCATCTTATGGTTTACGACGACATCAAGTAGGACGGCAATTTGATGCTCTTTTAGCGCATGTATCGCCGCTAACAACTGAGCCTTATCGCCATATTTGGTGGCAACCGATCCTTTCTGATCGAATTCACCAAGGTCGAAAAGATCGTAACTATCGTAGCCAACCGAATAACCGCCGGAAGCGCCCTTATAGGCTGGCGGCAACCAAATCATATTAATGCCGATTTCATTGAGATTTGGCGCAAGGGCTTCTACTTCCCGCCATAGCTCGCCACCTTCCGGGTAATACCAGTGAAAACATTGCAACAACGTGGGATTTTTCATCTTCCATGCTCCTGGCGTCATCAAGCTGACCTTTGCAGTATGGGAGATAACTGGCAAATATGAATAATTTCGTTGCTTTTTCGCTATACCCTAAATGGCTGCATATATAATAAATTGGCATAAGATGTAGCGGATAGATGTTGGTAGGCTGCTGCTAAACGCCTTACACTACAGGAAAATCTCATCATATTCGGGGTATCTATGAAATTAGCACTTCTGGGTCGCCAGGCGCTGATGGGCGCAATGGCCGTAGCATTGATGGCTGGTGTAAGCGTGAAAACCTTTGCCGCTGAAAATCTGCTTAATCAGGTCAAAGAGCGCGGCACGCTGCGCGTTGGCCTGGAAGGCACATACCCGCCGTTTAGTTATCAAGGCGATGATGGAAAATTGACCGGTTTTGAAGTCGAGTTTGCCAATGAACTGGCGAAACACATCGGTGTGAAAGCAGACCTCAAACCCACCAAATGGGACGGTATGCTGGCTTCTCTTGATTCTAAACGTATTGATGTGGTGATTAACCAGGTCACTATTTCCGACCAGCGTAAGAAAAAATACGACTTCTCCACCCCGTATACTATTTCTGGTATTCAGGCGCTGGTGAAGAAGGGTAACGAAGGCGTAATTAAAACCGCGGCGGACCTGAAAGGCAAAAAAGTCGGCGTTGGCCTGGGCACCAATTATGAAGAGTGGCTGCGCCAGAATGTACAGGGCGTTGATATTCGTACCTATGATGATGACCCGACAAAATACCAGGACCTGCGCGTAGGCCGTATTGACGCGATTTTGGTCGACCGCCTGGCAGCGTTGGATTTGGTGAAGAAAACCAACAATACCCTGGCTGTAACCGGTGAAGCATTCTCCCGTCAGGAATCCGGCGTGGCGCTGCGTAAAGGTAATGAAGATCTGCTGAAAGCGGTGGACACGGCCATCGCAGATATGCAGAAAGATGGCAGCCTGAAGGCGCTTTCAGAAAAATGGTTTGGTGCAGACGTCACTAAGTAACGTCTGCAGATGAAAAAAGGCGCTGATAATGGCGCCTTTTTTTATTTAGCGCGCAACTGCGTGCATAATAAGGATAACTGAGTCTGGAGGTGCCATGTCACTACAAAATTTAACGCGTTTCCCGCGCCTGGAATTTATTGGCGCGCCGACGCCACTGGAATATCTACCGCGCCTGTCCGATCATCTCGGGCGGGATATTTTTATTAAACGTGATGATGTGACTCCAATGGCGATGGGCGGTAATAAACTGCGCAAGCTGGAGTTTCTCGCCGCTGATGCGCTACGCGAAGGCGCTGATACGCTGATTACCGCAGGAGCCATACAGTCTAACCATGTGCGTCAGACGGCGGCCGTCGCCGCGAAACTGGGCCTGCACTGCGTCGCGCTGTTGGAAAATCCGATAGGCACTCGTGCTGAAAATTATCTGACCAACGGTAACCGCCTGTTGCTGGATTTGTTCAATACCCAGGTCGAAATGTGTGATGCGTTGACCGATCCTAATGCGCAGCTTGAAGAGCTGGCAACCCGGATTGAAGCGCAGGGATACCGTCCTTATGTCATTCCGGTCGGCGGTTCAAACGCCCTTGGCGCGCTGGGTTATGTCGAAAGTGCCCTCGAGATCGCCCAGCAATGCGAAGGGGCGGTGGAAATCTCGTCGGTAGTGGTCGCCTCCGGTAGCGCAGGCACGCACGCCGGGCTGGCGGTAGGCCTGGAACAGCTGATGCCGAACGCGGAATTAATTGGGGTGACCGTGTCACGCAGCGTTGCCGACCAGTTACCTAAAGTGGTTGCGCTGCAGCAGGCCGTTGCTAACAGCCTTGAACTGCAGGCCAAAGCGGAAATTACTTTGTGGGATGATTATTTCGCGCCAGGCTACGGTACGCCCAATGAAGAAGGCATGGAAGCGGTCAAACTGCTGGCACAACTGGAAGGTATCCTGCTGGATCCGGTTTATACCGGAAAGGCCATGGCCGGGCTGATTGACGGCATTAATCAGAATCGCTTTAAGGATGAGGGGCCGATTCTGTTTATCCATACTGGCGGCGCGCCAGCGCTGTTTGCTTATCATCCGCACGTCTAATGTAGAAAAACAGAATGCAAGAAAGTATCCAACTGGTCATTGACTCCGCGCCTTATCTGTTAAAGGGCGCGGTTTTTACGTTACAGCTGAGCATCGGCGGCATGTTCTTCGGCCTGCTGCTGGGCTTTATCCTCGCATTGATGCGCATGTCGTCAATCTGGCCGGTCAGATGGCTGGCGCGGATGTATATCTCTATTTTCCGGGGAACCCCGCTGATTGCCCAACTGTTTATGATCTATTACGGCTTACCGCAGTTTGGCATTGAGCTGGACCCGATCCCGGCGGCGATGATTGGCCTGTCGTTGAATACCGCGGCCTATGCGGCGGAAACGCTGCGAGCGGCAATTGCCTCTATAGATAAAGGGCAGTGGGAAGCGGCAGCGAGTATTGGCATGACGCCGTGGCAGACTTTGCGGCGGGCTATTTTACCGCAGGCTGCCCGCGTGGCGCTGCCGCCGCTCTCTAACAGCTTTATTAGCCTTGTCAAAGATACTTCGCTGGCGGCGACGATTCAGGTACCGGAACTGTTCCGTCAGGCGCAGTTAATTACCTCGCGTACGCTGGAGGTCTTTACGATGTATCTGGCCGCCTCGCTTATCTATTGGGTGATGGCGACTGTGCTATCGACGTTGCAGAATTATTTTGAAAATCAGCTGAATCGCCAGGAGCGTGATCCAAAATGAGTGCGATTGAAGTCAAAAAACTGGTGAAGAAATTCCACGGGCAGACCGTGCTCCACGGTATCGATCTCGAGGTTCAGGAAGGGGAGGTGGTGGCGATTATCGGTCCGAGCGGATCCGGTAAGACCACGCTGTTGCGCAGCATTAATCTGCTTGAACACCCCGAAAGCGGTACCATTCGCGTGGGCGATGTGACAATCGATACTTCGCGTAGTATTAGCCAGCAAAAAGGGCTAATCCGCCGTCTGCGTCAGCATGTTGGCTTTGTGTTCCAGAACTTCAATCTATTTCCACACCGTACGGTGCTGGAAAATATTATTGAAGGACCGGTTATCGTAAAAGGCGAAGATAAGAACGAGGCCATTTCTTTGGCGCGTCAGCTACTGGCAAAGGTGGGACTATCAGGAAAAGAGAATAGCTATCCGCGTCGTTTATCTGGCGGTCAGCAGCAGCGTGTGGCAATTGCCCGTGCGTTAGCAATGCGTCCGGACGTTATTCTTTTTGACGAGCCGACTTCTGCGTTGGATCCTGAGTTAGTGGGTGAAGTACTCAACACCATACGCCAGCTGGCGCAGGAAAAGCGGACTATGGTTATTGTTACCCATGAGATGAGTTTCGCTCGTGATGTCGCCGACCGCGCCATATTCATGGATCAGGGACGTATCGTCGAACAAGGTAAGGCCAGAGAGCTATTTGCTAACCCGCAGCAGCCGCGTACTCGTCAGTTCCTTGAGAAATTTTTAATGCAGTAAATTTTACCATTCTGGCGCGGCCGACCCTAACCGGCAGGGCGGTCGTGACCAGATAATTGGCGTACCTGCCAGGCGGATGGGGAATGTTAGCCGTTCAGCCAGACCAAATGTCGACCACTCCATCGCAGATTGAAAATCACGACGTTGCAGCGGCGCGAAAGGCATCTCATGTCGTGCGCCTGGCCACTCCATCAGGCTGGCGGCGACGCGAGCCAATGACAGCCGCGCATGATAACCTTTGCCGCTCTCTATGCGTTGCTCTATCCCTTTTAGTACTGCTGCAGCCATCAGATAGCCCGTCGCGTGGTCTAACGCTTGTACCGGAAGCGGGATGGGTTTATCCGCGTCGCGCCAGCGTTGACCGGCATGAGCGATACCACAGGCCATTTGTACCAGGCTGTCGAAACCGCGTCGGTTTCTCCATGGCCCCTCCCATCCCCAGGCATTTAGTGAAACATCAACAATTCCCGGCGATAGTGCGGCTCGGGTATGACAATCAAGACCTAGCGCATCCAACGCATCAGCGCGGTAACCGTGAACAATGACGTCGGCTTGCGAGATTAACGTGATTAAACGTTGCTTATCGGTTTGTGTTTTTATATTCAATCGGGCGCAGCGCTTACCCAGCGTAATCTCTTCTTCGAGCGTTGATTCTTGCCAGTCGACAGGATCAATACGTAATACATCAGCGCCTAACCCTGCGAGAAAACGAGTTGCGACAGGGCCGGCAATAATCCGGGTTAAATCCAGTACCTTGATACCGAGCAAAGGACGTGAGGGGGGGAGGGACCAGGCAACCGACGGCCCCGGCGGTGAATCGGCTTCTATCAGCAGCGGTTGCCGACTGACGGCGATGCCCTGCGGGTGTGTTCGCCACTCTTCCGCGCTGCGCATCGCCGCCGCGCAACCGCCATTTTCCACCACCGCTTGTTCCAGCGCATGCGAGCGCCATTGAAGAACTTGTTGAGCAAGTGTTTGTCGCGTCGCATGTTGTCCCAGAATCTGCGCCACGGCGAGTCTGTGATAGGGGGCATTCGTATGCAGTCGGATCCATCCATCTTCGGTTTGATAATCTCCCGCTAATGGATCCCAAAGCTGCTGTGCTGGACGATTATGCGGCTTGGCGCTGGCTGAAAACCAATATGACGCCAGCCGGCGATCCACTATGGGCGTGGCGGATGTTGAACATAAGCGGGCAAGGTAAGCGGCGGCGATCCCCATAGAGGCGGCAGCAAAATCACTGACTGCAAAGCAAGAAGATAAAGCCCCTGGGCGGCGGAAATCGATTGGCGGGACAGCGCTTGCGCTAAAGTCTTGCCACATCCGGGAAAAGAGCTGCATAGACGAGGACGGCGAGAGCATATTTTCCTCCTGAGTTCGATAAATAATCGTCATCGAAAATCGAATAATGCGATGGCTACGTTATTTTATACATATAAATAAGATTTATGTGTTAGTTTTATGTATTTATAATAATGATTATCAATCAGGGGTTATTTGGTAGGTTATGAGGGACATTGATTTTTTCAGCTGGCGGCGGGAAATGCTGCAACAATTCCAGTCAACTCATGATGGGGATTCGGTTTATAACCTGCTCCAGCAGCAAACAGAGGCTCTGGAATACGACTACTACGCACTCTGTGTGCGCCATCCGGTGCCTTTTACGCGCCCGAGACTCACGCTGCAATCAACTTATCCTCAGGCCTGGATGTCTCATTATCAGGCAGAGAATTATTTTGCTGTTGATCCCGTATTGCGCAGAGAAAATTTTCTTCGTGGGCATTTACCGTGGAATGACCAGCTCTTTTGTGATACGCCGGAATTATGGAACGGCGCGCGCGATCATGGTTTAAATAAAGGTGTGACGCAGTGTCTTACCTTACCAAATCATGCGCTGGGATTCTTATCGGTTTCTGCAAAAAATACGCAACCGGGTCCTTATCAGGAGGACGAATTAGAATTACGCCTGAGAACGCTCACCGAACTTAGCCTGCTGGCGTTGCTGCGCCTGGAGGATGAGATGGTAATGCCGCCGGAGATGAAGTTTAGCCGGCGCGAGCTGGAGATTCTCAAATGGACCGCGGAAGGGAAAACTTCGGCCGAGGTGGCGATGATATTGTCTATTTCAGAAAATACGGTCAATTTTCATCAGAAGAATATGCAGCGCAAATTTAACGCGCCCAACAAAACGCAAATCGCCTGTTATGCCGTCGCAACAGGATTAATTTGAGCGAATCATTCGTTCTGCGTGTCAGACGTGAAACCGGCTGTCAGTGATAACTTTCAGCCGGTCCTTTCTTACTGACGGTAAGCTTGTTTAATTTGCTTAACGGTGCTGGAGAATACGGCAGCCTGAGCCTCATCTTCCATCTGCGCGATTTGTTTTTCCATTTTAATAATCACGCGGCCTGCGTCCGCCTGGCCCATAGCCTGAAGCATTAGCGTCAGTAGCGCTTTCAGGCAGGAGACTTCCTGCGCCAGTTGCTGATTATTTTCTGCAGTGGAAAAATCTGGTGTGCTCATCGATATCCTCGTTTGCTATCGGCGCTGTTGCGCAATACTAAATGTTAAGGCGGCGCAGTATACCACAAGCAGTAGAAAAAAAAGGAGCGTGTGATTTATGTTCCTGGCGTCGGGCGCTGAGCGGTTAAATTTACTGAATAATATCTGTTCATCTTAACGGTCGTCGTTAATTTTTGCCGCGGTTTTTGGGATAAGTTAATTATTGTTACATCCTTCGAAACGTATTTATCTGCGGGCTGTTCTGTTGCTTTTTTTGCTCCTTCTGTAGGGCGAATGTTAAAAAAGAAACATAATCCAACTATATGTTCTGTATAGGTTTCCACCTGGTGTGGAGACAAATTGCCATAAATGGGAGAGAAATCTTCTCCAGGACACTTTTTGGGCTTTTAAAGTTACGATAAAACCCGGTAATATATGTGAGATAAACTATCAGTAGCGTTATCCCTAATTCTGGAGATTATTCCTTTGATCAACGTACTTCTTGTTGATGACCACGAACTAGTGCGCGCAGGGATACGACGCATTCTGGAAGATATAAAAGGGATTAAAGTTGTCGGTGAGGCCTGCTGCGGCGAGGATGCCGTGAAGTGGTGCCGTGCGAATCCTGTGGACGTGGTCCTGATGGATATGAACATGCCGGGTATCGGGGGGCTTGAAGCAACGCGTAAAATTGCGCGCGCTATTGTCGATACCAAAGTGATCATGTTGACCGTACATACTGAGAATCCGCTGCCTGCTAAGGTCATGCAAGCTGGCGCCGCCGGTTACTTAAGTAAAGGCGCAGCCCCGCAGGAAGTGGTCAATGCGATTCGTTGCGTTGCTTCGGGTCAGCGTTACATCGCTTCCGACATCGCCCAACAGATGGCGCTCAGTCAAATTGAACCGGAAAAAACGGAATCGCCGTTTGCCAGTTTGTCTGAACGCGAATTGCAGATTATGCTGATGATCACCAAGGGCCAAAAGGTCAATGAGATCTCAGAACAGTTAAACCTGAGTCCCAAGACGGTGAATAGCTATCGTTACCGAATGTTCAGTAAACTAAACATTCATGGTGACGTGGAGCTAACTCACCTGGCAATTCGCCATGGCCTGTGCAATGCGGAGTCGTTAGCAAGTCAGTGAGTGATGTTTTTGACGCAAAAGCTTTCCTCAAGACGGTTACCAGCCAACCGGGCGTTTATCGTATGTATGATGCCGGCGGTACCGTCATTTATGTTGGTAAAGCTAAAGACCTGAAAAAGCGGCTTAGCAGCTATTTTCGCAGCAACCTGGCTTCGCGTAAAACCGAGGCTCTGGTGGCGCTGATCGCGCAAATTGACGTAACCGTTACCCATACCGAAACGGAAGCGTTATTGCTTGAGCATAACTACATCAAGCTATATCAACCACGTTACAACGTGCTGCTGCGCGACGATAAATCTTATCCTTTTATTTTTCTCAGCGGCGACACCCATCCGCGACTGGCGATGCACCGCGGTGCTAAACACGCCAAAGGCGAATATTTTGGTCCGTTCCCTAACGGTTACGCAGTTCGCGAAACGCTCGCGCTGTTGCAAAAAATCTTCCCCATTCGCCAGTGTGAAAACAGCGTCTATCGCAACCGTTCGCGTCCTTGTCTGCAATATCAAATCGGTCGTTGTTTAGGGCCGTGCGTCGCCGGGCTGGTGAGTGAAGAAGAGTATGAGCAGCAGGTAGAATACGTAAGGCTGTTTCTCGCGGGCAAAGACGACCAGGTATTGACGCAACTGATTTCCCGGATGGAAAAGGCCAGCCAGGCGCTGGAATTTGAAGAAGCCGCCCGTATTCGCGATCAGATCCAGGCGGTACGCCGGGTGACTGAGAAACAGTTCGTTTCCAATACCGGCGACGATCTGGATGTTATCGGCGTGGCTTTTGATGCCGGAATGGCCTGCGTGCATGTGCTGTTTATTCGCCAGGGCAAGGTGCTTGGTAGCCGCAGTTATTTCCCGAAAGTTCCGGGTGGTACCGAGTTGGGTGAGGTCGTGGAAACCTTCGTGGGGCAGTTCTACCTGCAGGGCAGCCAGATGCGAACCTTACCGGGGGAAATTTTACTCGATTTCAACCTGGGCGATAAAACCCTTCTTGCCGATTCGCTTTCCGAACTGGCCGGTCGTCGGGTGAATGTGCAGACCAAACCCCGCGGCGATCGCGCGCGCTATTTGAAACTGGCGCGCACCAACGCCGCCGTCGCGCTGACCACCAGGCTTTCACAGCAATCAACGGTCAGCCAGCGTTTGCAGGCCCTGGCGACGTTGCTGAAACTGCCAGCTGTAAAGCGGATGGAGTGTTTTGATATCAGCCACACCATGGGGGAGCAAACCGTCGCTTCCTGTGTGGTGTTCGATAGCAATGGTCCGCTGCGGGCAGAATACCGCCGCTATAACATTACTGGTATTACCCCTGGTGATGATTACGCGGCAATGAATCAGGTGTTACGCCGCCGCTACGGTAAAGCTATAGAAGAGAACAAAATCCCTGACGTTATCCTGATCGACGGTGGTAAAGGCCAGCTTGGCCAGGCCAAAGCCGTTTTTGCCGAACTGGACGTACCGTGGGATAAAAATCATCCTCTGCTACTGGGGGTGGCGAAGGGGAGCGATCGTAAAGCCGGGTTGGAGACCTTATTCTTTGAACCAGAAGGCGAGGGCTTTAGTCTGCCGCCGGATTCTCCTGCTTTACATGTTATCCAGCACATTCGCGATGAATCGCACGATCATGCTATCTCAGGGCACCGTAAAAAACGGGCGAAAGTGAAAAGTACCAGTACTCTTGAGACGATTGAAGGCGTTGGCCCGAAACGCCGACAGATGTTGTTGAAGTATATGGGCGGTCTGCAGGGTTTGCAGAAGGCCAGTGTAGAAGAAATTGCGCAAGTACCGGGTATATCTCACGGACTGGCAGAAAAGATCTTCTACTCGTTGAAACATTAGGGGCTCTGTAGCACCATAGGGCTAATTTACACTTACAACATATAGTTACCTGTTACCATGCAATTTAATATTCCGACGTTGCTCACTCTGTTTCGCGTTATTCTGATACCGTTTTTCGTGCTGGCGTTTTATCTGCCTTTCAGCTGGGCACCTTTCGTTTGCGCGTTAATTTTCTTTGTGGCTGCCGTTACCGACTGGTTCGATGGCTATCTGGCGCGTCGCTGGAACCAAAGCACGCGTTTTGGCGCTTTCCTTGATCCAGTGGCGGATAAAGTAATGGTGGCGATTGCCATGGTGCTGGTTGCCGAACACTACCACACCTGGTGGGTGACATTGCCGGCAGCGACGATGATCGCGCGTGAAATTATTATTTCTGCTCTGCGCGAGTGGATGGCAGAGCTGGGTAAACGCAGCAGCGTAGCCGTATCATGGATTGGTAAAGTGAAAACGACAGCTCAGATGGCGGCGCTGGTCTGGATGCTGTGGCGGCCGAATATGTGGGTGGAGTGGGCAGGTATCGTTCTGTTCATGGTTGCTGCGGTGTTGACGCTGTGGTCAATGCTGCAATATTTGAACGCTGCACGCGGCGATTTGCTTGAACAGTGATCGTTTCGACGCAAATTTCAGCAAACGAGACGAAGTTGCGAAAAATACCGTTGACTCACCGCGTGAGATAAGTAGAATGCAACGCATCGAACGGCGGCACAGTCTTCCAGACGATAACAAAATCAAGTGATTACCTAATCTACTTGATGATGCGGGAATAGCTCAGTTGGTAGAGCACGACCTTGCCAAGGTCGGGGTCGCGAGTTCGAGTCTCGTTTCCCGCTCCAAATTGAAAGCATCGGCAGTAGCGGGTGTTTAGGTATTAAAGGCGCGTTAGCAAAGCGGTTATGTAGCGGATTGCAAATCCGTCTAGTCCGGTTCGACTCCGGAACGCGCCTCCACTTTATATCCCGAGCCCGGATGGTGGAATCGGTAGACACAAGGGATTTAAAATCCCTCGGCGTTCGCGCTGTGTGGGTTCAAGTCCCACTCCGGGTACCATTGGGATAAAGTAGAATAATCAAAGCAATAAGCAGTGTCGTGAAACCACCTCCGGGTGGTTTTTTCATTTCTGAATTGTCCTTTTTTGACATCCTTCCCACCAGCCGAGTTAGGCTTTGAGCGCTATAAATCGGTCATGAATACGCTGAAATCTACCGCGTTTCCCTTACCTATTTTTATCAGGAAATTTGCAAACCATTTAAGGTAATATATCACTGACGTTAATGTTAACGCTGTATTGATATCCTTTGGGTATGTGACGCCTTAATGGCAATGATAATTATATATGAGGGATCTTATGGCCACGTTGCTTGAAAGCTACGGGAACTGTTTTCGAAAATACGCCACTTTCCGCGGCCGCTCCGCGCGCCAGGAATATGTGGTTTTTACCATTGCTAACTTTATATTGTCCGCGATCCTGGGATTGATCCCCGTCGTTGGCGGTATCTTCGGGTTAATTATTATCATTCCGGGGATCGCGGTTGCGGTGCGTCGTTTGCACGATCTCAACAAATCCGGCTGGTGGTTGCTGGCGCCCTACGGCATTATGCTGATCGGTCTGATTGGTATTGCCGCTACCGTC
Organism: Klebsiella sp. K-3; assembly: GCF_051207495.1. Taxonomy (NCBI): domain Bacteria; kingdom Pseudomonadati; phylum Pseudomonadota; class Gammaproteobacteria; order Enterobacterales; family Enterobacteriaceae; genus Klebsiella; species Klebsiella sp. K-3. The sequence continues at coordinate 334,732 of NZ_JBPNXF010000007.1, read as the reverse complement.
GAAGAGGGCAGAGCCGCAGTATGGGTATGGGTGATCGCGCTGGGCGGCCTGGCCGCGTTGATAATGTCGATTTGGATGATTTTCACCCGTGGCACCATTGGCAGTAATCGCTTTGGTGATGAACAGAACGATGACAACAGCGGCGGTAATACGATGGGCAAGAGTTCTGCCGCGGATGATGTCAGAGAGCGCCTGGCACAGGCTAAGAAAATGCTCGATGAGGGCGTTATAAGCGCAAGTGAATACGAAGTGATGCGTGCTAATATCATTAAAGATATGTAATTGATGCGCCGCCGGGTCTGCCGGCGTTAATAAATTCACCTGTGTGAGCGAGAGCGGGTGGTTTTCTCCTCCCATTTTCGCTACTGTAAGCGCCATTTTTCTACCATCATGAGCCTGTAATGAAAACCGGACCCCTGAACGAAAGTGAACTTGAGTGGCTGGATGAGATCCTGTCGAAATATGCCACCGAGGGCGCCATCCTTGATGTCTCCGAACTTGATGGTCTGTTAACGGCTATCTTATCCGGGCCGAGTGAAATCGAACCCGCGCAGTGGCTGCTGGCTATCTGGGGTGGAGCGGATAACGTACCGCGCTGGGCTAACGATCGTGAACGCGATCGTTTCGTCAACCTGACGCTGCAGCATATGAGCGACATCGCCGAACGTCTGGCCGACTATCCGGAGCAATTTGACCCCCTGTTCGGCACCCGCGAGTTTGAAGGCCAGGAGCTGACCATCGTTGAAGAGTGGTGCTTTGGCTATATGCGAGGCGTTGCGCTGTGCGACTGGTCGACGTTACCTGCAGAACTGCAGCCACAGCTCGATGCCATTGCGCTGCACGGAACGGAAGAACGTTTCGAAGCGCTCGATACGCTGACCGCGGATGAATTTGTCGAAAGCGTTGATAGCATCAAGCCCGCTGCGCTGGCTTTATATAATTACTGGATGGAAAATGCTCAGCCGACGGCCGTGCAGCAACCGGTAAGAAATGAGACCAAGGTGGGGCGTAACGATCCTTGCCCCTGCGGCAGCGGCAAAAAGTATAAGCAGTGTTGCTTAGCTAAATAAAAAAGGGGCCAAATGGCCCCTTTTGTTATCCCACCGCGGGGAGTAATCCCGCCACAATGCCGAATTGAATGGCCACAATCGCCACTCCACAGCCCAATACCAGCCATAGCGCAATCGAGCCGCCCGGTACACGCCATGTCGCCTGCGGGTGCAGTTTTCGGCTCTTCATTACCAACAATGATGGCAGCATCAGCGCCAGTACGGCGAGCGCCACGCCGGCGTACCCCAGCGCCATCACGAAACCTTGCGGATAAAACAGGGCGAACGCCAGCGGCGGCAGGAAAGTGATGACGCCGCTCTGAACACGCCCGGCAGGCGTATTTTTACGTTGGAACAAATCAGCAAGGTAATCAAACAAACCCAGTGCGACGCCGAGGAAAGACGTCGCCAGGGCGAAATCGGCAAACAGATGTACCGCCACCTCTACATGCGGCGAGGCGACAACATCGCGGATCGCTGCCAGTAGGCCGTTCAGGCCGGAGTTCTTCGCCAGCACGGCGGTAAAGGCCGGAGAGTCAATGCTGCCAAGCGTGGCGAGTTGCCAGAAAATATAGGCGACCAGCGGAATAAAGCTACCGATGATAAACACGCGGCGCAGTTTGCGAATATCGCCATTCAGGTAGCTAACGATGCTGGGAATACTACCGTGAAAACCAAACGAGGTGAAAATCACTGGAATAGCGGATAGCGCCAGGCCCTGCTGTAGCGGCAGCGTCAGAAGATTTATCTGGTGAATATGGGGCAGCAGCAGCACCAGCATCACCGCGAGGAAGATAATTTTGGCGCTAAATAAAAAGCGGTTAAACAGATCGACCAGAGAAGTACCGATGCACACCACCGCGCCGCCAATGCCGGTAAAGAGCAATACGCCAGCAGAAGGCGGTAGGCTCCAGTTCAGCCACTGATTAAGACTGGAGGCCAGCAGCTCTCCAGCGCCGCTGATGTAGGCCGCCGTTAGCGCATACATCAGAAACAGCATACAGAAACCGGTAATCCATTGACCGTAACGGCCGAGATAGCGTGCCGCCAGTGAGCCTAATCCCATATCCGCAGGGACATGTTGATAAACTTCCAGCAGCAGCAGGGCGGTGTAGCACATCAGCGCCCACAGCGAGATCAGTAATACCAGGGTGACGCCAAAACCGACTCCCGCTGAAGCGAGCGGCATCGCCAACATACCGGCGCCAATGGTGGTACCGGCAACGATTAAAATACTACCCAGAGTGCGGTTCTTCACGCTTTTCTCTATCTATGAAGGAATGAACGAATAATTATGTCGCGCAGAGTATGTGAAATGAGTGATTTCGTCAAATGATGGTTACAAGTGGTGTAATTATATCTTTACATTTATGGGAGAGCAGAAAAGGCTGCGTTGGCGCAAAGCCGCCAGGCGCATGCTGATATATGCTGCACGCTTTACAGGAGGAGTTATGTCATCTATTCATGGTCATGAAGTACTGCAGATGATGATCGCATCGGGCGAGTCGTACAGCGTTGCCAGTCTCGAAGCGGCCATTAAGAGACAATTTGGCGAAGATGCCCGCTTTCACACCTGTTCGGCGCAGGATTTGGACGCGGCGCAACTGGTGACGTTTTTGCAGCGGAAAGGAAAATTCATCGCAGTTGAAGAGGGTTTCAATACCAGCGAGAGTAAAATTTGCCGTCATTGAGCGCGCGGCGGCCGGGGAGGCCGCCGCTGTGGGAATTAGTTTTGCGTATCGAGGGTTGCCAGTTCTTTATCGATAAAGTACAAGCCTTCACCGCTTTTACCGGCAAGGGTCAGTTTATCAATAACAGATTTGAATAATTTCTCTTCTTCATGCTGTTCTGCTACGTACCATTGCAGGAAATTAAAGGTCGGGTAATCCTGGTTGGTCATTGCCGCATGCGCCAGTTCATTAATTTTTTGCGTAATTAACTGTTCATGTTCATAGGTCTGGCGGAACAGTTCATCCAGCGAAGCATATTCGGCAAACGGCGAACTAATGGCATTAATGCGCGGCAGGCTGCCGGTATCGGTCAAATAGTCGAACAGGCGCTGCATGTGCGTCATTTCTTCCTGCGCGTGGCGGCGGAGAAAGGCGGCTGCACCTTCAAAGCTATGGTAGCTGCACCATGCGCTCATCTGCTGATAAAGCAAAGAAGAATAAAGCTCAAGATTCATTTGCTCATTAAGTTTTTCGATCATTTCTGCTTTCAGCATGGCGTCCACTCCGGAAATAAAGATTAAATCATATTGTGCCATCACTATAATTTGTTAGTAATTTATTTGCAAAAAGTAAATTAAAAAAATCAATTAGTAAAAATGCAAATGGGAATAAAACGCATTGGCAATATAATAATAAATGAGAATGGTTTTAATTTGATATTTATTTCGTAAATTATCGCGCAAAGAGAAACTACAAATATTAAGTGGTGTGAACATGGAACGGTAGGGTCGGGCCGAGCGAGGCTGGAAGTGTGAAGCGTCATGCTTTTTATAAAACACCTTTTCATAAAGTTTGAAAAAGCATTTATGAAGTAGTAGAGTCCTGATAACGCTAACACATATCGGGCAGCGCCCGGACAGTATTCAGGAGAGTTCAGCATGAAAATCGCACTGATGATGGAAAACAGCCAGGCCAGCAAAAATGCTATCATTCTCAACGAGCTTAATGCCGTTGCCGATGAAAAAGGCTTCCCGGTTTACAACGTAGGAATGAGCGATGAACAGGATCATCATCTCACCTATATCCATCTGGGTATCATGGCCAGCATCCTGCTGAATTCCAAAGCGGTCGATTTTGTGGTGACCGGTTGTGGAACCGGGCAGGGGGCGCTGATGTCGTTGAACATCCATCCCGGAGTAGTCTGTGGTTATTGTATTGACCCGGCGGATGCCTTCCTGTTTGCCCAAATCAACAACGGTAACGCGTTGTCGCTGCCTTTTGCTAAAGGCTTTGGCTGGGGGGCGGAGCTTAACGTGCGCTTTATCTTCGAGAAGGCCTTCACCGGCCGTAATGGCGAGGGCTATCCGCCGGAACGTAAAGAGCCGCAGGTTCGCAATGCTGGGATTCTGAATAAAGTGAAAGCGGCGGTGGTGAAAGAAAATTATCTTGATACCTTACGAGCTATCGATCCGGAACTGGTAAAAACCGCCGTTTCCGGGCCGCGGTTCCAGCAATGCTTCTTCGAAAACTGCCAGGATAAAGAAATCGAAGCTTTCGTACGCCAGATTATAGGCTAATAGGGCTTTTCAAACAGGCCTGCACCCATCTGCGGGCCTGTTTGTTATGGTCGTGCTTTACTGGATACCGTGCTACCGGCATCTCGCGTAAGTCGCAGCGTATCAATCATCCCTATCAAACAAATCAGCGCGATAAAGACAAACGCCAAACGGAAATCAATTCCCGGTAGCGTCGTCAGGTTAAACCACTCGCTCAACTGTTCACCGATGCGAATGCCGATAGCGCCGAGAGTGATTCCGAGCCCAACCGCCAGCTGTGAAGCGGTGCTGAACAGCGTATTGGCATAACTCATCTGGGCGGAAGGAACGTCGGCAAAAGCGAGCGTACTGACGCCGGTAAATTGGATGGAACGGAACACCCCGCCAAGATAGAGGATCAACATTATCAGCCATACCGGCGTTTGCGGCGTTAATAGCGCGCAGGCAAGTAGCGAGGCGACATTCAGCGCACCGTTAATCAGCAATAAGCGGCGAAACCCCAACCAGCGGATGAGCGGCGTAGTTGCGGGCTTGATAGTGAGATTGCCGACAAAAACGGCCAGCACCAGTAGCCCTGAATGAAAAGCATCCATACCGAACCCTACCTGGAATAGTAGCGGAAGCAGAAACGGGACGGCGCTTATCGAGGCGCGAAATAGTGAACCGCCGTACATGGTTACCCGGAAAGTAGGAACCCGCAGAGCGTCCAACCGTACCATTGGCCAGGCGGCGCGGCGGAAATGACGTAGCGCAAAAGCCATACATCCAATACCCGTCGCCAATAGCGCCAGCGTTTGCCAGCTTTGCGGCTGTTGGTCGCCGAGTCGTTCCATCGCCGCCACCAGGCTTATCATTGCCAATGATGTCGCCACAAAACCGGGTAGATCGAAAGGGCGACGTTCTTCTTCACGGATATTGGGAATGATGCGTAGCGAAAGCGCCATCGCCAGTAGCCCGAGCGGAACGTTAATAAAAAAGATCCAGTGCCAGCTGGCGTAACTGGTAATGAAGCCCCCGAGCGGCGGGCCGATTATCGGTGCGACCAACGCCGGCCAGGTTAGCGTGGCGATTGCTTTGATGAGCTGATCTTTGGGCGTGGTGCGCAACACCGCCAGTCGCCCGACGGGGACCATTAGCGCGCCGCCGACGCCCTGTAGAATGCGCATTGTCACAAAGCTTTCGATGTTGCGCGATAAACCGCAGAAAACGGAGGCGAGGGTAAAAATGGCGAGTGCCAGCGTAAACACTTTCCGCGCGCCGAAGCGGTCGGCAATCCAGCCGCTGGCCGGGATCAGCACCGCGAGGGTGATCAGGTAGGCGCTGATGCCAATATTGAGCGCGACCGCCGCTACGCCAAACTCCTTCGCCATATCAGGCAGGGCGGTAGCGATGACCGTGCCATCGAGAAACTCCATAAAGAAAGCGCCAGCCACCAATAATGCCGGGGCGGAAAAAGCGCCTTTTTTCGGCGTAATTGTTGTTGTACCCATTGATTCGTTGCCATAGCAAAGTGAATAAGTATCTTTGCGGTACGTTTTCTTTTCGCCGCTCCCGCACATGTTTTTTTATCTGGTGCGATTTAGGTTACTATTACGCTCCTGAAAATAGGAGTAAAAAATGTCTCAACCTTTCACTGAACAAGATGAGTTGGTATCCGATGTCGTCGCATGCCAGCTGGTCATCAAACAGATCCTCGATGTGATTGACGTTATCGCCCCGGTCGAGGTGCGCGAAAAAATGGCGACGCAGTTAAAAGCGATTGATTTTGCGAGTAACCCTGCTTCGGCGGATCCGGTGACGCTGCGCGCAGTGCAAAAAGCAATTGCGCTGATTGAGCTGAAGTTTACCCCGCAGGGTGAAGCGCACTAGATTATCTCTGAGAAGTTGATTGCCTGGCCGTTGCAGTCTGAAACGGCCAGATTCAATTAGTGCTGTTGAGGCGAGATGAGATTGAGAAGTCGGCGGTCCGTTTGCTCCATACCGAGCCCGGCTTTATCAGCAGTCCGTATTTCTTCAAGAACGGTTTGTAGTAACAGCCCATCTTGCTGCTGCTCTTTCTCCAGCAGCGTCAAAAAACGCCACGTCGTGTCATCGCGCTGCGCTTTGGCTTCCTGCGCCAGACCGGACAGCATGCTGCTACGTTGCTGATACTCTTCAAGGGTTTTGGCAAACACTTCTTCAAGCGTTGTGCATTGCGGGGGATAGCTTTCATCGGCTTTGACAATTGGCCAGGCGCCGGCCTTTTTCATATAGTCAAAAACCTGCATCATTAACGTCACGCTTGATTGAGCTCGGGTACGCAAGAAGGTGGCGGTGCCGTTGAGACGCTGCTGCGCGCACCATTCGCCTAAATGTAGATAAACATTTGATGCGTGAAACTCGAGATTAATCTGGGTATTTAATTTCTGAACCATTCCTGGAACTGCCATAACAATATCCTTATTTATCCGCATGGGAAGTATGACGCGCTACCATCGCCTCACAGGCGAGTTTTGCAAGCGCAACGCAATAGGCAGGAAATAAAAACGGTGCATTCCATTTGCACGTGACTATTTATTTATATCTGCCGATACATCAAGAATACCCTTAGATGTCGAATAAGAAAACTCTCAACATGCGTTATTTACGATTTGTTACAACATCAGTTTTACTGCTTGTTTTTATTGTCTTTTTTGTGGTTTTTAAATCATAATGAATTGAATTTAAACGGTTATATTTAATAGTTCGTAGAGCTAGTTAATTTGTATTAATGAAGGTGATTTAACGGTAAATTCATATATCGATCATAGCTTATTCATTATTCGGAAATAGCGAGATGATAATGAACTTGTGATAGATCATTTTTTGTTAGAAGTGGAAGAATAACGTATAAGCTGACGGAGAATAGAAGGGTAGAGTAGCCCGGGATGGCGTTAGCGAACCCACAAGGATAAGTCTGCTGGTGATATGGACTATTGTGCCACACATAACGCTAATTGTCTGACAATTAGCGTTTTTTTTATGTCATTTTTTGCTGAATTTATGTACGCAATTACTGTAATTCTGCGGTGTGATGACGCTCTCGTATGGATAAATAATTTCCAGTTAAAACTATTTTAACAACGGCAATGTTGATTGCGTTTTTTCTAATGCCTTGTTTTAAGACTGATAAAAAATTTAAGTCCGATTTTTCCCTACAGAAAAGCGAATTAAAGCTGGAGTTTACCATGCACAAATTTACTAAAGCGCTGGCGGCCATTGGTCTCGCGGCGGTTATGTCACAATCAGCTATGGCTGAAACCCTCAAGCTCGGTTTCCTGGTGAAGCAGCCAGAGGAGCCCTGGTTCCAGACCGAGTGGAAATTTGCTGATAAAGCCGGCAAGGATTTGGGCTTTGAGGTGATTAAAATCGCGGTGCCAGATGGTGAAAAAACGCTTAATGCAATCGACAGCCTCGCCGCCAGCGGCGCGAAGGGATTTGTCATCTGCACCCCGGACCCAAAACTGGGGGCGGCGATTGTTGCCAAGGCTCGCGGCTATGACATGAAAGTTATCACCGTCGACGATCAGTTTGTTAATGCCAAAGGTAAGCCGATGGAGAGCGTGCCGCTGGTTATGATGGCCGCCAGCGAAATCGGCGCTCGTCAGGGGCAGGAATTGTATAAAGAGATGCAAAAACGCGGCTGGGACGTGAAAGATACCGGCGTGATGGCGATTACCGCCGATGAACTGGATACTGCCCGCCGCCGCACCACCGGCTCGATTGACGCACTGAAAGCAGCGGGGTTCCCGGAAAAACAGATCTATCGCGTGCCAACCAAATCCAATGATATCCCAGGGGCCTTCGATGCTGGCAACTCCATGCTGGTTCAGCATCCGCAGGTGAAACACTGGTTAATTGTTGGTATGAACGATAACACCGTGCTGGGCGGCGTACGGGCAACTGAAGGCCAGGGCTTTAAAGCGCCGGACGTTATCGGCATCGGTATTAACGGCGTCGACGCGGTGAACGAGCTTTCGAAAGCCCAGCCGACAGGGTTCTATGGATCTCTGCTGCCAAGCCCGGATATCCATGGCTATAAAACTAGTGAGATGCTCTACAACTGGGTGACCAAAGGTACCGAGCCGCCGAAATTTACCGCCGTGACGGACGTGGTGCTGATTACCCGCGACAACTTCAAGCAAGAGTTGGCTAAGAAAGGGCTGTAAGGCCGGGTTCATTCTGCCTCCCGCGCTGGCGGGAGGTTATGCGTAGTTGAGCGGAGTCGTTATGCAACAATCTACCCCTTATCTCTCATTTCGCGGTATCACCATGACGTTCCCGGGCGTTAAAGCACTGTCTGACATTAGCTTTGACTGCTATCGCGGGCAGATCCATGCGCTGATGGGTGAAAACGGCGCCGGGAAGTCCACTCTCTTAAAAATTCTCAGCGGTAATTACATTCCAACCGCCGGGCATTTGCAAATTGATAGCCAGCAAATGGCATTCACGAATACTACCGCTGCGCTGAATGCTGGCGTAGCGATTATTTATCAGGAACTTCATCTGATCCCGGAAATGACCGTGGCGGAGAATATCTATCTGGGCCAGTTGCCGCATAAAGGCGGCATTGTGAACCGGTCATTGCTGAACTATGAAGCGCGGCTGCAGCTGGAGCATCTGGGGCTGGATATCGACCCGGAAACGCCGCTGAAGTATTTGTCGATCGGCCAGTGGCAGATGGTAGAGATCGCCAAGGCGCTGGCGCGTAACGCGAAGATCATCGCTTTCGATGAACCTACCAGCTCACTCTCTGCACGCGAAATCGACAATTTGTTTCGCGTCATCCGCGAACTGCGTGAAGAAGGGCGGGTGATTATTTACGTCTCGCACCGTATGGAGGAAATTTTCGCCCTCAGCGATGCCATTACCGTGTTTAAAGATGGCCGCTACGTGCGCACCTTCGATGACATGCGGCTGGTGGATCACGATGCCCTCGTGCAAGCGATGGTAGGGCGTAATCTTGGCGATATCTACGGCTGGAAAGCGCGTGAATATGGCAGCGAGCGGTTACGACTGGATCAGGTTAAAGCGCCAGGCGTCAGAATGCCGATCAGTTTATCGGTACGCAGCGGCGAAATCGTCGGCTTGTTCGGTCTGGTCGGGGCCGGACGCAGTGAATTAATGAAAGGGCTGTTTGGCGGCAGCAGAATTACCGGCGGTCAGGTCTATATCGACGGTCAGGCGATAAACATTCGCAAACCCGCGCAGGCGATTCAGGCGGGAATGATGCTGTGTCCGGAGGATCGCAAAGCTGAGGGCATCATTCCGGTACATTCGGTGCGCGACAACATCAATATCAGCGCGCGACGTAAGCATATTCATGCCGGCTGCCTGATTAACAACGCCTGGGAAGCGAGTAATGCCGAACAGCATATCAAATCGCTCAATATCAAAACCCCAGGAGCTGAACAGTTAATTATGAATCTCTCCGGTGGTAATCAGCAGAAGGCTATTCTTGGTCGCTGGTTGTCGGAAGAGATGAAGGTCATCCTGCTTGATGAACCGACCCGCGGCATCGATGTTGGCGCAAAGCATGAAATCTACAACGTTATCTATGCGCTGGCGGCTTCTGGCGTGGCGGTCGTTTTTGCCTCCAGCGACCTGCCAGAGGTGCTCGGCGTCGCTGACCGAATCGTCGTCATGCGCGAAGGTGAAGTGGCCGGTGAATTGCTGCATGAAGACGCGAATGAACAGCAGGCGCTGAGCCTTGCGATGCCTAAAGTCAGCCAGGCCGTAGCCTGATTAAGGAGTGAATGATGTCATCTGTAACTACGCCCAGCGCCGCACGATCCTCTTTCAGCTTCGGCCGAATCTGGGATCAGTTTGGTATGCTGGTGGTCTTCGCCGTGTTGTTCATCGGCTGCGTGATCTTTGTTCCTAACTTTGCCTCTTTCGTCAATATGAAAGGGCTGGGGCTGGCGATTTCCATGTCGGGAATGGTTGCCTGCGGTATGTTGTTCTGCCTGGCCTCCGGGGATTTCGATCTGTCAGTCGCTTCGGTCATTGCCTGTGCCGGTGTGACGACGGCAGTCGTTATTAATCTCACCGAAAGTCTGTGGATTGGTATTGCCGCCGGATTACTATTGGGGGCGGTCAGCGGGCTGGTGAATGGTTTTGTTATTGCGCGTTTGAAAATCAACGCGCTAATCACAACTCTGGCTACCATGCAAATCGTCCGCGGGCTGGCCTATATTATTTCCGATGGTAAAGCGGTTGGCATTGAGGATGAACGTTTCTTCACCCTGGGTTATGCCAACTGGCTTGGTCTGCCGGCGCCTATCTGGCTGACGGTTGCCTGCCTGATCGTCTTTGGGCTGCTACTGAATAAAACCACCTTTGGCCGCAACACGCTGGCCATAGGGGGCAATGAAGAGGCGGCGCGCCTGGCAGGGGTGCCGGTTGTTCGTACCAAGATCATCATCTTCGTTCTTTCAGGTCTGGTATCGGCGGCGGCGGGGATTATCCTGGCTTCGCGCATGACCAGCGGGCAGCCTATGACCTCAATTGGTTATGAACTGATTGTGATCTCGGCCTGTGTCCTGGGCGGCGTCTCGCTAAAAGGCGGGATCGGTAAGATCTCTTATGTGGTGGCCGGGATCCTGATCCTGGGTACCGTGGAGAATGCGATGAACCTGCTGAACATCTCGCCATTCTCGCAATATGTGGTCCGCGGGGTAATATTGCTGGCAGCGGTTATCTTCGACCGTTACAAGCAAAAAGCGAAACGTTCGCATTAATTGCGCGCAACTTTTAAGTCTACTCCTAATGTCCCGCCGGCGCCCGCTGCGCTGGCGGTGACTATCAAAAATGGCGAGGCTGGTCACACTGTCTATACTTACATGGCTAACAATTAGTTAACAACCAGCATAACGCTGGCCATGATAAGGAGGAACACAGGGTGGCTGACCAGATATCTGTACCGCCTGAGCTAACCGGAAACCACGCTTTTTTTCTGGATCTTGACGGCACGCTTGCCGATATCAAACCTCATCCCGATCAGGTTGTTATCCCCGAAGACGTCCTTCAGATGTTGCGATTACTGGCACAGCAGCAACATGACGCTGTGGCATTGATTTCAGGGCGCTCACTCGCAGAGCTCGATGCACTTACCCGTCACTGGCGATTACCGCTTGCCGGCGTCCACGGGGCTGAACGCCGCGATATCAATGGAAAAAGACATGACGTATCACTACCGCCGGCGCTCAGCCGTGAAGTCGGCGAAGCATTAACGTCGGCGCTCCAGACGTTGCCTGGCAGTGAACTGGAAGATAAAGGCATCGCTTTTGCGCTGCACTATCGCCAGGCGCCACAACACCAGAGCGCCATCCTGGCATTGGCGCAGGAAATCGTACAGCGTTATCCGATTCTGGCCATTCAGCAAGGGAAGTGTGTCGTAGAGATCAAGCCACGTGGCATTAACAAAGGTGAAGCGATTGCCGCGTTTATGCGGGAAGCGCCTTTTGCGGGACGAACGCCGGTATTTATCGGCGATGACCTGACTGATGAGGCGGGTTTTACTATGGTTAATCAATTAGGCGGAATATCGATAAAAGTTGGACAAGGCGACACACAGGCGCGCTGGCGGCTGGCAAATGTTGCCGCCGTACATCAGTGGTTACGTCATGTCGTCGACAATACGCAATGCCTGGATGTATTCACTAACGGGAGGGATGACCATGGGTCGTTTAGTCGTAGTATCTAACCGTATTGCAACGCCGAATGATAAAAAGGCCAGCGCAGGCGGCCTGGCGGTGGGCATTTTAGGTGCGCTGAAGGCGAGCGGCGGCACGTGGTTTGGTTGGAGTGGGGAAATCGGCGATGATAACCAGCCGTTGAAGAAGGTGAGTAAGGGGGATATTTCCTGGGCCTCATTCAACCTGAGCGAAGAAGACCACGAACTCTACTACAATCAATTTTCCAATGCGGTGCTATGGCCCGCTTTTCACTATCGTCTCGACTTAGTCAATTTTCAGCGTCCGGCCTGGGATGGCTATTTACGCGTTAACGCTGCCGTGGCGCAAAAGCTGCTGCCGCTGCTAGCCGACGACGATATGATTTGGGTTCATGATTATCATCTGTTGCCATTTGCCAGCGAATTACGCAAAAACGGTGTGAAGAACCGCATCGGCTTTTTCCTGCATATTCCGTTCCCGACGCCAGAAATATTCAACGCTTTACCTCCACATGCGGAGCTTCTTGAACAGCTTTGTGATTATGATTTGCTCGGCTTTCAGACCGAAAATGACCGACAGGCATTTGTTGATTGCGTCGCCCAGCAAACCACCTTATGTGAAGTGGGGCATCAGCAATACCGCGCCTGGGGCAAGACGTTCCGTACTGCCGTCTATCCGATAAGCATTGAGCCTCAGGAGGTCGCGCACAGCGCCAGCGGGCCGTTGCCGCCGAAGTTGGCTCAATTGAAAGCTGAACTAAAAGGCGTTAAGAATATTTTTTCCGTTGAGCGGCTGGATTACTCCAAGGGGTTGCCGGAGCGTTTTCAGGCTTACGAGGCGCTATTGGAAAACTACCCGCAGCATCGTGGGAAAATTCGCTATACCCAGATAGCGCCCACTTCGCGGGGTGATGTTCAGGCGTATCAGGATATCCGCCATCAGCTGGAAACGGCCGCCGGACGAATCAACGGCCACTATGGTCAACTGGGGTGGACGCCGCTGTATTATCTGAATCAGCATTTCGATCGCAAACTGCTCATGAAGGTATTTCGTTATTCCGACGTGGGGCTTGTCACGCCGCTGCGCGACGGCATGAACCTCGTAGCCAAGGAGTTTGTCGCCGCACAGGATCCCGCAAACCCAGGGGTGCTGGTGTTATCGCAGTTCGCTGGCGCGGCTAATGAACTGACTTCCGCGCTCATCGTCAACCCCTACGATCGCGATGAAGTGGCGGCGGCGCTGGATCGCGCACTTACGATGCCGCTTGCCGAGCGAATTATTCGCCATGGCAAAATGCTCAAGGCGATCGAGAGTAATGATATTGATAACTGGCAGGCGCAGTTTGTTGCCGATCTAAAGCGGGTAAAGTCGCATGAAGATAGCTGCCAGCAGCCAACCGTAGTTACTCCCTCCGCGTAGTCAAAACGGCTGATGCTTCGGCATCAGCTTATTCCAGGGAAACCAACAGCACATCAACGCCGCTGCTGCCGACGATATTCTTCGCTGAACAGGTCGCGCGGGAAAACAGGCTCTGGTTATGGTTGCCGCAGATCACCAGGTCGACGTGATGCTGACGACAAAAATCCTTCACGTGATGACAAAGCTCGCCGCTGGCGATAGTCATTTTGCTGATGGGATACTCCGCCTGGGCGGCGAGTTCATTAAGAAAGCTACGTGTCTCCTCCTGCATAATCTCACGCAAATTCTCCATCATCGGCGCGGCGAACTGATTATACATCTCCGGATCTGTCGCCAGCGTGATCAGGCTGACCTGCGCATTGAACGGACGTGCTATAGACACCGCTTTATTGACCAACATGCGGCTTTCCGGCGTTGGGGCGACGGCGACTAACAGATGAGAGTAGGGCATCTAGCCTCCTTGAGATACGCAACGGGACCTTTCTACTTTCTTTACTCCTAATTCCATTTTTCCACAAGGGGTATTCGCGCGGTTGAAAACGCCTTTCTGCGAACGTGTGGTATCAGATTCTGGCAGCTGACTCGCAAAAATGATTCCCTCTTTTGCTTTAAAAGAAACGCTGTTTTATAAATCGGTGACGCATGTTGCCCGGCCCTTTGTTTTTTTGCCACTGAATGATTGGTACTGGCAAAAATGCAAAGGTAAGCCGGTTTTCATGATCTTACTGTAGCCATGTATCCGCAAAACTTCGGTATAGCCCGTGGTAAGACCGAAGTTATCTAATAAAAAAGAGACAGGATTTACGGCGATGAAAACACGAAAAATCGGTTTGGCTAATTATCTCGCCTATGGTTCCGGCGATTTTCTCGGCGCGGGAACCACCGCGCTAACCGCAGCATGGCTACTCTATTTTTACACCACCTTCTGCGGGCTATCGCCCATTGAGGCGACGCTCATTTTCGCCACCGCGCGCGTGCTCGACGCGGTCGTCAGCCCGCTGATGGGCTTCTTAACCGATAACTTTGGCTCTACCTGGCTGGGTAAGCGGTTCGGCAGACGCAAATTTTTTATTTTGCTCGGGATTCCCTGCGTTTTTAGCTACTCAATGATGTGGGTAGGCGATATGGGATTCTGGTACTACCTCGCAACTTATCTGCTGTTTGATATTGTCTATACCATGATTCTGGTGCCTTACGAGACGCTGGTGCCGGAGATGACCGATGATTTCAAACAGAAAACCAAATTTTCCGGCGCGCGTATTTCCATGGCGCAAATGTCGGCGATTTTAGCCTCGTTTTTACCGGGGATCCTGCTCACCCAACTAGGTAAAGATAACGCCAGCTCATTTTTTTACGCAAGCCTGGTCTTTTCGGTGCTGTGCGCGCTAATGCTGACCTTCGTCTGGTTTTTCACCTGGGAACGCCCGCGGGAAGCGTGGTCTGAAGCGGCGCTACGCGCGGAAGAAGAAAAGCGCAACTTAACCCTCGCGCAGAGTCTTAATCGCCTGTTTATTGAACTCAGCTCTACGCTGCGCATTAAAATCTTCCGCCAGCATCTTGGTATGTATCTGGGCGGCTATATCGCGCAGGACGTGTTCAACGCCGTGTTTACCTATTACGTGGTCTTTGTGCTGATGCAGGACGCCTCTGTCGCCTCTAACCTGCTCGGCACGATGGCTATCTTCCAGTTCATCGCGGTTATCGCCATGATCCCGCTCTGCATCCGCTTTGGCCCGGCGCCTTCATACCGCATGGTAGTGGTGTTGTTTGGTTTGAGCTCTCTCTCTTATGCCGTGCTCTATTACGCGGGGCTGAGCGACGTCTATTCATTATTACTGCTCATTTCCGCGATCGCGGGCCTGGGGCGCGGCGGCATTAATTACGTGCCGTGGAATACCTACACCTATATTGCCGACGTCGACGAAGTCATTACCGGCCAGCGTCGGGAGGGCATTTTCGCCGGTATTATGACGCTGACCCGCAAAGCATCGCAGGCGGGGGCGGTGATGCTGGTTGGTATCATCATGCAACTATCGGGCTTTGTTTCCGGGCAAAAAATTCAGCCGGAAGGCGTTAGTCACACCATTCTGTTGATCCTTAGCGTCGGTACTTTAGTGGTGCTGGCCTGCGGCTTCCTGGTCTCCCTGCGCTTTAAACTCAATTTACATACGCACAGTGTGCTCCGCGCCGAGACGCTGGTGATGCGTGATATCGGTTACGCACAGCCCGAGCAGGCGACGGCGGAAAACCGCGCGGTAGTTGAGATGCTGGCGGGAATGCCTTACGACTGCCTGTGGGGTAATAACAACATTGGCTACCTGAATCGCAATAAACCTGCCGCCCCGGCGCTGAATCAGGGCGGCACTTTGAATTCGACATATACCAGAGGTTAAGAACATGAAAGTTTGGCCGGTCAAACATAGCCCATTATTGCGTCAGCCTGAGCGCTTTATCGCTCGCAGTGAGCTTCAGGCATTGATCCGTAATGTGACGCAAAACCTGGTGAATATTAAGGATGAAAGCGGGCAGTTTTTACTTCGGCTGGACGACGGGCGGGTCATCGATACCAAAGGCTGGGCCGGTTGGGAATGGACCCACGGCGTTGGGCTGTACGGCATCTACCAGTATTATCAACAAACCGGCGATATCGCGATGCGCGATATCATTGACGGCTGGTTCGCCGACCGCTTCGCCGAAGGGGCTACCACCAAAAACGTCAATACCATGGCGCCGTTTCTGACGCTGGCTTATCGCTATGAAGAGACCGGGCGTCAGGAGTATCTACCATGGCTCGATAGCTGGGCCGAGTGGGCGATGCATGAGATGCCGCGCACCGAGCAGGGGGGCATGCAGCACATTACCCTGGCGGAAGAGAACCATCAGCAGATGTGGGATGACACGCTGATGATGACGGTGCTGCCGCTAGCCAAAATCGGTAAATTACTAAATCGTCCGCAGTACATTGAAGAAGCAACCTATCAGTTTTTGCTGCACGTACAGAACCTGATGGATAAAGAGACTGGCCTGTGGTTCCACGGCTGGAATTACGACGGTCGGCACAACTTTGCGCGTGCGCGCTGGGCGCGAGGTAACAGCTGGCTCACCATCGTGATCCCGGACTTCCTTGAGCTGGTGGATTTGCCAGAGGGCAGTGCGTTACGCCGCTATCTGCTACAGGTGCTGAATGCGCAAATTGCCGCGTTAGCGAAATGTCAGGATGAGAGCGGGCTTTGGCATACCCTGCTCGACGATCCGCATTCCTATCTTGAAGCGTCAGCGACGGCGGGCTTCGCTTACGGCATCCTGAAAGCGATACGCAAGCGTTATGTCGGGGCGGAGTACACCGAGGTTGCCGAAAAGGCGATACGCGGGATTGTGCGAAATATTTCACCAGAGGGGGAACTGCTGCAAACCTCGTTTGGTACCGGAATGGGCTCCGATCTCGATTTTTACCGGCAAATTCCGCTCACCTCGATGCCGTACGGCCAGGCGATGGCGATTCTTTGTCTGACGGAGTATCTGCGCAAATATTTCTGATAGCGGCATTGATTCCCCGGCCGCGCTGTGCGGACCGGGGCGACGAATAAAACAAACCCGGCTTTCACCGGGTTTGTTTTTACATCCGCTCTACGGTCTCAATACCCAGAGTATCAAGACCCAGCTTCAGCGTCTTCGCCGTCAGCAGCGCCAGTTTCAGGCGGCTATTACGGGCCTCTTCGCTTTCGGCGCTGAGGATCGGGCAGTGTTCGTAGAAACCAGAGAACAGACCGGCCAGATCGTACAGGTAGGCGCACATTACGTGCGGAGTACCTTCACGGGCGACGACGGCCAGCGTTTCTTCGAACTGCAGCAGGCGGGCAGCCAACTGCGCTTCACGATCTTCACTAATAACTACCGGCGCGGCAGCCAGCGCGCTTTCGTCGATACCGGCTTTACGGAACACCGACAGCACACGGGTATAGGCATACTGCATGTAAGGCGCGGTATTACCTTCGAACGCCAGCATGTTGTCCCAGTCAAAAATGTAATCGGTAGTGCGGTTTTTCGACAGATCGGCATATTTCACCGCGCCGATACCCACCGCATTGGCCAGTTTTTCCAGCTCATCGGCCGGCATATCCGGATTCTTCTCGGCGACCAGACGGCGTGCGCGCTCCAGCGCTTCGTCCAGCAGATCGGCCAGTTTAACGGTACCGCCGGCGCGGGTTTTAAACGGTTTACCATCTTTACCGAGCATCATGCCGAACATGTGGTGTTCCAGCGGTACGGACTCCGGTACATAGCCGGCTTTACGGACAATAGTCCATGCCTGCATCAGGTGCTGATGCTGACGAGAGTCGATGTAGTAGAGCACGCGGTCGGCATGCAGCGTTTCATAACGGTATTTTGCGCAGGCGATATCGGTAGTGGTGTAGAGGTAGCCGCCATCCTTTTTCTGGATGATGACGCCCATCGGTTCGCCTTCTTTGTTTTTGTATTCATCAAGGAAGACCACGGTCGCGCCTTCGCTCTCGACGGCCATGCCTTTTGCTTTCAGATCGGCAACGATCCCCGGCAGCATCGGGTTGTACAGGCTTTCACCCATCACATTATCGCGGGTCAGAGTGACATTCAGGCGATCGTAGGTGATCTGGTTTTGCGACATGGTGATGTCGACCAGTTTGCGCCACATCTGCAGGAAGTACTCGTCGCCGCCCTGCAGCTTAACCACATAGCTACGCGCGCGCTCGGCGAAGGCTTCGTCTTCGTCATAGTGCTTTTTCGCTTCGCGGTAGAAACCTTCGAGGTCGGCCAGCGCCATTTCGCCGGCGTTTTCCTGCTGCTGCTTTTCCAGATAAGCGATGAGCATCCCGAACTGGGTACCCCAGTCACCGACGTGGTTGGCGCGGATAACGCGATGGCCGAGGAATTCCAGAGTACGTACCGAGGCATCGCCGATGATGGTTGAACGCAGATGGCCGACGTGCATCTCTTTCGCCACGTTCGGCGCGGAGTAGTCAACAACGATAGTCTGCGGCTGTGGTTTCGCCACGCCCAGGCGCTCGGACTGCAGCGCGAGATTGACGTTGTCCGCCAGGAAGGCTGGATCGAGGAAAATATTGATAAAGCCCGGTCCGGCGATTTCGACTTTATTGGCAATGCCGTTCAGATCGAGATGAGACAGTACCTGCTCTGCAAGTTGTCGCGGCGCCATGCCCAGTTTTTTGGCCACCGCCATCACGCCATTGGCCTGATAGTCGCCGAACTGAACTTTTGCTGACTGGCGGACCTGAGGTTCGCAATCGGCAGGCGCGCCTGCCGCGATCAGGGCCTGGCTGACTTTTTCTGAGAGAAGAGCCTGAATATTCACCGGAATACCTTACTTTTAAGGCGCGAGAACCCCTGTGGGGCGGCGCCGGAACATGGACAAATTAAGGCGGGAGTATACTGCATTTGCGCCCAGCCGTCAGCACCGCGCGCAAGTTGAAAATCAGCACGCTTAATGAATAACCATCCGTCATCCCGGCGCGCGGATTGGCGGTTGGTCGGGGCGGCGAAACAGGATAAATTAGCCTTTTTAGCGATCACCGAGGCGCAAGATGGCAAACTGGCAGCAAATTGATGAACTGAATGATATTTCGGCGGATTTACCGCGTTTTAGCGATGCCATACTGGCGCTGGCGGTTCGTCTGGGGCTGGATATGACACCGCTGGACGCCGATCATATTTCGCTGCGTTGTCATCAAAATACGACGGCGGAGCGCTGGCGGCAGGGGCTGGAGCGTTGCGGCACGTTGCTATCGGAAAATATCATTAATGGCCGCCCCATTTGCTTATTTAAGCTTGCCGAACCCATTTGTGTCGCCCACTGGCGCTTTACGGTTGTGGAGTTGCCCTGGCCGGGTGAAAAACGTTACCCGCACGAAGGCTGGGAGCATATCGAAATCGTTCTGCCGGGTGACCCGGAAACCCTCAATGCCCGCGCCCTGGCGCTACTTTCTGATGATGGACTCAGCCAGCCGGGGATTTTTGTGAAAACCAGTGCGCCGAAAGGGGAGCGTGAACGTTTGCCGAACCCGACGCTGGCGGTCACGGATGGCAAAGTGACCATTAAATTCCATCCCTGGTCGATCGAGCAAATCGTTGCCAGCGAGCGATCCGATACTTAACAGTGTGAAGCGGCGCGGCGTCTGTGAGGATAAATCGTGACATGCTGTGTTGCCCGTAATGAAAATGGAGAAGGGAACGATGTTGCTGGAAGTCTGCTGCTATAGCATGGAGTGCGCGCTGGAGGCGCAGCGTTGCGGCGCCGATCGCATTGAACTGTGCGCCGCGCCGCAGGAGGGCGGATTAACGCCGTCGCTGGGCGTGCTGCGTTCGGTGCGAAACAAGATCTCGATTCCGGTTCATCCGATTATTCGCCCGCGCGGCGGCGATTTTTGTTACACCGACGGCGAGTTTGCCGCCATGCTGGATGATGTGGCGACGGTCAGAGATCTGGGTTTTGCGGGTCTGGTGATTGGTGTGCTCGATGCTGACGGCCAGGTGGATATCGCCCGCATGCAAAAAATTATGGCGGCGGCGGGTTCGCTGGCGGTGACCTTCCATCGTGCCTTTGATATGTGCGCCGACCCGCGTCAGGCCTGGCATTCGCTTGCTGAACTGGGCGTTGCGCGCATCCTCACTTCCGGTCAACGGCCAACGGCGGAACAAGGTCTTGCAAAAATTATGGAACTAATTGCCCTGGGTGATACTCCAATCATTATGGCCGGAGCGGGAGTGCGGGCTGCCAATCTCCAACAATTTCTGCAGGCAGGCCTCAAAGAGGTACATAGTTCCGCGGGGCAGTGGTTGCCATCGCCGATGCGCTTTCGTAATCCGGGGTTATCGATGTCCACCGACGCAGATGCCGACGAATATTGCCGCTATGCCGTTAACGGCGAGGCGGTGGCGGAAATGAAACAGATTATTTCTGCCGCGCGGGGTTAACCCGCGAAGATGACCGTTTTTTGCTGCACATCATGTCGCCCAATATGATGATTGCCCGTACCAGGCCCCTGCAATTTCAACAGGGGCCTTTTTTTATCCCGCGAGCGCCACCAGTGGTCGGCTGAGGTGAATTACGCCCTGGCCGCGGCCGCTTTTTTGGCCAGCGACTGCTGCGTTTCTGGTTTAGTGGCGACGATCACCGCACGCAGCGGCGCGGGGTAACCTTCCAGCGTTTTGCTGCTGTCACGCGGATCGAGGAAATCGGCGAGTGATTCCGTCGTCATCCATTCGGTGCGGCGCTGCTCTTCGCTGGTGGTCACACAGGTGTCAACAATGCGCACATCGATGAATCCGCACTTCTCCAGCCACTGTTTCAGCGCGGCTGCGGAAGGAATGAAATAAACGTTACGCATTTGCGCGTAGCGGTCACCGGGCACCAGCACCGTATTTTCATCGCCTTCAACGACCAGCGTCTCCAGTACCAGCTCGCCGCCGGGGGCTAGCTGATCTTTGAGCTGCCACAGATGATCCAGCGGGGAACGGCGGTGATACAGCACGCCCATCGAAAAGACGGTATCAAAAGCTTCCAGCGCCGGCAGTTGTTCGATGCCGAGCGGCAGCAGGTGCGCGCGCTGATCGTTGCCGATGAGTTTACGCACTGCTTCAAACTGGCATAAGAACAGCTGGGTTGGGTCGATACCGACCGCCAGATGCGCGCCGGCGCCGATCATTCGCCACATGTGATAACCACTGCCGCAGCCGACATCAAGGATAGTACGACCGGTGAGATCGGAAAGATGAGGCAGCACGCGTTCCCATTTCAGGTCGGAACGCCATTCGGTATCGATATTAATGCCATACAGCGAATAAGGGCCTTTACGCCACGGCATCAGGTTTCGCAGCAGATTTTCAATTCGCAGCTGGTGGCCTTCGCTGAGTGGCGTTTCGCTTTCCGCCGTGACGCTATGCAATAGATCGAGACGCCAGGGCGACAGTTCGGGCAGAAACTCAACGGCGCGTTCCCATTCACGAAACTTGCCGTGCAGCGCTTCGCGTTGCCAGGCCGCGACCTGAGCGGGCAAGGTTTCCAGCCAGTGGGAGAGCGGCCCTTTCGCGATCAACTGATAAAAATTACTGAAGTCGATCATGCCCGTTCCTCGGATTTAACCGCCACCAACGAACCAAAGTTAAAACATTGGAACCACAGTTCGGCATGTTCAAACCCGGCCTGGCGCAGACGCGCTTTGTGGGTTTCCACCGAATCCGTCAGCATCACGTTTTCCAGCATGCTGCGTTTCTGGCTGATTTCCAGTTCGCTATAGCCATTGGCGCGCTTGAAGTCATGGTGCATGTTGAACAGCAGTTCGCCGACGTTGGCGTCTTCGAAGCTAAATTTTTCGGAAAGCACCAGCGCGCCGCCAGGATTTAGCCCCTGATAGACTTTATCAAGGATCGCCTGACGTTCGCTTGGTTCGAGGAACTGAATAGTGAAGTTCAAGACGACCATCGAAGCATTTTCAATGGCGATATGGCGAATATCGCCCTCAATAACCTCAACCGGCGTTGGCGCTTTATAGGCATCAATATGACGACGGCAGCGTTCTACCATCGCCGGGGAGTTATCAATGGCGATAATTTTGCATCCCGGATGCGCGATATTGCGACGCACGGAAAGCGTCGCGGCGCCGAGCGAGCAGCCGAGATCGTAAACCTGTGTATTTGGCTGAACAAAACGCTCAGCCAGCATGCCGATCATTGAAATAATATTGGAGTAACCAGGAACGGAGCGCTGGATCATATCCGGGAAGACTTCGGCTACCCGTTCATCAAAGGTCCAGTCGCCGAGACTGGCAATCGGCGCGGAAAAAAGCGTATCGCGGTGAGACATAACGTTAAACCCGAAAAAACGAAAACGGCGTATTGTGCGCTAACGCAGGGAGAAAACCAACTCCCAGGGCATATACCACAGGTTAGCCAGCACCATCAGCAACAGCGAGCACCAGGTAGCGCTCATTCCGGAACGCCGCCAGCGGAACAGGCGATGATGGAAACCATAGGAGTGCATCAGGCGTCCGGCAATCAGCAAAATACCGCAAACGTGCACCATCCAGGTTAGCGCGCCGTTCATTTCCATGAACAGCAGCAAGATAAGCCCAATGGGGACGTATTCCACCGCATTGCCATGAACGCGAATAGCGACCTGTAGTTCGCTAAAACCACCGTCGCCATAGCCGACGCGATACTGCATGCGCAGACGTACCACGTCGAAGGAAAACTTGATTAACAATAACGCACCCAAAACCGCATACAGCGCGCTGACCATACCCAAAACTCCCTTTAATTATGTCAGGTGGCTCCGACTATCATAGCAGGATATCAGAAAAGCGAGGATTGCTGCGGAATTGACGGCGCGGCGCCGACGCCCGGCAGCACCGCACGTAAATCTTCCCATAGCGTATCCACCAGTTCAGGCGCCTGGGCGATATCCGGGGTATGTAGAAACAGCCATGGCGTGGCTGACTGATGCCACTTTGGCAGCGTCTGTAGCCAGACGCGAAATAATTCGCGATTCTGCGCCATATCATCGCTGCCGATAAAACGCACCATCGGTTGCTCCGCGGTCATGACCGCGTGAACCGGAACTTTGGGTTTCTTTTTTTGCGCGTCAATCATCGCCGGATTACGCGCGACGGCGCTATGCACCGGGCGGCTATCGAGGATAACTCGATTGGCGTTGCGCTGGTGTAGCCCGCGATTAAGCTGCTGTTCGGCATCGCCTTTGGCGAAAAACTCGGGATGGCGAACTTCAACGCCGTAAGTGAAGTTTTTCGGTAGCGTATCGAGAAAATGCCACAGGGCAGGGAGGTCTCGTGGCCCGAAGGTGGCGGGCAACTGCAACCAGTACTGGCCGATGCGCGATTCCAGCGGCGCCAGACGGGTAAAAAATTCGTGGCTTAAATCGTCGCAGTCGCGCAGCGCCGCCTGATGCGAAATCGTGGCCGGGAATTTGAAACAGAACCGAAAATCATCGTGAGTTTGTTGATACCAGCGATCGACTATCTCGGCCTTTGGTAAGGCATACAGGGTGGTATTACCCTCCACGCAGTTGAAATGGCGGGCATACTCTTCAAGGCCGGTGATGCCAAGGCGCACCCATTTAGGGTGCGACCATTGCGGGAGCCCGATATAAATCATAAGGCGGCGAGAATGTCCTTAGTGCTGCGCACGCGGGCGATGCGCGGGAAGATATGCGTCATACTGCCCTGGTGCTGCTCGGCGGAAGCGGCGCTGCACGCATCCTCGGCAATGACCAGATTAAAACCGAGTTCCCAGCCATTGCGGGCGGTGGATTCCACGCCGATATTGGTGGAGATACCGCAAAGAATAATGGTGTCGATACCGCGGCGGCGAAGCTGTAGTTCAAGATCGGTACCGTAGAACGCGCCCCATTGGCGTTTCGTCACTTCAATATCGCTATCTTGTTTGCCAAGCGTTGGCGGATAGAGCCACCAGTTTTCAGGCAACTTCGCGGCGCCAGCCTGGGCATCCACCGGCTGTTTTAACGCTTCAGCGAAATCGGCGGACCAGCCGACGCGAACCATGATGACGGGCGAATCCTGTTGACGACATTTTTCAGCCAGCTTTGCCGCGCGCGCCACCACCTCGTCGGCGCGGTGCGGGCCGCCGGCAAAGGGTAAAATGCCTTCTTGCAGGTCAATAACGACCAGCGCGGTTTTTTTCGCATTGAGTTCTAACATGGTATCCCCGTATCTTGTTCTGTTGTCAGGCCGCTACAATACCGTTGCTAATTCAGCTCAAGGGTAACAAATTTTGTTAATTTATGTGAGCACAAGCAATAAGCGCGCAGCAAAGCAGCGTACAAACTGCGTCGGGCTTATCGTCAGACAGAATTTCCAGTATAATAGCCGCCTTTTTTCATTCAGTAGTGACATTCAGCAAAGCTGCGACCTCGTCGCCTGCATGGCAGGCAACATCCGCCTGCGGCTAAGTTAAGGGATATCTCATGCGTACAGAATATTGCGGACAGCTACGTCAGTCCCACGTGGGGCAGCAAGTGACCCTGTGTGGTTGGGTCAACCGTCGTCGTGATCTCGGTAGCCTTATCTTCATCGATATGCGCGACCGTGAAGGCATCGTGCAGGTGTTTTTCGATCCGGATCGTGCGGATGCATTAAAACTGGCTTCCGAACTGCGTAATGAGTTCTGCATCCAAATCACCGGTACCGTGCGTGCGCGTGAAGAGCGCAACGTTAACCGCGAGATGGCCACCGGCGAAATCGAAGTGCTGGCGTCTGACCTGACCATCATCAACCGCGCGGAAGCGCTGCCGCTGGACTCCAACCACGTCAACACCGAAGAAGCGCGCCTGAAATACCGCTACCTGGACCTGCGTCGTCCGGAAATGGCTCAGCGCCTGAAAACCCGCGCAAAAATCACCAGCTTCGTGCGCCGCTTCATGGACGATCACGGGTTCCTCGATATCGAAACCCCGATGCTGACCAAAGCCACGCCGGAAGGCGCGCGTGACTATCTGGTGCCGTCGCGCGTACACAAAGGTAAATTCTACGCGCTACCGCAGTCTCCGCAGCTGTTCAAACAGCTCCTGATGATGTCCGGCTTCGATCGTTACTATCAGATAGTCAAATGCTTCCGCGACGAAGACCTGCGTGCCGACCGTCAGCCTGAATTTACCCAGATTGATGTTGAAACCTCGTTCATGACCGCGCCGCAGGTGCGTGAAGTGATGGAAGATCTGGTACGCAAGCTGTGGCAGGACGTGAAGGGCGTAGACCTCGGTCAATTCCCGGTGATGACCTTTGCTGAAGCAGAGCGTCGTTACGGTTCCGATAAGCCGGACCTGCGTAACCCGATGGAGCTGGTAGACGTAGCCGATCTGGTGAAAGCGGTAGAATTCGCCGTCTTCTCCGGCCCGGCTAACGACGCCAAAGGCCGCGTTGCTGCCTTACGCGTGCCGGGCGGCGCGGCGCTGACCCGTAAACAGATTGATGAATACGGCAAATTCGTGCAGATCTACGGTGCGAAAGGGTTGGCCTATATTAAAGTGACCGAGCGTGCGAAGGGCCTTGAAGGCATCAATAGCCCGGTGGCGAAATTCCTCAACGCCGAAATCGTTGAAGCTATCCTTGAGCGCACCGGTGCGCAGGACGGCGACATGATCTTCTTCGGCGCTGACAACAAGAAAGTGGTTGCCGATGCCCTCGGCGCGCTGCGTCTGAAGCTGGGCAAAGACCTGAATCTCACCGACGAGACCAAATGGGCGCCGCTGTGGGTTATCGACTTCCCGATGTTCGAAGACGACGGCGAAGGCGGCCTGACTGCGATGCACCACCCGTTCACCTCGCCGAAAGATATGACCGCCGCTGAGCTGAAAGCCGCGCCGGAAGACGCTGTGGCTAACGCCTACGACATGGTCATCAATGGCTACGAAGTCGGTGGTGGTTCGGTGCGTATCCACAGCGGTGAAATGCAGCAAACCGTGTTTGGTATTCTGGGCATTAACGAACAAGAACAGCGTGAAAAATTCGGCTTCCTGCTGGATGCGCTGAAATACGGTACGCCGCCGCACGCCGGCCTGGCGTTTGGCCTCGATCGCCTGACCATGCTGCTGACCGGTACCGATAACATCCGTGACGTTATCGCCTTCCCGAAAACCACGGCTGCCGCGTGCCTGATGACCGAAGCGCCGAGCTTCGCGAATCCTGCCGCGTTAGGCGAACTGGGGATTCAGGTTGTGGCGAAAGAGGCAAAAGAGTCTCCGGAGAACAACTAAGATGTCATTCAAGCTGCCCGTCTCCGTTCTGGTGGTGATTTACGCCGAAGATACGAAGCGGGTGCTGATGTTGCAGCGACGCGACGATCCCGCTTTCTGGCAGTCGGTTACCGGCAGCCTGGAAGAGGGGGAAACCGCGTTGCAGGCCGCCGCGCGCGAAGTAAAGGAAGAGGTCGCCATTGACGTTGCTCGCGAGCAACTGGCCTTAATTGACTGTCAGCGTACGGTGGAGTTCGAGATATTTTCTCACTTACGTCATCGCTATGCGCCGGGCGTCGAGCGCAATACGGAATTCTGGTTCCGTCTTGCGCTGCCCCATGAGCGCCAGATTGTTTTCACTGAACATCTGGATTACCGCTGGGTTAGCGCGTCGGATGCCGCCGCGCTAACTAAATCGTGGAGCAACCGGCAGGCGATTGAAGAATTTGTAATTAACGCCGGGTAACTTCCCGCGGCGTTTGTCGCGGAAAGACGGCTTTTTTGGAGAGTTTTTTATGGCAGGTCATAGTAAATGGGCCAACACCAAACACCGCAAAGCGGCGCAAGATGCCAAGCGCGGTAAGATCTTTACTAAAATCATCCGCGAGCTGGTCACCGCTGCGCGTCTGGGCGGCGGCGATCCGGCATCCAACCCGCGTCTGCGCGCGGCGGTAGATAAAGCGCTGTCCAACAACATGACTCGCGACACCCTGAACCGCGCTATCGCGCGCGGCGTCGGCGGTGATGAAGACGCGAACATGGAAACCATCATTTATGAAGGTTACGGCCCGGGCGGCACTGCGGTAATGGTTGAATGTCTGAGTGACAACCGTAACCGTACCGTCGCCGAAGTGCGCCACGCCTTTACCAAAACTGGTGGTAACCTCGGAACCGACGGCTCCGTGGCCTATCTGTTCAGCAAAAAAGGCGTGATCTCCTTCGAGAAAGGCGACGAAGACACCATCATGGAAGCTGCGCTGGAAGCGGGTGCTGAAGACGTAGTTACCTATGACGACGGCGCCATTGACGTTTACACCGCCTGGGAAGAGATGGGCGCGGTACGTGATGCGCTGGAAGCTGCAGGCCTGAAAGCTGACGCTGCTGAAGTCTCAATGATCCCGTCGACTAAAGCGGATATGGATGCGGAAACCGCGCCGAAGCTGCTGCGTCTTATTGATATGCTGGAAGACTGCGACGACGTGCAGGAAGTGTATCATAACGGCGAAATCTCCGATGAGGTTGCCGCAACGCTGTGATGCCGGTAGCCGGTATCGCGGGTGAGTTAATACTGGAGGCGCGTGATGGCCATTATTCTCGGCATTGACCCGGGGTCACGCGTGACCGGTTATGGCGTGATTCGCCAGGTCGGGCGGCAGTTGAGCTATCTTGGCAGCGGATGCATCCGCACCAAAGTAGACGATCTGCCGTCGCGGCTGAAGCTGATTTACGCCGGCGTCACCGAAATTATTACCCAGTTCCAGCCTGACTATTTCGCTATCGAGCAGGTCTTTATGGCGAAAAATGCCGATTCGGCGTTGAAACTTGGGCAGGCACGCGGGGTGGCGATTGTCGCGGCGACGAACCAGGACCTGCCGGTCTTTGAGTACGCTGCCCGCCAGGTTAAGCAAACCGTCGTCGGCATCGGTAGCGCGGAAAAGAGCCAGGTACAGCATATGGTGCGTACTTTGCTGAAACTTCCGGCAAATCCGCAGGCGGATGCGGCGGATGCATTGGCCATCGCCATCACCCATTGCCACCTCAGTCAGAACCTGGCTCAGATTAGCGAGACCCGGCTCAATCTGGCGCGAGGGCGGTTACGATAATCACAAATCAGGCTGGATATTCATCCAGCCTTTTTTTATGATAACGCATTAAACTTTCGGCCCTTTATTCAGGAGCGCTACGTGATAGGCAGACTCAGAGGCATCATTCTCGAAAAGCAACCCCCGCTGGTATTACTGGAAACCGGGGGCGTAGGTTATGAAGTCCATATGCCGATGACCTGCTTCTACGAGCTACCGGAAGCCGGGCAGGAAGCCATCGTCTTCACCCATTTTGTGGTACGCGAAGACGCGCAGCTGCTCTACGGCTTTAACAACAAGCAGGAACGCACCCTGTTTAAAGAGCTTATCAAAACCAACGGCGTCGGGCCGAAGCTGGCGCTGGCTATCCTTTCCGGCATGTCGGCGCAGCAGTTCGTGAATGCCGTTGAGCGTGAAGAAGTCGCCTCGCTGGTGAAACTGCCGGGTATTGGCAAGAAAACCGCTGAGCGTTTAATTGTCGAAATGAAAGACCGCTTTAAAGGCCTGCATGGCGACCTGTTTACTCCGGCCGCCGATCTGGTGCTGACGACGCCTGCCGGCCCAACTGCCGACGACGCGGAGCAAGAAGCGGTTGCCGCGCTGGTGGCGCTGGGCTATAAACCACAAGAGGCCAGCCGGATGGTGAGCAAAATCGCCCGTCCGGACGCTAATAGTGAAACGCTAATCCGCGAAGCGC
This sequence comes from Klebsiella sp. K-3, assembly GCF_051207495.1. NCBI lineage: Bacteria > Pseudomonadati > Pseudomonadota > Gammaproteobacteria > Enterobacterales > Enterobacteriaceae > Klebsiella > Klebsiella sp. K-3. The sequence continues at coordinate 306,085 of NZ_JBPNXF010000007.1, read as the reverse complement.
TGCGCGCGGCGTTGTGAGGTAAGGGATGATTGAAGCAGATCGGCTGGTATCAGGCGACAGCATTGGTTTCGAAGAGGCCGCTGACCGCGCTATCCGCCCCAAATTGCTCGCAGAGTACGTCGGCCAGCCGCAGGTGCGTTCGCAGATGGAGATCTTTATCCAGGCGGCGAAACTGCGCGGCGATGCGCTCGATCACCTGCTGATTTTTGGCCCGCCGGGTTTGGGGAAAACCACGCTTGCCAATATCGTCGCCAACGAAATGGGCGTGAATCTGCGCACCACCTCCGGCCCGGTGTTGGAAAAGGCCGGAGACCTGGCGGCAATGCTGACCAACCTTGAGCCGCATGATGTCCTGTTTATTGATGAGATCCACCGCCTTTCGCCAGTAGTGGAAGAGGTACTGTATCCGGCGATGGAAGATTACCAGCTGGATATCATGATTGGCGAAGGCCCGGCCGCACGCTCGATTAAAATCGATCTGCCGCCGTTTACCCTGATTGGCGCGACCACCCGCGCTGGTTCATTGACTTCGCCGCTGCGCGACCGCTTTGGTATCGTACAGCGCCTCGAGTTTTATCAGGTGCCGGACCTGCAGCACATTGTTGGCCGCAGCGCCCGTCATATGGGGCTGGAGATGAGCGAAGAAGGGGCGCTGGAAGTCGCCCGTCGCGCGCGCGGTACGCCGCGTATCGCCAACCGCCTGCTGCGCCGGGTGCGCGACTTCGCCGAAGTCCGTCACGATGGCACTATCTCCGCTGAGATCGCCGCTCAGGCGCTGGATATGCTCAACGTGGATGCCGAAGGGTTTGATTATATGGATCGCAAGCTGCTATTGGCGGTAATCGACAAATTCTTCGGTGGGCCGGTCGGCCTCGATAATCTCGCGGCGGCTATCGGCGAGGAGCGCGAAACCATTGAAGACGTGCTGGAGCCGTACTTAATTCAGCAGGGGTTCCTGCAGCGCACGCCGCGTGGCCGAATGGCGACGGTGCGCGCCTGGAATCACTTCGGTATTACCCCGCCGGAAATGCCCTGATGAAACCCGGTAGCTTTCCGCTACCGGGTAGCCTCTCAATCAACTCGCCGCTTTCTTCGTCATACTCAGAACAAACAGCGCCGCTGCGCACAGCACAACCGAAGGGCCTGCAGGGGTATCGTAGAACGCCGAGAAGGTTAATCCCCCGGTTACCGCCAGCATACCCACGCCAACGGCTACTGCGGCCATCTGTTCCGGCGTGCGGGCAAAGCGGCGGGCGGTAGCGGCCGGGATTATCAACAGCGAAGTGATGATCAGCGCGCCGACGAATTTCATTGCCACGCCGATAGTCAATGCCGTCACCAGCATCAGCAACAGTTTAACCCGCTGCAACTTCACGCCGTCAACAAACGCTAAATCAGGGCTGATGGTCATCGCCAGCAGGTTGCGCCACTGCCAGAGCAGAATCGCAATGACGATCACCACGCCGATGGCGATGGAAATTAAATCCTCCGGCGTGACGGCTAACAGATCGCCAAACAGGTAGGCCATCAGGTCAACGCGAACGTTTGACATCAGGCTCACCACCACCAGACCGAGCGATAGCGCGCTGTGCGCCATAATACCGAGTAGGGTATCGACCGCCAGGTGCGGGCGTTTCTCCAGCCATACCAGCCCGCCTGCCAGCAGCAGCGTGACCACGATAACCGCATAAAACGGATTAACGTTGAGCAATAGACCAAACGCCACGCCAAGCAGCGAAGCATGCGCCAGCGTATCGCCAAAGTAGGACATTCTCCGCCAGACCACGAACGAACCCAGGGGGCCTGCCGCGCAGGCGAGCATCATGCCGGCTAACCAGCCGGGTAACAGTAATTCAATCATCAGCGGCCATTTCCTCGACGCAGTACAATCCGCCCCTGCAGGTCGTGGCGGTGATTATGTTGGTGACGATAAATGCCCAGCTGTTCCGCGCCGCGCGGGCCGAACATGGAGATAAATTCCGGATGCATCGAGACCACTTCCGGAGTTCCGGAGCAGCAAATATGCTGATTCAGGCACAGCACTTCATCGGTTTTGGCCATCACCAGGTGGAGATCGTGGGAAACCATTAAGACCGCGCAGTTCAGCTCCTGACGCAGTTGATTAATTAAATCATACAATGCCACCTGACCATTGACGTCGACGCCCTGGGTCGGTTCATCCAGCACCAGAAGTTGTGGTTGATTCAGCAGGGCGCGCGCCAGCAAAACGCGCTGGGTTTCGCCACCGGAGAGCTTTTGCATTGGCGCATCGATTAGATGCCCGGCCTGCACACGCTGCAGCGCCGGCATAATATCCTGCTTGCGGGTATCGGGACGCAGGCGCATAAAGCGGCTGACCGTCAGCGGCATGGTAGCATCAAGATGCAGTTTTTGCGGCACATAGCCGATACGCAGATTTTTCTCGCGCTGGATAGCACCTTCTGTCGGCGTCACCAGGCCGAGCACCACGCGCACCAGCGTCGATTTCCCGGCGCCATTTGGGCCAAGAAGCGTTAAAATTTTGCCTGGTTTTAGCGTTAGCGAAATGTCAGACAACACGCGCCGCTGGCCGTAGACGACCGCGACTTTTTCCAGCGTTACAAGATTCGTCATGTCAAATTAGGGGTTGCACTAGCGATTGAATGTTATAATATCACATCACTTTCGCTCATTACGATGATTAGTCGCATTATGTTACATAAAAATACGCTTCTTTGCGCTGGACTTAGCGCCGCTTTTTTGTTCGCTCATGCCCCGGTGGCTCATGCTGCCGTCGTCGCTTCCATGAAACCCCTTGGCTTTATCGCTTCCGCTATCGCCGATGGCGTAACGGATACCCAGGTTTTGCTACCTGACGGTGCTTCCGAGCATGATTATTCCCTGCGCCCATCTGATGTAAAACGCTTACAGAACGCAGACTTAGTGGTGTGGATTGGTCCAGAAATGGAAGCATTCATGGACAAGTCAACGCAAAGCATTGCGGAGCAGAAAAAGGTCACTATCGCGCAGTTGGATGGGGTGAAACCGTTGCTCATCAAAGGGACGGATGATGACGATGACGAACATGGTCACGAACATGCTAATGGCGAAAAAAGTGACGGCGATCACCATCACGGCATTTACAATATGCATCTGTGGCTCTCCCCAGAGATAGCGCGGCTCTCAGCGGTTGCAATCCACGATAAATTATTGGAACTTATGCCGCAGAGTCGAGCCAAACTTGACGCCAACCTGAAGGAATTTGAGGCAAAATTAGCCGCAACCGACAAACAGGTGAGTAACGAGCTGGCGCCGGTGAAAGGTAAGGGATATTTCGTTTTTCATGACGCCTATGGCTACTACGAAAAACATTACGGTTTGACCTCATTGGGGCATTTTACCGTCAACCCTGAAATCCAGCCTGGTGCGCAGCGTTTACACGAAATAAGAACACAGTTGGTTGAGCAAAAAGCGACTTGCGTTTTTGCTGAGCCACAATTCAGGCCAGCGGTTATCGAAGCTGTTGCCAGGGGGACCTCCGTGCGCATGGGAACCCTGGATCCACTTGGAATCGGAATTAAACTGGGTAAAGACAGTTACCCACAATTCCTGAGCCAGTTGGGGCATCAGTATTCAAGCTGCCTGAAAGGAGATTAACGAGGAAGTGAATACGTGCAACAGATAGCCCGCGCTGTCACTCAGGCATTCAACAACTTGCCGCGACCTCATCGCGTTATGCTGGGGTCGTTGAGCGTTCTAACATTAGCGGTCGCCGTCTGGCGGCCCTACATCTACCACCCGGAATCAGCCCCGATAGTCAGAACGATTGAGCTGGAAAAAAGCGAAATCCGCTCTTTGTTGCCGGAAGCTTCCGAACCCATCGATCAGGCGCCGCAGGAAGAAGAAGCTATCCCGCAGGACGAGCTCGACGATAAATCCGATAGCGACTCCGGCGGCCATGAATATGTGGTTTCCACGGGCGATACGCTGAGCAGTATTCTTAATCAGTACGGTATTGATATGGGCGACATCGCTCAACTCTCCTCTGCTGATAAAGAGCTGCGTAATCTTAAAATCGGACAACAGCTCTCCTGGACGCTAACCGCCGATGGCGATCTACAAAGCCTGACGTGGGAGATGTCGCGCCGCGAGACGCGTACCTATAATCGCGTCGCCAATGGCTTTAAAATGAGCAGCGAGCTGCAGAAAGGGGATTGGGTCAATAACGTCCTGAAAGGCACCGTTGGCGCCAGCTTCGTCTCCAGTGCTCGTGATGCTGGCCTCACCAGTACGGAAATCAGCGCGGTCATCAAAGCGATGCAGTGGCAGATGGACTTCCGTAAGCTGAAAAAAGGCGATGAATTCTCGGTTCTGATGTCGCGTGAAATGCTGGATGGCAAGCGCGAGCAGAGCCAGCTGTTAGGCGTGCGTTTACGTTCCGATGGCAAAGACTATTACGCGATCCGTGCCGAAGATGGCAAATTCTACGATCGCAACGGTACGGGTCTGGCGAAGGGCTTCCTGCGCTTCCCGACCTCGCGTCAGTTCCGCGTGTCGTCCAACTTCAACCCGCGTCGCCTGAATCCGGTGACCGGTCGCGTCGCGCCGCATCGCGGCGTTGACTTCGCTATGCCGCAGGGCACGCCGGTGCTTTCCGTCGGCGATGGTGAAGTGGTGGTGGCGAAACGCAGCGGCGCGGCAGGCTACTATGTTGCCGTGCGTCATGGCCGCACCTATACCACCCGTTATATGCACCTGCGTAAGCTGCTGGTGAAACCGGGGCAGAAAGTGAAACGCGGCGACCGTATCGCGCTGTCGGGCAATACCGGGCGTTCTACTGGCCCGCACCTGCACTATGAAGTCTGGATCAACCAGCAGGCGGTTAACCCGCTGACGGCAAAACTGCCGCGTACCGAAGGTTTAACCGGTTCCGACCGTACCGATTACCTGGCGCAGGCCAAAGAGGTTATCCCGCAGCTGCGCTTTGATTAGTCTGAATTATCTTCACTGAAAGCCGGTGCCCGCTATGCGCCGGCTTTTTCTTTTGTGCGATGAGTGACGTATCGCTAAACTAAGCCATTATCTTTATTGATTGAGCAGACCTTCTGCGGACCGGGCATGGAAACGAAAAAAAATAACATTGAATTTATCCCCAAATTTGAGAAATCTTTTTTACTGCCGCGCTACTGGGGCGCGTGGCTGGGCGTTTTCGCCTTCGCCGGAATCGCGCTGACGCCTCCCTCTTTCCGCGACCCCATTCTCGGCAAACTGGGGCGTTTTGTAGGCCGTCTGGCAAAAAGCTCCCGTCGTCGGGCGCAGATTAACCTGCTGTACTGCTTCCCGGAAAAAAGCGAACAAGAGCGTGAAGCTATCATCGATGCGATGTATATGTCGGCTCCGCAGGCAATGGTGATGATGGCCGAACTCGGCATGCGCGATCCGCAGCGCGTGATGTCCCGCGTTGACTGGCAGGGGAAAGAGATCATTGACGAGATGCGCCGTAATAATGAAAAGGTCATCTTTTTAGTGCCGCACGCCTGGGGCGTGGATATTCCGGCGATGCTGATGGCTTCAGGCGGGCAAAAAATGGCGGCGATGTTCCATAACCAGGGAAATCCGGTCTTTGATTACGTCTGGAACACCGTACGCCGTCGTTTTGGCGGGCGCATGCACGCGCGTAACGATGGTATCAAGCCGTTTATTCAATCGGTGCGCCAGGGCTACTGGGGCTATTATCTGCCCGACCAGGATCACGGCGCCGAGCATAGCGAATTTGTCGATTTCTTTGCGACTTACAAAGCGACGCTCCCGGCGATTGGCCGTCTGATGAAAGTCTGCCGTGCGCGCGTAGTGCCGCTGTTCCCGGTGTATGACGGTAAAACGCATCGTCTGACGGTACTGGTACGCCCGCCGATGGACGATCTGCTGGAAGCCGATGACACGACGATTGCGCGTCGTATGAACGAAGAGGTTGAGATTTTCGTCAGGCCGCACACCGAACAGTATACTTGGATCCTGAAACTGCTGAAGACGCGTAAGCCGGGCGAAACTGAGCCTTATAAGCGCAAAGAACTGTTTCCGAAGAAGTAAGCTGTATGTGCTGCGCTGAGCAGGGCTATGGCGCCTGCATTTACCAGAATAACAAGCATAAAAAAGCCTCCGTAAGGAGGCTTTCCCATCACTGAAGGCGATTACTCGACGGTCAGAATACGGGTGGTGTTGGTGCTGCCAATGGTGCTCATCACGTCGCCCTGGGTGACGACCACCAGGTCGCCGGAGACCAGATAGCCTTTATCACGTAGCAGGTTAACCGCATCGTGCGCGGCGGCAACGCCGTCGTTATGGCTATCGAAATGCACCGGCGTCACGCCACGATAGAGCGCCGTCAGGTTCAGGGTGCGCTCGTGACGGGAGAGGGCGAAAATCGGCAGGCCGGAACTGATACGCGAAGTCATCAGCGCGGTGCGGCCGGACTCGGTCATGGTGATAATCGCGGTAATGCCTTTCAGGTGGTTGGCCGCATACATCGCCGACATGGCAATCGCTTCTTCGACATTGTCGAACTGGACGTCAAGACGGTGTTTGGAAACGTTGAGACTTGGGATCTTCTCTGCGCCCAGGCACACGCGCGCCATCGCGGCGACGGTTTCTGACGGATACTGGCCGGCAGCGGTTTCTGCGGACAGCATTACGGCATCGGTACCGTCCAGCACGGCGTTCGCCACGTCCATGACTTCCGCACGGGTCGGCATTGGATTGGTGATCATCGATTCCATCATCTGCGTGGCGGTGATGACCGAGCGGTTAAGCTGGCGAGCGCGGCGGATCAGCGCCTTCTGGATACCCACCAGTTCCGGATCGCCGATTTCCACACCGAGATCGCCGCGAGCCACCATCACCACGTCGGAGGCGAGAATAACGTCGTCCATGGCATCCTGATCGCAGACCGCTTCCGCACGTTCGACTTTGGCGACGATTTTCGCATCGCAGCCAGCGTCACGGGCCAGACGGCGCGCGTAGTTCAGGTCTTCGCCGCAACGCGGGAAGGAGACCGCCAGGTAATCAACGCCAATTTTTGCGGCGGTAACGATGTCGGCTTTGTCTTTATCGGTTAATGCTTCTGCAGACAGCCCGCCGCCGAGTTTGTTGATACCTTTATTGTTAGATAGCGGGCCACCAACGGTAACTTCGGTGAAAACTTTCATCCCCTGTACTTCCAGGACCTTCAGCTGCACGCGACCATCATCGAGCAGCAGGATATCGCCTGGCACGACGTCCGCCGGCAGGCCTTTATAGTCGATGCCGACTTTTTCTTTATCGCCTTCACCTTTACCCAGGTTGGCGTCGAGCAGGAATTTGTCGCCAATGTTAAGGAAAATTTTGCCTTCTTTGAAGGTAGAGACACGGATTTTCGGCCCCTGCAGGTCGCCGAGAATCGCTACGTGACGGCCCAGTTTTGCTGCAATTTCACGGACTTTGTCTGCGCGGAGCTGGTGATCTTCCGGGGTACCGTGAGAGAAGTTCATGCGTACGACGTTAGCGCCCGCGGCGATAACCTTTTCGAGGTTGTTATCGCGGTCAGTTGCCGGACCTAAGGTCGTTACGATTTTGGTTCTGCGAAGCCTTCTGGACATGTAATACTCCGTTGACTAAAACAACTTTGGTGTTGCGTGAACATGGATTCGGTAGCGCCAAATCCGCTAACGGGCGGAACTGCTACGCTGCCGAGACATAATTGGTCTCTGACTTATAATGACTATTATTGTTTATCACTACTCATGAGTAGTTCTTTATCAAAGCGCGATTCCTTCAGCGCTTCCTTGACCCTCTTCAAGTTATCTCTGAATTTTGCTCCGCGGCGCAGGGTGAAGCCGGTCGCCAGCACATCAATTACCGTGAGCTGGGCCAGACGCGACACCATTGGCATATAAATATCGGTGTCTTCCGGGACGTCCAGAGTAATGGCCAGCGTCGACTCCCGCGCCAGCGGGGTGCCGGCTGAAGTAATGGCAATGACCATGGCATCGTTTTCACGCGCCAGCTGCGCCAGTTCAACCAGGCTTTTGGTGCGCCCGGTGTGTGAAATGATGACCACCACGTCATCATCGTTACAATTCATACAGCTCATGCGCTGCAGGACAATATCGTCGGAGTAGATGACCGGGACGTTAAAACGGAAAAATTTATTCATCGCGTCATGCGCGACGGCGGCTGAAGACCCCAGGCCGAAGAAGGAAATTTTCTTCGCCTGGGTAAGCAGATCCACTGCCCGGTTGACCGCCGACATATCCAGCGCGTGATGCACCTGATCGAGGCTGGCCATTGCTGATTCGAAAATTTTCGCCGTATAGGATTCGACGCTGTCGTCTTCATCGACATTACGGTTAACATAGAGGGTACCGTGTGCCAGACTTTGTGCCAGATGCAGTTTAAAATCGGGGAAGCCCCGGGTTTCCAGGCTGCGACAAAATCGGTTTACGGTCGGCTCGCTGACGCCGGCTTCCAGCGCCAGGGCCGCAATGCTTGAGTGAATGGCCTGCGCCGGGGTGGCAAGAATGACTTCCGCCACTTTGCGTTCAGATTTGCTAAGGTTTTCCAGTCGGGACTGGATTTTTTCCAGCATGTTCATTGTTTACAGGCGCTCATCAATGGAAACGATTTCATTAATGGGTGAAATCATCAGGCGTTTTAGCAAGAATATACCCCTCCGCAATCAGAAGCGGTGAGGAATGACGAGAAAAAATGTCGTTTTTTTTCATTACATGATCAGAGTCGTATTTTACTAACTGAAAACCAGACGAAACAACGAACATTCTTAGCCTGATGCCCAATTTGTCGGCGAACGCTTTTCCTCTATGTGCGGTAACGTCGGGAAAGCACCGCCAAGGGTTTCAGGAAATTCGTAAACACAGTACAGTGCAGCGTAAGAAAATTACAAATTTAGCCTGGCATAAGCACCAGACTATCAACTGAGGAGAATGACATGGCGGTAACGCAAACGGCCCAGGCATGCGATCTGGTCATTTTCGGCGCGAAAGGTGACCTCGCGCGCCGTAAACTGTTGCCTTCCCTGTATCAGCTTGAAAAGGCTGGCCAGATTAACCCTGAAACCCGCATCATCGGCGTAGGTCGCGCCGATTGGGATAAAGACGCTTACACTAAAGTCGTACGTGAAGCGTTAGAAACCTTCATGAAAGAGAAAATCGACGAAGGTCTATGGGATACCCTGAGCGGTCGTCTGGACTTCTGTAACCTTGATGTCAACGATACCAGCGGTTTTACGCGTCTGGGCGAAATGCTGGATCAGGAAAACCGCGTCACCATTAACTACTTCGCGATGCCGCCCAGCACATTCGGCGCTATCTGCAAAGGTCTGGGCGAAGCGAAGCTGAATGCCAAACCCGCGCGGGTGGTGATGGAAAAACCGCTCGGAACCTCACTGGAAACCTCGCGTGAAATCAATGACCAGGTGGGTGAGTATTTCGAAGAGTGCCAGGTTTACCGTATCGACCATTACCTGGGCAAAGAGACGGTACTGAACCTGTTGGCGCTGCGCTTTGCTAACTCCTTGTTCGTCAATAACTGGGACTGCCGCACCATTGACCACGTTGAAATCACCGTGGCGGAAGAAGTGGGTATTGAAGGCCGCTGGGGTTATTTCGATCAAGCCGGGCAGATGCGCGACATGATCCAGAACCATCTGCTGCAGATCCTGTGCATGATCGCCATGTCGCCGCCGTCCGATCTGACTGCCGACAGCATCCGCGATGAAAAAGTGAAAGTGCTGAAATCGCTGCGCCGTATCGATCGCTCGAACGTGCGTGAGAAAACCGTCCGCGGTCAGTACACCGCCGGGTTTGCGCAAGGCAAAAAAGTACCGGGCTATCTGGAAGAAGAGGGCGCTAACAAATCCAGTAATACGGAGACCTTTGTGGCCATCCGCGTGGATATCGATAACTGGCGCTGGGCTGGGGTTCCGTTCTACCTGCGTACCGGTAAACGCCTGCCGACGAAATGCTCCGAAGTGGTAGTTTACTTCAAAACTCCGGAACTGAACCTGTTCAAAGAGACCTGGCAGGAGCTGCCGCAGAACAAATTGACCATTCGTCTGCAGCCGGATGAAGGTGTGGATATTCAGGTGCTTAACAAAGTTCCAGGCCTCGATCACAAGCATAATCTGCAGATCACCAAGCTGGATCTGAGCTACTCCGAAACCTTCAATCAAACTCACCTGGCGGATGCCTACGAACGCCTGCTGTTGGAAACCATGCGCGGTATCCAGGCTCTGTTCGTGCGTCGCGATGAAGTAGAAGAAGCGTGGAAGTGGGTAGACTCCATTACCGGCGCATGGGCGGCCGACGGCGACGCGCCGAAGCCTTACCAGGCAGGGACCTGGGGACCGGTGGCGTCGGTGGCGATGATCACCCGCGATGGCCGTTCCTGGAACGAATTCGAGTAAGTGTATCGTTAATCCGGGAGAGTTATTTTACCGGTAACATGATCTGGCGCAGTCTGGCGCATAATTTTTAATCTTTTAAGCCCCGGGAGGATTCACCCCCGGGGCTTTTTTTATTACACTGCCCGTAGACATTTTGCCCCTGAGCCCCAGTGGTGGTGCCATGTACACCATTCTTCGACGTCATCGCGCGGTGGCCGGACAGATAAATTTTGAGGAGCCTCTATGAATTCGACAATGTTACGGGTAACAAATCGCATTATCGAACGGTCGCGCGAAACCCGCTCAGCCTACCTCGCACGGATTAATCAAGCCAAAAGCGATACCGTCCATCGTTCACAGTTGGCCTGCGGCAACCTGGCGCACGGTTTTGCCGCCTGTCAGTCAGAAGATAAAGCGTCACTGAAGAGCATGTTGCGCAACAACATCGCCATTATCACCTCCTATAACGATATGTTGTCCGCCCACCAGCCTTATGAACATTATCCGGATATCATTCGCAAAGCCTTGCACTCCGCCAATGCGGTAGGGCAAGTGGCCGGCGGCGTGCCGGCAATGTGTGACGGCGTGACGCAGGGCCAGGATGGTATGGAACTGTCGCTGTTGAGCCGCGAAGTGATTGCCATGTCTGCCGCCATCGGTCTGTCGCACAATATGTTCGACGGCGCGTTGTATCTGGGCGTATGCGATAAAATTGTTCCCGGACTGACCATGGCGGCGCTCTCCTTCGGCCATCTGCCGTCGGTATTTATTCCGTCTGGCCCGATGGCCAGCGGCCTGCCGAATAAAGAAAAAGTGCGCATTCGTCAGCTGTACGCCGAAGGTAAGGTTGACCGTATGGCGCTGCTTGAATCCGAAGCCGCCTCTTATCATGCGCCGGGCACCTGTACCTTCTACGGTACCGCCAACACCAACCAGATGGTGGTTGAGTTTATGGGAATGCAGTTGCCTGGTTCCTCGTTTGTTCATCCGGACGCTCCGCTGCGCGAAGCGCTGACCAGCGCCGCCGCGCGTCAGGTGACGCGCATGACCGGTAACGGCAATGAGTGGATGCCGCTGGGCAAAATGATTGACGAAAAAGTGGTGGTCAACGGTATCGTTGCGCTGCTGGCGACCGGCGGTTCCACCAACCACACGATGCATCTGGTGGCGATGGCGCGCGCGGCGGGCATTATCATTAACTGGGATGATTTCTCCGATCTTTCCGATGTGGTGCCGCTGCTGGCGCGTCTGTATCCAAACGGTCCGGCGGACATTAACCACTTCCAGGCGGCAGGCGGCGTGCCGGTACTGGTTCGCGAGCTGCTGAAAGGCGGATTGCTGCACGAAGATGTCAACACGGTTGCCGGCTTCGGGCTGTCGCGTTACACCATGGAACCATGGCTGAATAACGGCGAACTGGACTGGCGTGAAGGGGCGACCGCGCCGCTTGACGATCAGGTCATCGCTACCTTCGAGAAACCGTTCTCCCGCCATGGCGGTACCAAAGTGCTGAGCGGTAACCTCGGTCGTGCGGTAATGAAAACCTCCGCAGTGCCGGTTGAGAACCAGATTATCGAAGCGCCAGCGGTCGTCTTTGAGAGCCAGCACGACGTGCTACCCGCGTTTGAAGCGGGGCTGCTGGATAAAGATTGCGTAGTCGTCGTACGCCATCAGGGGCCGAAAGCGAACGGTATGCCAGAATTACATAAACTTATGCCGCCACTTGGTGTATTATTGGACCGCCGTTTCAAAATTGCGCTGGTCACCGATGGCCGACTTTCCGGCGCATCAGGCAAGGTACCGTCAGCCATCCATGTAACTCCTGAAGCCTACGATGGCGGGCTGCTGGCGAAAGTGCGCGATGGCGACATCATTCGCGTTAACGGGCAGACCGGCGAGTTGACCCTGCTGGTCGATGAAGCCGAATTGGCCGCCCGCCAGCCGCATATTCCTGACCTGAGCAGCTCGCGGGTCGGTACCGGCCGCGAGATGTTCGGCGCGCTGCGCGAGAAGCTCTCCGGAGCCGAGCAGGGCGCAACCTGCATTACTTTTTAAGACGATTCGATTTGTAGATCTGGCGAGAGAAAACTCTGATGAAAAACTGGAAAACAACTGCAGAAGCAATCCTGACTAACGGCCCGGTCGTACCGGTTATCGTGGTGAAAAAGCTGGAACACGCGGTGCCGATGGCGAAAGCGCTGGTTGCAGGCGGTGTACGCGTTCTGGAAGTCACGCTGCGCACCGAGTGCGCGCTGGAAGCTATCCGCGCTATCGCCAAAGAAGTGCCGGAGGCGATTGTCGGCGCCGGCACCGTGACCAACGTTGAGCAACTGAAAGCCGTTACTGAAGCAGGCGCGCAGTTCGCTATTAGCCCGGGCCTGACCGAATCCCTGCTGAAAGCGGCGACCGGCGAAGGCACTATCCCGCTGATCCCGGGTATTAGCACCGTATCCGAGCTGATGCTGGGCATGCAGTATGGCCTGAAAGAGTTCAAATTCTTCCCGGCGGAAGCGAACGGCGGCGTGAAAGCGCTGCAGGCGATTGCGGGTCCATTCGGCCACATTCGTTTTTGCCCGACCGGCGGCATCTCTCCGGCGAATTACCGCGACTATCTGGCGCTTAACAGCGTGCTGTGCATCGGCGGCTCCTGGCTGGTTCCAGCCGACGCGCTGGAAAACGGCGACTACGATCGCATCACCAAACTGGCCCGCGAAGCGGTAGAAGGCGCGAAATAATTTCTGCGCCTTAAATGACAGAAGCCCGGCGCGCGTGAGCGACCGGGCTTTTTTTATCCCTTCACGACAACCGCGGCGGCGGCGGTTTTGGCGCGGCTGATGGCTTCATCGACGTTATCAGCAACCGCCAGCGTAACGCCCAGGCGACGCGCGCCGGCGATTTCCGGTTTACCGAACAGACGCAACTGCAGACCCGCGCCGACGGCGGCCTGCAGATTGCTAAAGGTCACGTTCTCACTGGTTAGCTGCGGTAAAATCACCGCCGATGCCGCCGGGCCATACTGGCGGATGGCGCCGATCGGCAGGCCAAGGAAGGCGCGAACGTGCAGGGCGAATTCCGATAGATCCTGCGAGATCAGAGTGACCATACCGGTATCGTGCGGGCGAGGGGAGACTTCGCTGAAGATCACCTCATCGCCGCAAACGAACAATTCAACGCCGAAGAGCCCATATCCACCCAGCGCCAGCACCACTTTGCGGGCGATCTCCTGCGCGCGTTGCAGCGCGAGATCGCTCATCTGTTGGGGCTGCCAGGATTCACGGTAGTCGCCATCTTCCTGACGATGGCCTACCGGGGCGCAAAAGTGGACGCCGTCGACGGCGCTGACGGTGAGCAGCGTAATTTCAAAATCAAAATTTACCACTCCTTCGACGATGACGCGTCCGGCGCCTGCGCGCCCGCCCTGTTGAGCGTATTGCCAGGCGGCGCTGAGCTGCTCAGCCGAGCGGATAAAACTTTGGCCTTTACCCGAGGAGCTCATCACCGGCTTAACGATACAAGGCAGACCAATTTCGGCGACGGCAGCGCGGAAGCCTTCTTCACTGTCGGCAAAACGATAGGCAGAGGTGGGGATCAGCAGTTCTTCTGCCGCCAGCCGGCGAATGCCTTCACGATTCATGGTGAGTTTCGCGGCTCTCGCCGTCGGCACCACTGTTTGCCCGGCTTGTTCCAGTTCAACCAGAGTGTCGGTAGCAATGGCTTCGATCTCCGGCACGATATAATCCGGTTTTTCTAAGGCGATCAGTTCACGCAGCGCGTCGCCGTGCAGCATGTTGATGACGTGAGAACGATGGGCCACCTGCATCGCCGGCGCATCGGGATAGCGGTCGACGGCGATGGTTTCAATACCCAACCGCTGGCATTCAATGGCGACTTCTTTTCCGAGCTCGCCGGAACCTAACAACATTACCTTCGTGGCCGCGGGGCGCAGCGCGGTACCTAATAAAGTCATAATCTACTCTCAGCGTAAACAGAACATGCCGCGCATTATAAACGAAAACGTTTGCGTCTGTCTTTATACGCGTAAGTTGAGAACGGCGGCGAAATTTGATATACTGTATATAAATACAGTATAAAGAGGCTGCACAATGGCGGTTGAAATCAAATACGTCGTGATCCGTGAAGGTGAGGAAAAAATGTCTTTTGCCAGCAAAAAAGAGGCCGATGCTTACGACAAAATGCTCGATTTGGCAGAGGTGCTCAATGACTGGCTGGTCGCGTGCCCGCTGGAATTAGATGAAGCTCAGCGTGACAATATGTCGATGTGGCTGGCCGAGCGCAAAGACGCCTTACACCACATTCTGAAGTCAGGGAAATTGCCGGAAGCAGAAGATCATGCTGATGCGGCGGCAGAAATGCCGGAGTCGGCAATTGCCGAGGCTGAGTCCTCTTCCGCCGAAGAAGGCGCCGCAAAAAAACCGCGGAAAGTGAAAGCTGCCTGATAACCGGGCGCAACGGAAATTTTCGCATCTTTAGCCAGCCATAACATTTCCTGACGTCTCGTCGTTTAGGCTGATGGCATCGCATCTCGCGCTATGAGGAATGTTATGGCTAACTGGCTTAATCAACTTCAGTCCCTGCTGGGCCAGCAGGGTAACCCCGTCTCCGCTGAAAAGTCGTCATCCGCTAAAAACCTGCTGCCCGGCGCATTGGGCGGTCTTGCGGGCTTATTGGTCGCCAGCAAATCATCGCGCAAGCTGCTGGCGAAATATGGCACCGGCGCGCTGCTGGTTGGCGGCGGCGCGGTGGCAGGCAGCGTGCTGTGGAATAAATATCAGCAAAAAATGCGCGGTCAGCAGGCGGATATCGTGACACAGACATCAACAGCGCCTGCCCAGGAACCGGTTGTGCTCGATGCGCGCAGCGAGCGGCTGATTACCGCGCTAGTCTTTGCCGCCAAAAGCGACGGTCATATTGACGAACGTGAACGTCAGCATATAGAAGAGCAGTTGCGCGCGGCGAACATCGACGTGCAAGGCCGGGTGTTGATCGACAGGGTTTTAACCCAGCCGCTCGACCCGCAGCGGCTGGCGCAAAGCGTGCGCGATGGGCAAGAAGCGCTGGAAATTTACTACCTCAGCTGTGCGGTAATTGATATCGACCATTTTATGGAGCGCAGCTACCTGGATGCGCTCGGTGACGCGCTCAAACTGCCTGAAGATGTCCGCGAAGAGATAGAACGCGATGTTCAGGCGCAAAAGCAGGCGCTTGATTCTTAAAAGAGAGCGTTCCGCTTGCATCGCTGGCCACTTTTGCCACCCTTATAGACACGACATCGTTCAGGGCGCACGATGCCCTGAGTGATTTTGTGATTCCATAATAAGACGCAGAAGAATAACGCATGCTACCGAAAGCCAAACGGATCCCCCACGCCATGACGCTACATGGCGACACTCGCATCGATAATTACTACTGGCTGCGCGATGACGAACGCGCGCACCCGGAAGTGCTGGATTATCTCCATCAGGAAAATGACTACGGTAAAAAGGTGATGGACTCGCAAAGCAGCCTGCAGGAGCGGGTGCTGAAAGAAATCATCGATCGCATTCCGCAGCGGGAGGTCTCCGCACCTTATAGCAAAAATGGCTACCGCTATCGTCAGGTCTATGAACCCGGCTGTGAATACGCGATTTACCAACGTCAGTCAGTGCTCAAAGAAGAGTGGGATGAATGGGAGATTTTGCTCGACGCCAACCAGCGGGCGGCGAAAAGCGAATTCTACACTCTCGGCGGATTAGGCGTCGCGCCGAACAACCAGCTGATGGCGGTGGCGGAAGATTACCTTTCACGGCGTCAGTATGGCTTACGTTTTAAGGATCTGAACAGCGGCGAATGGTCGGCTGAAATCCTGGAAAACGTCACGCCAGGATTCGCCTGGAGCAACGACTCGCGCTTCTTGTGGTATGTGCGCAAACATCCGACGACGCTGCTGCCTTATCAGGTCTGGCGGCATGCCATTGGCACCACCGCAGATAACGATGTCCTGGTCTACGAAGAGAAAGACGACACGTTTTACGTCAGCGTGCATAAGACTACCTCCCAGCAGTTTGTGGTGATTTATCTTGCCAGCGCCACCACCAGCGAAGTGTTATTACTTAACCCGGAGCTTCCCGATGCGACACCGGTGTGTTTTTTGCCACGACGTAAGGATCATGAATATAGCCTCGACCATTATCAGCACGCGTTTTATCTGCGTTCTAATCGCGAGGGCAAAAACTTCGGGCTTTACCGCACCGTGCTCCGCGATGAAGACCAGTGGCAGACGCTGATCCCAGCGCGTCCTGACGTGATGCTCGAAGGCTTTACTCTATTCACCGACTGGCTGGTGGTTGAGGAGCGTCAGCGTGGCTTGACCAGCCTGCGGCAAATCAACCGTAAAACGCGAGAAGTGGTAGGTATCGCCTTTGACGATCCCGCCTACGTCACCTGGCTTGCCTATAATCCGGAACCGGAGACCTCGCGGCTACGCTATGGTTATTCATCGATGACTACTCCGGATACGCTGTTTGAGCTGGATATGGATACCGGCGAGCGGCGGGTTATCAAACAACAGGAAGTGCAGGGCTTTGACGCTGCCTGTTATCGCAGCGAACATCTGTGGGTGACAGCGCGTGACGGCGTGGAGGTGCCGGTATCGCTGGTCTATCACCGCGAACACTTTCGTAAAGGGGCCAACCCGCTACTGGTGTACGGCTATGGCTCTTACGGCGCCAGCATGGACGCCGATTTTAGCGCCAGCCGTCTGAGCCTGCTGGATCGCGGTTTTGTCTTTGCAATAGCCCATATTCGCGGCGGCGGCGAACTTGGCCAGCAGTGGTATGAAGACGGCAAATTCCTCAACAAAAAGAATACCTTTAACGATTATCTGGACGTCTGCGATGCGCTGCTGGCGCAGGGATATGGCGACCCTAAATTATGTTATGGCATGGGCGGCAGCGCCGGCGGCATGCTGATGGGCGTGGCGATTAACCAACGACCGGAGTTGTTCCATGGCGTAGTGGCGCAGGTGCCGTTTGTTGACGTACTGACCACCATGCTCGACGAATCTATTCCGCTCACTACCGGTGAGTTTGAGGAGTGGGGAAACCCGCAGGACGAAACCTATTATCACTATATGAAGAGCTATAGCCCCTATGATGGCGTATCTGCCCAGGCTTATCCGCATATGCTAGTGACCACCGGGCTGCATGATTCGCAGGTGCAATATTGGGAGCCCGCGAAGTGGGTGGCGAAGCTACGCGAGCTGAAAACCGACGACAATCTGCTGCTGCTATGTACCGATATGGATTCCGGGCATGGCGGCAAGTCGGGACGGTTTAAAAGCTACGAGGGCGTGGCATTGGAATACGCCTTTTTAATCGCCCTCGCGCAGGGGACTTTGCCCGGCAAGGTGGAAGTGTAGCGTTACTCGCCGAGATAGTGTTTAAGGGTCAGACGCAGTTCCGGGCTCATCCGGTCCAGGTTATTGAACAGCCAACGTAAATAGCCTGGATCGTTTTCCGCCACTTCCGACACCGCTTTGCCGCGATATTTGCCGAAGGTAAAGGTAGTCAGCAGCGCCGGGCGGCCGGTAATGTTGGCCATTTCATCCGGCGACCAGCCGGAGACCTGCATAATATCCAGCAGTAAGGCTGCGGTGATATAGCAGTCATACAGCGCGCGGTGGTGATGCAAACCCGGCGGGGTAGCTACGCTCAGCTTGCGCGACTTATACAACCCCATATTGCTGTACTTAATCCCCGGCCACAGGCGGCGCGCCAGCTTCATAGTACAAATCCACTCGCCGTTCATTTCCGGTAATACCCGGCGATCGAAACTGGCGTTATGGGCGACATACCATGGGCTGCCCTGGTAGTGCGGCACGATTTCTTCAATCCAGGGCTTATCGGCCACCATCTCTTCAGTAATGCGATGGATTGCCATTGCCTGCGGGCTGATTGGGCGGTCAGGGCGCACCAGATGACTCATGGGATTCGTTATCTGGCCGTCGATGATATCGACGGAGGCAATTTCAACTATGCCGCCCTGTAAACCGCAGGTTTCGGTATCGATTACGCGCAGCATGGCTTACTCCTCGCCAAAAACACCAGCGTAATAGAATGCGCGGCGGTTGCCAATGGGCAGAATCTCAAGGAATGAGCAATCATTTCGCTTTCGGTTCATACGGCAGGCGGGAAAGTGACACGGATGCCAGACGGTGCGCGATCAGTCGTTCACGAAACCAGTCGCGCAGGTGAGCGGGTTGCTCTCGTTCGACGAGATCGGCAACGACGGGCATATTGTAGCGTTCTTTAAAAGCGACGCCGGCCGCTGCGAGGTCAACGTTGACCTTGTCCATTTCATCTTGCGAAATTTTTGCCAGATTATTTGCCATCAGTACCTCCTTCATTACGGCGCAAAAGTTACTAAGCGTGACGCTGAAAGGCAAGTCCCGGATGCTTAGCTCGACTCTGCTATTATACAGGGTTATTCTCTGTCCAACATACATAACAAAAAGGAATGACGTTAATGCGAAACATCGCCGGACGCGCGCTATACGCCGCCGTATTTCTCAGCGCTATGTTGACCACCGCCAGCGCTTTTGCCCATGCCCATCTCCAGCAACAAATCCCGGCGGCCGATTCGACGGTCTCAACGTCGCCGCAGGCGCTCACCTTAACCTTCAGCGAAGGGGTGGAAACCACTTTCAGCGGCGTGACCCTCAGCGGCCCGCAGAATAAACCAGTGGCTACCGGCAAACTGGCCCGCAGCGACGGTAATAAAGCGCAATTAACGCTGCCGCTGAATGAACCGCTGGCGGCGGGCGAGTACACCGTAGAGTGGCATGTGGTCTCCGTTGACGGCCATAAGACCAAAGGGCAATACCACTTCAGCGTGAAATAAACCATGCTGTCGGGAATATATGTCGGCCTGCGGTTTGTCCACTTCATCTCATTGATGACGGCCTTCGGTTGCGCGCTGTACGGCGCATGGTGGGCGCCAGTCTCGCTGCGTCGCCTGTTGATGCAGCGTTTTTATCCACTGCTGCGCTACCTGCTAATGATTAGCGCTATTTCAGCCACTTTGATGCTGATGGCGCAGGGCGGGTTGATGGGGGATGGCTGGAACGATGTCTGGCAACCTGCAATCTGGCGCGCTGTTATCGGGACGCAGTTTGGCGGCGTCTGGCTGTGGCAGATGGTACTGGCGTGGATTGCGCTGACTGTTGCGTGGATCAAACCGCGTCGCCCGGCGCGTCTGTTGTTGCTGCTATTTTGCGCGCAGTTGTTGTTAATGGCAGGCGTGGGGCATGCGGCGATGAACGATGGTTGGACTGGCGCATTACAGCGTACTAATCACGCGCTACATCTGTTCTGCGTCGCTGCCTGGGCCGGTGGGCTGCTGCCATTTGTCTACTGCCTGCGGCTGGCGCGCGGGCGCTGGCGTCAGGTAGCCATAACCGCCATGATGCGCTTTTCACGCTACGGGCATTTGGCCGTGGCTGGCGCGATTGCCAGCGGGATTGGCAATACGCTGTTGATACAGGGGCGGCTGATTGGCGATTCACCGTGGGGAGTGATGTTGTTGTTCAAATGTGCGCTGGTCGCCGGGATGGTAGCAATTGCGCTGGTGAACAGGTATGTTCTGGTACCGCGAATGTCAGGTAACGGCTCGTGGGCGGAACGAACTATTTTACGCACTACACAGCTGGAAATGGCGCTTGCCGCGCTGGCAATACTAGCCGTCAGCCTGTTCGCGACCTGGCAACCTAATTGAATTAACTGGCTAAATGATGAAAAAAATCGTTCTGACAATGTTGTTACTGGCAAGCTCAGGCGCCGCGTTGGCGGCGCCACAGGTGATTACCGTGAGCCGTTTTGAAGTGGGTAAGGACAACTGGGCGTTCACCCGTGAAGAAGTCATGTTAACCTGCCGCCCGGGTAATGCGCTGTACGCCATCAACCCGAGCACCCTGGTGCAGTATCCGCTGAATGATGTCGCCGTGCAGGAAGTGAAGGCCGGTAAGACTACCGCACAGCCGATTTCCATCATTCAGGCTGACGATCCGCAGCATCCGGGGCAAAAAATGAGCCTGGCGCCATTTATCGAACGAGCGCAAAAGCTTTGTTGATAATGACCTATATCACTTTGTTTTAAAGGTAAAAAACCGCCGACGTTTGGTAAGAGAACGCGGCGGTTTTTTGTTATTTGTCAGCAATTTTTCAACCACTTTTGTCGCGGACTGGAAAACCTGTCACAGTCATCTATTCTTATAAGGCAAGGCGACTTAGCCTGCATTAATGCCAACTTTTAGCGCACGGCTCTCTCCCAAGAGCCATTTCCCTGGACCGAATACAGGAATCGTGTTCGGTCTCTTTTTATCTGTTATTCAGCGAGTTACACACATCCCGCTGAGAGTACTCAAACGGCCGAATGCTGAACTTTCTACCTTATATCACAACCAAAACCAGCTTAACATTATTTTTACATAAAAATTGCCGTCCTGCCGTTACGGCAACTCCGATACCCAAAATGCGGCTTTAGTGAAATGGCGCAACTTTGATGTGTGAAGGATCAAAGAGAGGGACAACTCCCTTTTTATACGGCCAACTTTGTCTCATGCGTTTTAACAGAATGTCTTTTTATATAGTATTTAAACACTTTCATCGCGGGTAATTCTATGAGTCGATATGATAAATAAGAGAAGACGAAAGTCAGGCTGAGTATAGCCGCGACTTTTATAACCCCTGGGATATCACTCCAAATCCAGTTGGTATGAATTCTGATGTACTGGTTAATTGCATAATGAATCAGATACATCGAATATGAAATATTGCCCAGAAAATGCAGGAACTTATTTTTGAACATTGCATTCCCGGCTTCAAAGTATAATGCTGTGAAGAATATTAAAAATGCCCCGTAAAAAATACCAGCCTTGAATAGTAAGCCATGACCACCATTGACATATAACATCGTCAAATATATTATTGATAATATAATTAAGGCTTGTTCAACGAGTTTGCTTCTATATTTTACAAGCCATCCTCTCAGTTCGAAAAGAGCCATCCCAGCAATGAATTCCCATGTGATTGTGGTACTAATAATTTTGAGTGGAACCTGATACCAATGTTGTACTAATATATTCGCAGACACATATCGGTTGAACTCAAAAGTGCCATTATATGTGATTTGAGATATGACTGTTAATGCTATTAAGAACAGGGAACATAGCACGGATCTGTATTTATGCGATACTTTCATAGCTACTGAAAATACAATATAAAAATAAATTTCATAGGTTAACGTCCATGGAGTCCCCATCAGGTTAAAGTCATACGCAGGAGCGGGGGCGGAGTAATTTTTATGAAACAGAAGTAATGATTTAATCATGGTCGATAGGTTAGCGTCGCGAAAAACGGTAACGCAATAGAATACCCAAACAATAAAAAGGCAAGGGTAAATTCGAACAAGTCTTTTCCCCAGGAATAAAGCCGTATTTTCATTACCATGTCTTGTAGCATAGGCAATAATAAACCCACTAATTATAAAAAATATATCCACACCAATCCTTCCGGCATCGAATAAATGCCCCCATTCATCACCCATATACCAGGAAATGTGAAGTAGTACGACTAATAATGCTGCTATGCCGCGAAGATAATGTATTGATAATATTTCTTGCTTGCTGTTCATTTAATCAACAACCTGAGGGGGGATTTCCGCAGATGTTACCACTTACAATGCGGGCTCTCAGCATAAATAAGAGGGGGTGGTGATCTACAAGTATTAGCAATTATTGCGCTCTGTTTTTATTTTTCATTATTATCAATTGGTTATGGATTTTTTGTTTTAGATGTTCATTTTTTTTGTTACTTTTTCAGAAAATATTTAATATAAATCGATGCGGTGTTTTAGCTCTTTATATATTGTTCCTGTATGGGTTGTTTGTTGGTATTTGAGGTGTGAATGATTTATTGACGGATTTAGAGATTAAATTAGCTATAACGCTCATATTTATATGCCAACCTAAACGTCAGGTTAACTTGCAGCCACCGATCATCAGATGTCAGTTATCCCGATATGGCGGCCAGATCATATCAGCTCCTCTACCCCGGTGGAGCATGGGGTAAAAGGTTGCTAAAAGTGTGTTACATCGTAGCTCTATCGCATGGAGACCGTTGAGAACGCAGCCAATCTACAGGTTGCAATTCACGGTATTGCTAGCGTGTTGCTGTAAAAAGGCTGAGGGTGTGTAAAAACACAACAGAAAGAAGACACCTGCACACAACCAGACCCATAGTGCAGGTGAAAGATGGGTCTACATCGGAAGTCAGTAGTATACCTATTTGTATGATAAATTAAATGAGGCAATGATGTAATGTTATGCAATTAATGCGGTTCTTAGAGGGGCGAAGAGGTTTTGCCGCTAATTGATAAAGATAGAAATAAATCCATGGACGGTCAGCATGTTGGCATTTATTCCGGGGCGATTAACGTAGGATAGAGTAAGGTTTCCAGATAGCTGACCAATACCCATATCTCGTCACTGAAAATAAACCACAGCGCGCTAACTAAAATAAGCAGGATAACCAGCAGCAGGAAAATCTCAGTTTTACTCATAGGTCAATGGCCAACTTAAACCAATTATCAACAGGCCACGATATTAACCAAAGAATGTACAAATGAAAACGCCGTTATTAAAAACGGCGAATCTTTTTCGTAATAAGACGTGAATATTTATTTTACACTTAGCAGATTAGCCACCTGTACGGCCATCTCATCCATGAACTGGAAACGGCGGCGATATTCGGAGCGCTTTTTACTGGCGATACTCTCCAGCGATTTTCTTTCCAGCTTCAGCGGTAGGCGCCAGCGATAACTATCGTGACGCACGCCTTCAATTGATTGCCAGAACTCATCGTAGCTGGCGTGGAAGTGCCGGCCTTTACTTAAACGATAGCGCAGCGCGCGAAACACATGACCATTATCGCTGACGCCGTAAATAGCCTGAATATTGCTTCGGGCGGCCAGCAGCCAGATGAACTCCAACAGCAGGCGTTTGGGAAACAGACCGTAGCAGGCGCGGGTTGCGTGTTTAATGACGTCATGGGAAACATGCCGACGCGGCCCCTGCAGGCCGCCGATGACCAGTTGCCACTGTCCTTGGTGGCGGACTACGCTAAACGTGGCGCTGGCCAACAACTGGTGATGGTTATCGCGAAGCCAAAGGGTGGTTTCACCTTCCCGCTCTGCTTTCCCGGCCGACGAGGCAAAGAGCGTAAAGGCCGCATCGTCTTTACCAGACAGCGTCAGTAGAGGTCGTTCTGATGGCGATATCATAGCCGCCGCCAGCCGGTTTTCACCCAGCGAGTCGACGTACTGATAATGGCTGATGATGGCCTGGGAACGCTGACGCGCGTTTAGATCGCGCACTAAATACTGACGATGTACTTTACCTGGAAGTGTAGCCTGCGCAGCCAGCAGTTGGCGGAAATCACTACGAGCCGAAAGGGTGTCCAGCATTTCGCGGGTTGGCTGGTAAAACAGCGCCGTACGCAGCAAGAATTTGAGCCGATAATTGCGTTTTTGCCAGATTGGCGCAGGCGTGATACGCCCCATTACGAGATCGGCAATCAAATTTGAGCGTTGCTGAAGTGTGCATGATGAATGCAGGCTATTGTCCGTCACGATGTCATACCTCGTCATTATTTTATTTTTATTTTACGGATCTCGCGGGACAAGCTTAATGCTTCGCCAGACTATATTTACGCCTTGTTTAACGTTGATTGACGTATGTATTTCTAACCACGCCTTCAGTCATATTTTGTATAATTAACTGAGGGGGTGGAAATATGTATCAGCGCGTAGAAGGTAGC
The DNA here is from genome assembly GCF_051207495.1 of Klebsiella sp. K-3. NCBI lineage: Bacteria > Pseudomonadati > Pseudomonadota > Gammaproteobacteria > Enterobacterales > Enterobacteriaceae > Klebsiella > Klebsiella sp. K-3. The sequence continues at coordinate 281,797 of NZ_JBPNXF010000007.1, read as the reverse complement.
GCCTGGCGTAATATCTGGCTGGTGGGCGATCTACATGGTTGTTTTGATTTATTAATATCCCAGCTGCGGCAGCGTAAATTTGATCCCTGGCAGGATCTTCTGATCTCTGTTGGCGATCTGATTGACCGTGGGCCGCAAAGCGTGGAATGTCTGGGCTTGCTGCATTGCCGGTGGTTCAGAGCGGTGCGCGGCAATCATGAGCAAATGGCGCTGGATGCGCTGGCGAGCGGGGAAATGGCGCTGTGGACGATGAACGGCGGCGGCTGGTATCCAACCGCCTCACAGGAACAGAAACGGTTAGCTGATTTGCTGTTTAACCGCTGCCGGGATGTGCCGTTAATCATTGAACTCCGCTGCCAGGATACCACCCACGTGATTGCCCATGCCGACTATCCCGCCAGCGTTTATCGTTGGCAGTTGCCCGTGGACGAGCATCAGGTGCTCTGGGGCCGCCAGCGTTTAACCGATCATCTGGCGGGGCGGCACGGAGAGATAGCCGGGGCGGATCACTTTTGGTTTGGCCATACGCCGCTTAAACGCCGTTACGATAGCGATAACCAACACTACATTGATACCGGCGCGGTGTTTGGCGGAGAGCTAACGCTGGTGCGGCTGCAGTCGGCTGTTTAAAAGTCGCTATATTCCGTCGCCGGACGCCAGAAGCCGTCGATAAAATCTTCTACCGGGAAACAGCCTCCCTGGCGAATTCGTTGGTCGTCCATAGCGACGAGGCATTGTCGTTCGCTATCATAGACATCCACTACGATGTCTTCGCACCCGCCGTCCAGATAGCAAATGAATAATACTAAGGCAAACATCCCGCCCTCATTAGCGAATGAACATAAGGTAAGTGTAGGGGAAGTTAGCGCAGCGGGGGAGGGATATAAATAACCCGTCTCAGGCGACGGGTTCATTTGAGTCAGGCAAGACGCATGACCCAGGCATCGGATTGGCGGTCGTAGTGTTTACGGTAAAGCACAGAATGTTCGCCATTAAGAATGGCGGGAACGCTGGTTTCGGCATCCCAGGCGTCTAATTGCATGCATAAGTCAGGATCGGATTTGCAAGGAATGCTTAACGTTCGCTCACCCTGTGACTCGCCATGCAGCTCGGCGTCGTCGATTTCAAACGCGCCGATTCGTACGTTAGTTTTACTCATCATTCACCCCGTTTGTCTGCTGAGTTGTGGTACGACCAGTTAGGCCGTCATTTTTCAGCGTAGACAACGGGGAGTATATCGCCAGTCAAAAAGTGCGCTTTTTGGCGCACGGTCACGACTTTCCGGCGAAAAGTTTGCCGTCGCGCACCAGTTCGCGAGGGTAACTGTTTTTCAACCGCGATCCCACGCGCTTGGCGAGTCCTAATGGCGCGCCCTGGAAAGTGACAATCACTTCATCCTGCCGCGGCGGCGCCTCGGGATAGACATCGCGCCCACGATACCACTCTTCCGCTTCCGCTAAGGTGAGCTCAAACGCCTCCTCTGGCGCAGCAAGCGCGATCGCTGCTTCATGCTGCCAGCGGTAGCCTTTGTTATGCGTTTCAGCGAGGCGAATTCCGATGCGCGAAAAACGAACCCTGCCGATTAACGCTTCCAGTTCTTGCGGGAACAGCCAGATTTCTTTATCGCGTTGCCATAAACGAAGATGCTCTGCCCATTGCAGGCCAACGGCGTTGGCGGCTGCGGTGACAGCCGCTGCCTCACGTCCTTTCATCGGTGTGAAAGGGAACTTGCCCACTTTATAACCTGGCGCAGGTAGGGGATCGATAGAGGTGGTTTTACGCAGGCGGGCAACGAAAAAACCCTCACAATCAAAAATCTGCGGGAACACGTGCAGGAAACCTTCGTCGGTGAGCGCTTCGTGAGCCTGCGGGAAGAGTGAATCCAGGGTCATGACTTCAACCGCCTGCGGGTAGGTTTGCAGCAGCCAGTTAACCACTTCCTCGTTTTCTTCACGGTTCAGCGTACAGGTGGAGTAGACGAGGGTACCGCCAGGACGCAGAGCGTGAAATGCGCTGTCAATGAGTTCTCTTTGCGTGCCGGCAATCTCCTGATTACTTTCTGGAGACCAGTTTTTTAGCGCGTCGGGATCTTTACGCACTACTCCTTCGCCCGAGCAGGGGGCATCGAGCAAAATCGCGTCGAAGCACTCAGGCAGAGCGGCGCCGAAGACGCGCCCATCGAAGTGGGTGAGGGCAACGTTATTAATGCCGCAGCGGCTGATATTGGCGTGCAGCACTTTCACCCGGCTGGCGGAGAATTCGTTTGCCAGGATCCCGCCGCGATTGCCCATCCGGGCGGCGATTTGCGTCGTTTTGGAACCTGGCGCGGCGGCGACATCCATCACTCGCTCCGGCATTTCGCCATCGGCGAACAGCGCCGCTACCGGCAGCATCGAGCTCGCTTCCTGAATATAAAATAGCCCGCTCAGATGCTCGGCGGTGCTGCCCAGCGGGAGTACATCGTCATCATCGCGCTCGATCCAGAAACCCTCTGCGCACCACGGGACCGGCGTTAACTGCCAGCCGTAAGGGGCGACCAGTTGCAGAAAATCAGCGACCGTAATCTTCAACGTATTGACGCGAATACTGCGGCGCAGCGGGCGCTGGCAGGCGGCGATGAAGTCATCGAACGAAAGATGCGTTGGCATTGCCGCACGCATTTGAGCGAGGAAGAGTTCCGGGAGAAAGACAGCGTTTTGAGCCACGAGCAGCGCACCACAAGCAAAAAGGGGGCGCAGTTTACCATAAACGCCCCGGAGCGGGACACCGGGGCGTTCAGGCATTGGAGAGAATTAATTAGGCAGCGCCGTTCCCCAATCGCGCCACTCTTTTGGCTCGCTTTCCAGCAGCAAGAAGTGTTTGCCATCCTGCGCTTTCGGCGCCAGCGGCGTTCCCGGCGGGGTGGCAAAGGCGATACCGCCGCGGATAAACTGGTTGAAGGTACCTGTTTTCACCACGCCACCAATCAGACCGAAGTCGAGGCTATAGCCGGAAGCCAGCCAGAACACCGAGTTATTGCGCACTAAGTACTGATAACGCTTACTGATACGCAGCTTAACCATAACGCGGTCGGACATCGAGCCCAGCGTCAGCCCGGTCACGGTACCCACTTCCAGGCCGCGGAACAGCACCGGCGTACCAATATCGAGCGAACCGGCTTCCGGCACTTCGACGATAATGCTCAGGCCGTCGATGTAGCGCGAATCGGTGATGGTGGTGTCCTGAATCTCGAAGTCGCGGCGCGGCGAACCACGGCCAGGTTCAACATTGATATACGACTGGAAGATCGTGTCCAGATGTTCAACGCCGGCGGCAGAGATCTGCGGCGTAATCACCGAGAAGCGGGTACCGGCACGGGCAAAGGTGCCGACATATTCCGGATAAAGCACCGCTTTCGCCTGAACTTCATTTTTTGCCGTAATCAACTCCAGCGACTGGATCTGGCCGATGTCGATACCGAGATAGCGAATCGGCATGCCCGCCGCCATTTTACCCGCATCGAAAGCGTGCAGCGTAATCTGGCCGCCCACCGCGCGGGCGGCGGTTTCGGAGGCGTACAAGATACGCTTATTGTTCAAGCGCGCGTTGGCGCTGCTGCCGTTGAGGTTATCAAAGCTGATGGCGCCTTTTAGGGCGCGAGCCAGCGGCGACGCCTGCACGGTTAGCCCATTACCGTCGAGTTTTACCTTCGCGCCGCCTTCCGCCCAGAAAACGCTGTTATTGGTCAACAAATGGCGATATTCCGGTTTGATATGCAGATCGATATCGAAAGCGTTGCTGCGCGGTTTCACCGAGATGATCTCGCCGACGGCGAATTTGCGATACAACACTACCGAGCCTGCCTGCACATCGGGCAGCGTTTCCGCGGAAAGACTCAGCGTGGTGGTCGGGATTTCACTGAGGCTATTTTCCTGCGCTTTTTCCAGGTTGGCATACAGCGGATAGCTGTTGTGCATTTCCCCTTTTTCACCGGGGATGATGCGGATCCCGCCATCAACCCATTCGCTGGCGCTGGCGCCGAGTACCTGCACGCCATCCAGCCCAACTTTCACATCAAGGCGGCTGTTGACGACAAATTTGCTATCGGCGCGTACCAGATTGCGATACTCCGGCGAAATGGCGACCTGGAAAGTGACCCCCTCTGCGGTGAGCTTGCGTTCCAGCACCTGGCCGACCTTAACGCCGTGTAGCATCAGCGGCTGGCCGGCAGAAATGCCATAGCTTTCCGGCGCCGATAGCGTTACGGTGGCGACGTTCGGCTCTTCCAGTAGCGCTTTATCGGCTGGCATAACCATAAAGTGATTTCGCGGTTTGCCGTCACCAGGGACCAGCTCGAAGGTGTTGCCGGTGAGTAGAGCGCTAACGCTTGGGTTATCCAGAGAGATTTTCGGCTTCTTCATTTGAATCAGCGTCTTATCCCGAAGCAGGGTGACCACGCTCGGGTCGACGGTCATCTCACCGGTAACTTTACCGCCGGGATTGAGATTGAGTTTGGTTAACTGACCTACTTCCAGCCCCTGGTACATCAGCGGCGTAGAGCCCGCCTTCAACCCATCGCCGTCGGGTAGCTCCAGCGTCACCAGCACCCCGCGCTGGCTGTGCGCCAGATCCTCATACAGGTTGTACTCGTCGTTTTGCGCCGCCGCTTTGGAGTCGTCAGGCGAGTCAAAGGCAATGGCGCCGTTAACTAACGCGGAGAGGTTTTCCAACTGGACTTTGGCGCCGCTCAGGCTGACGTCGGCTTTAATCCCGGAGACGTTCCAGAACCGACTGCCTTTTTTAACAAGATTGGTGAAGCGACGCTCGATTAATACATCAATCGTCACCCCCTGATTGTTGGCGTTGAGCGTGTAGTCATACACCCGGCCAACCGGAATTTTACGGAAATAGACCAGCGAGCCGCTGTTCAGCGAACCGAGATCCGGCGCCTGCAGATGAATCATCAGTTCGCCGTTGTTGATGCGATATTTTGGCTGAGTATCCAGGGCGACGAAGTGATCTTCCGGTTCGCCTTTACCTGGCATCATGCCGATATAGTTACCGCCGACCAGCGCATCCAGCCCGGAAACGCCGGCCAGTGAAGCCTTTGGCGTCACCAGCCAGAACTGTGTGTCTTTGCGCAGCGCGTCTTTCATATCACTCTTCACGCTGGCGGAAACTTCGATCTTGCTGAGGTCCTTACTCAAAGAGATATCCTGTACCGTACCAACCTCTACCCCTTGATAGCGGATAGGCGTACGCCCCGGAACAATCCCGTTTGCGGACTGGAAATCGATGGTAATCGTCGTTCCCCGGCCTTCAAAGCTGGTCCAGATAAGCCATCCGGCAATCATCAGCGCGATGACCGGCAACAACCAGAATGGCGAGATACGACGTTTGGTTTTTATTTTGGCTTCAGTCGGCGAAGCGGGCGTTTCCTGACTCATGAGCGTCCCAAAGTAAGCGGCTGTCCAGCCATTCAACTGCAAGGATAGTTAAAATCACCGCGCCGCCGAAGTACACCGCCGCCGGCCCCATGGTAAAAGCCAGGAGCTGATCGCGGTTTATCAACGACATGGTTAATGAGATAACAAACAGATCCAACATCGACCAGCGGCCGATCCAGGTAATCAGCCGCAGCAGCAGGATACGCGTACGTAGCCCCTGTTCGCACTTGAATTGTATGCTGACCAGCAGGGTAAATAACACTATAACTTTGGTGAATGGTACCAAAATACTGGCGATGAACACTACGCCGGCGATTGCGATGTTGCTGTTGGCGAGTGAAATGATCCCCGAAAGAATCGTATCTTCCTGGCGCGCGCCATTGACGTAGATTATCGAAATCGGTAGCAGGTTGGCCGGCAGCAGGAAAACCAGCGACGCAATCAGGGCCGCCCAGCTACGCTGTAGGCTTTGCGGCCGGCGATGATGCAGCGAGGTATGGCACCGGCGGCAGCGGCCGCGGGAGTCGCGATAACCGGTATAGTGACAGCCGGTGCAAACCTGAAGATTGGTGTCGTAGCGCATGGCCGGGCGTTCGGGATAAAAACGCTCCCACAACTCTTCCACGTTCATGTGGATGAGCGTCAGGATGCTGAGTAGGGTCAGTGCGATAAAGGCGATCAAGCCGATGCCGGGCTGCAGGAAGGCATAGTCCTGGACTTTTATGGAGGCGACGCCGATACCGACCAGATAAATGTCCAGCATCACCCACTCTTTCAGTTTGCCGAGCATCAGCAGCACCGGCCGCAGGTTCATCCCCAGCACGTTGCCAAGCCAAAGGTAGGCGATGGAAACTACCAGCAGGACGGGCGCAACCACCGCGCAGAAGAGCACCATCGCGGCGGTAATGGGATCGCCCTGGTTGGTCATCTGCCAGATCCCCTGCAAAACGTTGGCGTCAATACGCACGCCGAGCAGATGCAAACGCAGCAGCGGCTCGCTCCAGGCGAACGGCATCAGCAACATCATCGTAAACGCCATACTGGCGAGCCGGGAGAGGGACCAATCGCGGCCGTCACGGACCTTCGCGTTGCACCGCGGGCACCAGGCGCATTGATTTCTTTTCACAACCGGTATGCGGAACAGCATGTCGCACTGCGTACAGCGCTGATAGTGCGCATGCGGCGTTGGCGAACTGACCGAATGAACGGTAATCTTCTTCGTCGGCGTGATTGAGGGTGTTTTTATCAGCATTTATTACGTTCGGGAATGAATGTATCCCACTATATTAACCCAGGAATGAATTCATCTTGAGCCCGAAGGCATTTAATGCTTATTTTAGTAGGCATCTGCAGATGAGATAGTAAGACAACTAAGTGATTAAAAAATGAACAAAACAGAATTCTACGCGGATCTGAACCGCGATTTTCAGGCGCTTATGGCAGGCGAAACCAGTTTTTTGGCAATGATCTCAAATACCAGCGCGTTGTTGTTTGAACGGCTGGAAGAGGTCAACTGGGCCGGGTTTTATCTCCTGGAAGGCGACACGCTGGTGCTGGGGCCGTTCCAGGGTAAGCTGGCCTGTGTACGTATTCCGGTCGGTCGCGGCGTTTGTGGTTCCGCCGTGGCGCAGAACCGCGTCCAGCGCGTGGAAGATGTCCATGCGTTTGACGGCCATATTGCCTGTGACGCCGCCAGCAATTCGGAAATCGTCTTTCCGTTGCAGGTAAACAATCAGATTATTGGCGTACTGGATATCGATAGCACGGCGTATTCCCGCTTCACCGCAGAAGACGAACAGGGGCTTGCAGAGCTGGTCTCGCGCCTTGAAACGCTGATTGCGGCGACCGATTATCAAAAAATCTTTGCCCACGTCGCAGGATAATCAACGGATAACGTAGCATTTAGCGATGACGTCATTATAATGACGCCTGTTCATGCCTGCGGCTTGTTGGCTACGTCCGTTGTAATCAGGAAATTTCATGGAAAATCAACCTAAGTTGAATAGCAGTAAAGAAGTAATCGCGTTTCTGGCCGAACGTTTTCCTCAGTGTTTCAGTGCTGAAGGCGAAGCGCGCCCCCTGAAAATCGGTATTTTTCAGGATCTTGTAGAGCGAGTTGGCGGAGAGATGAATCTCAGCAAAACCCAACTGCGCGCTGCCTTACGTCTTTATACTTCGAGCTGGCGTTATCTGTACGGCGTGAAAGCGGGAGCGATTCGCGTCGATCTCGACGGCAACCCGTGCGGCGAACTGGAAGAGCAACACGTTGCTCACGCCCGTCAGCAGCTCGAAGAAGCCAAAGCTCGCGTTCAGGCGCAGCGCGCTAGCCAGCAGGCTAAGAAGCGCGAAGCCGCTGCCGCGGCAGGCCAGCAGGAAGAAGGGGCACGTCGCGAGCGTAAACCGCGTCCTCAGCCGCAGGCTCGCCGTAAAGAGGGTAGTGAACAGCGTAAGCCGCGTCCTGCAGCTGCCAAAGTACCGCGTGAAGAGCAACGCCTTACCCCGGTGTCTGACGTCTCTGTATTAAGCGTCGGTCAGGCTCTGAAGGTGAAAGCAGGTAACAACGCAATGGACGCCACCGTTGTGGAAATCACCAAAGATGGCGTTCGTGTACAGCTGACTTCTGGTATGTCAATGATTGTACGCGCAGAACACCTGGTGTTCTGAAACGGAGGCCGGGCCAGGCATGAACAAACTTTTTAAGCTCACCGCGCTTGCGGGCCTGCTAGCAATAGCAGGCCATGCCTTCGCCGTGGACGATATCACCCGAGTCGATCAAATTCCCGTGCTGAAAGAAGAGCCGCAGCACGCGACGGTGAGTGAGCGCGTTACCTCGCGCTTTACTCGCTCCCATTATCGGCAGTTTGATCTCGACAACGCCTTTTCGGCAAAAATTTTCGACCGCTATCTGAATCTGCTGGATTACAGCCATAACGTGCTGCTGGCCAGCGATGTTTCTCAGTTTGCGGCGCAAAAAAATAAAATCGGCGACGAACTGCGCAGCGGTAAACTGGACGTTTTCTACGACCTGTATAACCTCGCGCAGAAGCGTCGCTTTGAGCGTTACCAGTACGCTTTAAAGGTACTGGATCGTCCGATGAATTTTACCGGCAACGACAACTTCAACCTCGATCGCAGCAAAGCGCCGTGGCCGAAGGATGAAGCCGAGCTTAACGCGCTGTGGGACGCCAAGGTGAAGTTCGATGAACTGAGCCTGAAGCTGGCGGGTAAAGACGATAAAGAAATTCGTGAAACCCTGACCAGGCGTTACAAGTTTGCGATTCGTCGCCTGGCCCAAACCAACAGCGAAGACGTCTTCTCGCTGGCGATGACCGCTTTCGCGCGCGAAATCGACCCGCATACCAACTATCTCTCCCCGCGTAACACCGAACAGTTCAATACTGAAATGAGCCTGTCTCTGGAAGGTATTGGCGCGGTGCTGCAGATGGACGACGACTACACGGTGATCAATTCACTGGTTGCCGGCGGCCCGGCGGCGAAGAGCAAAGCGATTAGCGTTGGCGACCGTATCGTCGGCGTCGGTCAGCCGGGTAAGAGCATGGTTGATGTTATCGGCTGGCGGCTGGACGATGTTGTCGCGCTGATCAAAGGACCGAAGGGCAGCAAAGTTCGCCTGGAAGTTCTGCCGGCTGGCAAAGGGGCAAAAACCCGTATTGTTACTCTGACCCGCGAGCGTATTCGTCTTGAAGACCGCGCGGTTAAGATGTCGGTTAAAACCGTCGGTAAAGAAAAAGTCGGCGTGCTGGATATCCCGGGGTTCTACGTTGGTCTGACTGATGATGTCAAAGTGCAACTGCAGAAGCTGGAAAAACAGAATGTCAGCAGTATCGTCATCGATCTGCGCAGTAACGGCGGTGGGGCGCTGACGGAGGCGGTTTCGCTCTCCGGTCTGTTTATCCCATCCGGCCCGGTAGTGCAGGTGCGTGATAACAACGGTAAGGTCCGCGAAGATAGCGATACCGACGGTGTGGTTTACTATAAAGGCCCGCTGGTGGTCTTAGTCGATCGCTTCAGCGCCTCGGCATCGGAAATTTTTGCCGCCGCGATGCAGGACTATGGCCGTGCGCTGATCGTCGGCGAGCAGACCTTTGGTAAAGGTACCGTTCAGCAGTATCGTTCGCTAAACCGTATCTACGATCAAATGCTGCGCCCGGAATGGCCGGCGTTAGGTTCCGTGCAGTACACCATCCAGAAGTTCTACCGCATTAACGGCGGCAGCACTCAGCGTAAAGGTGTTACTCCGGACATCATGATGCCAACCGGTAAAGAAGATCGCGATACCGGCGAGCAGTATGAAGATAACGCGCTGCCGTGGGATAGTATCGATCCGGCGACCTACGTGAAGTCGGGCGATATGAAACCGTTCGAACCAGAACTGCTTAAGCGCCATGAAGACCGTATCGCGAAAGATCCGGAATTCCAGTACATCATTAAGGATATTGCACGCTTTAACGCCATGAAAGACAAGCGCAATATCGTTTCTCTGAACTACGCACAGCGTGAGAAAGAGAATGAAGAAGATGATGCAATTCGTCTGGCGCGGGTGAACGATCGCCTGAAACGCGAAGGCAAGCCGCTGCTCAAAAAGATTGACGATCTGCCGAAGGATTATCAGGAACCGGATCCATATCTTGATGAGACCGTGCATATTGCGATTGACCTGGCGCAACAGGAAAAAGCTCAGCCTCCGGTAGAGCCGCCGGTAAGCAAATAACTCCTCAACGGGCACAAGTGATTGTGCCCGTTTCTTTTTCTCTCTTCATCTGCCCTTCGACTTTATTCAACAAAAATGTCAACACTCTCATAGGGTGTCAGCGATATGCTACAAAATGTAAAGTTGTGTCTTTCTCGTGACTTAGCAGGGCATGATAGTTGAAAATTAGCATCTGACCCATACGATATGGGTATCGCATAGTGCGTTTTGTTAAATCGAGGTAAAAAGAATATTATGATGCGAATCGCGCTTTTCCTGCTGACTAACCTGGCAGTCATGGTGGTGTTTGGCCTGGTGCTTAGCCTGACGGGGATCCAGTCGAGCAGCATGACCGGCCTGCTGATCATGGCGCTGCTGTTTGGTTTCGGCGGCTCGATCGTTTCGCTGCTGATGTCGAAATGGATGGCGCTGAAGTCGGTTGGTGGGGAAGTTATCGAACAGCCGCGTAACGAAACTGAACGTTGGCTGATGAGTACCGTCGCGCAGCAGGCGCAGCAGGCGGGCATCGGCATGCCGCAGGTGGCGATTTATCACGCCCCGGACATTAACGCCTTCGCCACCGGCGCGCGCCGCGACGCTTCTCTGGTCGCCGTGAGCACCGGCTTGCTTCAGAATATGAGCCGTGACGAAGCGGAAGCCGTTATCGCGCACGAAATCAGCCATATTGCCAATGGCGACATGGTCACCATGACGCTGATTCAGGGGGTAGTGAACACCTTCGTTATCTTTATCTCCCGCGTTATCGCGCAGATTGCGGCTGGTTTCCTCGGCGGTAATCGTGAAGATGAAGGCGAAAGCAGCAATGGTAACCCGCTTATCTACTTTGCGGTCGCAACCGTACTGGAACTGGTGTTCGGTATTCTCGCCAGCATCATTACCATGTGGTTCTCGCGCTACCGTGAATTCCACGCCGATGCTGGTTCCGCCAAATTGGTCGGTCGTGAGAAAATGATTGCTGCCTTGCAGCGCTTGAAAACCAGCTATGAACCGCAGGAAGCCAGCAGCATGATGGCGTTCTGTATCAACGGTAAAGCGAAGTCGATGAGCGAACTGTTCATGACCCATCCGCCGTTGGACAAACGCATTGAAGCGCTGCGTAGCGGAGAATATCTGAAATAATCTGGCGTACAAACGCTGAAAATAAAAATCCGCAGCTTTCGGGCTGCGGATTTTTTTTGGCCGCGCGCTATCAGGCGGCGCGCGGTTGAGTTACGCGTAGCCCGCTGATGGCGGCGGCAATGACCGCCAGGGAGCCGGCCAGCAGAAGCGCGGTGTGGGTGCCGCTATCGCCTGCCAGGTTAAACAGCAGGGCGACCAGCGCGGCGCCGCTACTTTGTCCCAGTAACCGTGCGGTCCCCAACATGCCGCTGGCGCCGCCGCTGCGATGGCCTGGCGCGGAGGAGACAATGGTATGGTTGTTTGGTGACTGAAACAGCCCGAAGCCTGCGCCGCACAGCGCCATCCGCCAGATAATATCGAGGTCGGAAGGGGAAGAGGGTAATAGCGCAAGACCAAACAGGCCACAGGCCATGATCAGCAGCCCCATTGCCCCCAGTAGCCCGGCATGAACTTTCTCTATCAAGTAACCCGCCAGAGGGGCCATCACCATGGTCGCCAATGGCCACGGCGTTAACAGCAGCCCGGTCTCTACTTCACTGCGTCCGATAACGGTTTGCAGGAAAAAAGGCAGGGAGACCATCGCCAGCATCTGAGCGCAAAAAGAACAGATCGAGGTACAGATAGAGAGCGAAAAGATCGGAATTCGCAGTAAATCAACCGGTAACAGTGGTACCGGCATGCGCAACTGCCGGCGCACAAAGAAGAAGCCGATAATCAGCATGGCGATGACTTCCGCGAGCACCAGATAACCGGATTGCCCCTGGGCAAAGCCGCCGAGCGCCGTGATGAGCAGCCCGAAGGTGAGGGCGTTCATTATCGCGCTCGGCAGATCGAAACGGGTAATTTTGCTGGCAGTGCTGTTGGGTGGCAAAAAACGCATGGCGAGGAAGATAGAAATAATCCCCAGCGGTACGTTGATTAAAAACAGCCATTGCCAGGAAGCAAGCGAAAGAATAGCGGCGGCAATGGTTGGCCCCGCGGCGGAGGAGACGGCAACGACGAAAGAGTTGATGCCCATTCCGCGACCTAGTTGTCTCTTCGGATAGATAAGGCGAATCAGCGCCGTGTTGACGCTCATCAGCGCCGCGCCGCCTAAACCTTGAGCCACTCGCGCCAGCGTCAACATTTCAAGGCTTCGGGAGAGTGCGCAAATCAGCGAGGTGATAGTGAATACCACCAGACCGATTTTATAGATGCGCCGATAGCCAACCATATCGCCAAGAAACGATAGTGGTAGCAGGGCGATGACGATGGCTATTTGGTAAGCGTTGACTATCCAGATTGACGATGCCGGCGAGGCATTGAGGTCGGTGGCAATCGTCGGTAGGGCGACGTTGGCGATAGCGCCGTCGAGTACGGCCATTGTCAGGCCTAACACAATCGTCAGAATGGCGCCGTAGCGCTGCGGTACCGGCAGGCCATCCAAAATTTTTTTATCCATGTGAAGTTTAAGTCTTAGAGGAAACTATTTTCTGATTAATGATTTTAGCATTGATTATTCAACCATAAGTCGCAGATTTGTAACCAACTCGCAGAACAACGATTGCGACGGTCATAATGTGAATTTATAATAAAAAACAGTTCTGAATTTTATAAAACAGTTACGATGAGGTGAACAATGGCAGCTGCTGATATGGATAAACAGCCAGATTCTGTCTCTTCAGTATTAAAAGTTTTTGGCATCCTGCAGGCTTTGGGCGAAGAGCGTGAGATTGGTATCACCGAATTGTCACAGCGTGTGATGATGTCTAAAAGCACGGTGTATCGTTTTTTACAGACGATGAAGTCACTGGGCTATGTTGCACAGGAAGGCGAGTCTGAGAAATATTCTTTAACGTTGAAGTTATTCGAGCTTGGCGCGCGGGCGTTGCAGAACGTTGACCTGATCCGCAGCGCGGATATCCAGATGCGTGAAATTTCTCGCCTGACCAAAGAGACGATTCACCTCGGCGCGCTGGATGAAGACAGCATCGTTTATATCCACAAAATTGATTCCATGTATAACCTGCGGATGTATTCGCGTATCGGCCGACGTAATCCGCTGTATAGCACCGCCATTGGCAAAGTGCTGCTGGCGTGGCGCGATCGGGCGGAAGTCGAGCAAATCATGGAAGGAGTGGAGTACAAACGTAGCACCGAGCGCACCATTACTGATACCAGCGAGCTATTGAAAGTGCTGGACCAGGTGCGCGAACAGGGCTATGGCGAAGACAATGAGGAGCAGGAAGAAGGATTACGCTGTATTGCGGTGCCGGTCTTCGACCGCTTCGGCGTGGTAATTGCCGGCTTGAGTATTTCCTTCCCGACGCTACGCTTCTCTGAAGAACGTTTGCACGAGTATGTGGCGATGCTGCATGCCGCCGCGCGTAAGATTTCCGAGCAGATGGGTTTTAACAATTATCCGTTCTGATAGTCAGAAAGAGCTACAGCGCGATGCTGTAGCTCCAGTTGTTTTAACCCTGATCGATAACCTTGACGCTTTTACGCAGAATCGGGCAGTTGGTAATACCGATAATACCGCTATCAGAGTGAACATATTGTGCGGTGGTGATGCCTTGCGCCGTCAGGTATTTGCACTGTAGTCCCAACCCGCCAGCATTCTGATTGCTGCCAATTAACACGCCATAACCGCTTAATAATACGCCAATCCAGACGATTGCTAGTATGACAATAGAGCGAATGATCAATCGCATTGTTGCCTCGTTATTTGTATGATCCTGACGTTTATTCTGGCATGAACATTATTTGATACAAGTCTATGATTCCTAAACTCGCCTTTCGTATTACAGTTAGCCGCGGTTTAAGAAGGCCATGTTATCCTGGCCACATCTGATTATGGTACGGAGAGTGGAGTGAAAAAATTACGCTGGGTTTTGCTGATCGTTGTCATAGCGGGTTGTTTACTGCTGTGGACTCAGATGCTTAACGTAATGTGCGATCAGGATGTACAATTTTTCAGCGGTATTTGCGCTATTAACAAGTTCATCCCCTGGTAAGACATTTTTGTGCCGACGGATTTTCTTCTGCCGCGTGGGTGGTAGAATGAACGCCTTCTCTTTGAGGTGGTGAAATGAGTGAGTTACTGAATCCTGGGATTGTAAGTCTGGCGTCTCTGGCGCTTTCCGTTGTACTGCTGCTTGTAGGGCTGCTGCTGTGGTTCTTTGTGAATCGTGCCAGTTCACGTAGCAATGAGCAAATTGAACTGCTGCAGTCGCTGCTTGATCAACAAAAGCGGCAGAACGCGCTGCTGCGCCGTCTCTGTGAAGCCAATGAGCCGGAGAAAGAAGAGGTTGTTGAACCTTCAGCGGCTGAGAAGGAGAAAAACGACGACGATTTCATTCGTCTCGTTGCTGAACGTTAAGTTGATGAACAGGTGTGCACATCCTGTGCGCGCCTGTGAGTGTCATAAAATTTTGCTATAACTTATTCTTATGTAATCTCTTATTCCACGCCAAACCGTTTCCGTTTAATAGATTAAACACCTACGCTCTATTTCACATATTGAATAATCTTTTGAGCTAATCAAAAAAAGTAATAACGAAACGTTTCTATTGCCTGATGGCAATACTTTGTCATTAATGTTTCATTATTAACGTCTATTTTAGCGAATATTTGTGTCGTCATGAGTTAGCGCTTTAATTAACACTATGACAGAGACAGTTAAGGCGATTTCCTCTTGTTCTTCAGACTCATTTACGCATCATTATGCACATTACGCCGCAACGCCCCCTTAAATATGGCAGTTCGTATACGTACGTACCTGGACGAACAGAAGTTGTTGAGCTATGGTAAAAAAGTTGCATTTATCAGGCATACGTTATTGTTTGTTTTGTGACAATGCAAAGATAAGCCAGGCGCGGCAAAGACGCATAAATGTGCAGGCGATCAAATGATTTCCTGATAATTTGTGCGAACGATCGTGACACGTTTAAAAATGGCTTGCCATTATTTACGTTGTGTGTGATAACACGTTTCGGGTTAAACGAGGTACAGTTCTGTTTATGTGTGGCATTTTCAGTAAAGAAGTCCTGAGTAAACACGTTGTCGTTGAATACCGCTTCTCTGCCGAACCTTATATTAGTGCCTCATGCAGTTATGTGTCAGTTTTATCTATGTAAGCACCTGCGGGTGAAGAAAACAGTTTAAGGAATTTTGCAAATGGCAAAGATTAAAGGTCAAGTTAAGTGGTTCAACGAGTCTAAAGGTTTTGGCTTCATTACTCCGGCTGATGGCAGCAAAGACGTGTTCGTACACTTCTCTGCAATCCAGGGTAACGGCTTCAAAACTCTGGCTGAAGGCCAGAACGTTGAGTTCGAAATTCAGGACGGCCAGAAAGGTCCGGCTGCAGTTAACGTAACTGCTATCTGATTCAAGACCACTCATCTTGTAAGAAAGCCTCGCTATAGCGGGGCTTTTTAGCATCTGTTGCAAAGTATTTCCAATTTTTCCCCTCCGACGCGCTTTGTTGCAAAACATCACCCTTATTAGCACTGTTTAGCAGTCTGTTTTGCCAATTTTCTGTTAAATCAGGTGGTTGCAAAATAATGCTGGAGCTACGGTGCAAAAGAATAAAAGTAAGTCGGTCACAAATTTTCTCCCTATCCGTTTTGGGTTGCTGTGTGTGGCGATTTTGGGATGTCTTGGATTTCTGCTGGCGAGGGTAGGTTGGCTGCAAATCGTCTCTCCGGATAATCTGGTTAAACAAGAGGATATGCGTTCGCTGCGTGAAGAACCCATCGCCGTGATGCGCGGAACTATTAGCGATCGTGAAGGACGCCCGCTGGCGGTGAGCGTGCCGGTAAGCGCTATCTGGATAGATCCGCAGACCATGCTGGAAAAGGGCGGCGTCGGCTATGGTCCGCGCTGGCAGGCAATGGCGGAAGCGTTGCATATCGATCTTATTGAACTCTCTCATCGGGTGCAGTCGCATCCGCACGCTCGCTTTCTTTATCTGGCGCGCCAGGTGAATCCGGAACAGGCCGACTGGATCGATAAATTGCACCTGCCGGGCGTTTATTTGCGCGATGAGTCCCGCCGTTTCTATCCCGCCGGGCACGTCGCGGCGAACCTGCTGGGCTTTACCAATGTAGATAATCAGGGCATCGAAGGGGTTGAGAAAAGCTTTAACAAACAGCTAATGGGAACGCCCGGGCGCCGGCTGGTGCGTAAAGACCGTCACGGCCATGTGATCGAGAATATCACCGAGCAGGCCGCCGTTCCGGCGCATAATCTGCAGCTTAGTATTGACGAGCGCCTGCAAACGGTCACGGAGGATGCGCTGGATAATGCCGTGCGTTGGAACAAGGCGGAATCAGGCGCGGCGGTGTTGATCAAGATTGATACTGGCGAAATCCTGTCGATGGCCAGCTACCCGGATTTTAACCCTAATAACCGCGACAGCGCCCAGCTCGATGATTTTCGAAATCGCGCTATCAGCGATACCTTTGAGCCGGGTTCAACGGTTAAACCGCTGGTGATTATGACCGCGTTACAGCAGGGGATTGTGCAGCCGGATAGCGTGGTTGATACCCATCCCTTTACGCTTGATGGCCATCGCATTCGCGACGTGGGTTATTATCCCGAGCTGACGCTCACCGGTATTCTGCAAAAGTCGAGCGATACCGGGGTTTCGCACCTCTCGCTGGCGATGCCGGTGCAGCATCTTATTGATACTTACAAGGCCTTTGGCTTTGGCGACCCGACCGGGCTTGGCTTGACCGGTGAAAGCTCCGGGCTGATGCCGCATCGCCGCTATTGGGGCGAGCTGGATCGCGCCACCTTCGCCTTTGGCTATGGACTGATGGTTACGCCGCTACAGCTGGCGCATGTCTATGCGACGATCGGCGGTTACGGTATTGAGCGCCCGCTGTCGATAACCCGTATCGATCCGCCGGTTATCGGGACGCGAGTTATGCCGCAAGAGATCGTCCATGAGGTTGAACATATGATGGAGAGCGTGGCGTTACCGGGGGGCGGCGGGACAAAAGCGGCGGTACGTGATTATCGTATCGCGGTAAAAACGGGTACGGCGAAGAAAATTGGCCCTGACGGTAAATACATCGATAAATACGTCGCCTATACCGCCGGCGTGGCGCCGGCCAGTCAGCCGAAGTATGCCTTGGTGGTGGTGATAAACGATCCCAGTAACGGCAAATACTACGGCGGGGCGGTATCTGCCCCGGTATTCAGTCAGATTATGGGCGACGTACTGCGTCTGGAAAACGTGATGCCCGACGGTATGCCGCAAGGCTCTGAGAATCTTATCGTCATGCATAACCGCGAGGATCTGCCTCCCGCGTTGTAACAGTGGTCTGCGAGGGCGAATAGCGCTACACTTTCGCCCTTTCAGCGCCACCGGAGTTATCATGTCTTACACCTGCCCACTATGCCACGCGCCGCTTAGCCGCAGCGCAAATAGCTATATTTGCCCGCAGCGGCACCAGTTCGATCTGGCAAAGGAAGGGTATGTCAATTTACTGCCGGTGCAGTTCAAACGTTCACGCGATCCGGGCGATAGCGCTGAGATGATGCAGGCGCGCCGCGCCTTCCTCGATGGCGGATATTATCAACCGCTGCGCGAGGCGATTTGTGGCTATCTGCGGACTTTCGCCCCGGGCGAGCTGCTGGATATCGGCTGCGGAGAGGGATACTACACGCATGCTTTCGCCGCCATTGCCGCACGCAGTTTCGGCCTCGATGTCTCAAAATCGGCGATCCGCGCCGCCGCTAAACGTTACCCACAGGTCGAATTCTGCGTGGCTTCCAGCCAACGGTTGCCTTTTGCCGATCAATCTCTGGATGCCGTCGTGCGTATTTATGCGCCCTGTAACGCCGATGAACTGGCGCGTGTAGTAAAGGCAGGCGGTTGGGTGATTACCGCCACCCCTGGGCCGCGTCATCTGATGGAACTGAAAGGGCTAATCTACGATGAAGTTCGTCTGCATGAACAGAACCGGGAAGCGATGCCGGGCTTTACGCTGCGTCATGAGCAGCAGTTAGCTTATCCGATGCAGTTGAGCGGCGCGCAGGCGGAAGCATTACTACAGATGACGCCGTTTGCATGGCGAGCGAAACCGGAAGTCAGGGAGTCGTTACGCCAGCAGGAAATCTTTGGCTGCCAGACCGATTTCATGATTCATTGCTGGCAGCGCGAGGGGTAAGGGCTACGGCGCGAAATGGCCCCACAGAATCTGCGCGCCGATACCGATTAGCACGATACCGCCAAGAATTTCGGCCCGTTTGCCGAGCAGCGGGCCGATAAAGCGGCCAACCATAATTCCCAGCGTTGACATGGTAAAGGTGGCGCAGCCGATAGCCAGCGCGGTGGCGATAATATTGACCTGCAGGAAAGCAAGCCCCACGCCAACGGCCATCGCGTCAAGACTGGTAGCGAATGCGGTGGTCACCAGCAGCCAGAAGCCGTGGCGACGCGGCGCTTCACATTCATCGTCATCGCCGCCGCGAAAACCTTCAATGACCATACGCCCGCCGAGAAACACCAGCAGCACGAACGCGATCCAGTGGTTCCACTCCAGCACAAACTGGCTGGCCAACATGCCCAGGCCCCAGCCGACCAGCGGCGTCAGGGTTTCGATCGCGCCGAATATAAGACCGGTGCGTAGCGCTTCGGAGAACTTAGGTTTATGCAGGGTGGCGCCTTTACCGATAGAAGCGGCAAACGCGTCCATCGACATACCAAAGGCAAGAAGGATAGTGGCAGAAATATTCATGAGCGTGTCCTGACCGGGGAATATCCATATGACACATCGCTGCCCCCAGTAAATATACGCGGAGCTTGAGCATAACGTACAGCAGTGATGTATCTATGGTCTCGCCTGATTGAACGACCGCTCAACCCGTACGTGCCACGTTTTGCAACGAGTATGTTGACACGTACATTTTCCACTTGCGGAAAATCGGCTACTCCCCAACGACGGGCGCAACCTTAACATATTTTTAGAAGATAAAACAATCACAGAAAAATAATATTAGCAACAATAAATGATAACGATTTTCATTTAAAATATTAAGTGAAGGATTGGTTAAATAATATAACGGAGTGAGGGGAGTAAATATAGCCATGGCTATATATTCCGACAGCGATGAATGGCGGAAATATAGCGCAGGCTATATCTATAACTCATTGACTAGTAACGAGTAGTTTGTATATTTTTTCCAAATCGTCGATATTTCGTACGCGGATAAGCAGGCGCCGCTGCTCTAATTGCATCACCAGTACGCCGTCTTCCGACAAATTCATTGCTTTAATGCGCGGATATTCAATCCACACGTTGGCAAAGAAAAAACCGCTCTTTTTGAACAGAATTCGCGGCGTACGGATCCAGAACAGATATAACCCCATTAATGCCAGCGCAGATAATAACCAGGTGGTGATTATTTCGCCGTGGTTGGCAATATTGTTGTAGATGAGAATCGCCGTCAGGCCGACGAAAATCATCCCGTCGACGCGTCCACGACGCAGCAGGGGGATTGACAGCAGGGTGGGGCCATTGCGGCGCGGCATGATGAATTGGTCGTAGATAGCGAAAGCCACCAGGGCGACGATAAACAGAATGAGCACCAGCTCCGTGATTGCCATTGATCCTCCAGGCAGCGTGGACCTGCGTACAGGTACACGTTTTTACGCTAAAAAAAAGCCGGGGACAAAGCTGCCCCCGGCCTACTACGTGACGATTATTGACCCAGCAGGCCGACCGCATAGCCGGCGATACCGATGACGAAGAAGCCAACGATGATCCACAGCGGATTGACTTTCTTACGCAGCAGCCACATACAGGCGAAGGTCAGCAGCAGCGGCACCAGTCCCGGCATCAGCTGGTCAAGGATGGTCTGCACGGTGGTCACACGAGTCTGACCATCCTGACCGGTGATCGTGGAAACCACCAGGGGAATATTGACATGCGTCCATTTGTTAACCAGAGCCCCCATGACAAACAGGCCGAGGATTGATGCCCCCTCGGTCAGTTTCTGCAGGAAGCCGCCGCCCATATCCTTAACGATGTCCACGCCTTTCCGATAGCCGTATGCTACGCCGTAGTAGCGGGTCAGCAGACGCACGGCATTGAACAGGATGAAGAACAGTAGCGGACCAAGCAGGCTACCGCTCATCGCGATACCGGCGCCGAGCGCGGCGAATACCGGACGCACGGTACCCCAGAAGATCGGGTCGCCAACGCCTGCCAGCGGCCCCATCAAACCGACTTTGATACCGTTGATTGCGCCATCGTCGATTTCCGCGCCGTTAGCACGCTGTTCTTCCATCGCCAGCGTTACGCCGAGTACCGGCGCCGCGACGTATGGATGGGTGTTGAAGAACTCAAGGTGACGCTTAATAGCCTGCTTACGCGCATCGTTGTTCTCCGGGTACAGGCGACGGATTGCCGGAACCATAGAGAAGCAGAAGCCCAGCGCCTGCATACGTTCGAAGTTCCATGAACCCTGGAACAGGTTAGAACGAATGAACACGCCACGAATATCACTCTGAGTGAGTTTTTTCTCGGTGGTATTTTTAGTCATATCAACCATTTCGCTCACCTGTTAGTCCAGTTCGTTATCGAGATCGTTGTTACCAGCCGCCTGAGCCGGGGCACCCGCTACGCGGTTATATTTCGGGCTCAGCTGAATGTAGAGAATGGCCATGACGGCACCAATCACACCCAGCGCAACCAGGTTGAAATTGGTGAAGGCCGCGGTGACGAAACCGAGATAGAAGAACGGCATCAGGTAGCCCGCGCGCATCATGTTGATGACCATCGCGTAACCGACGACGACGATCATGCCGCCTGCGATATTCAGACCGCCAGTCACCACTTCCGGAATGGCGTTCAGCAGACCCTGAACTTCGCTGGTGCCGACAGAGATGGCTACGATAACCGCCGGGATGGCGATACGCATCGCCTGCAGGAACAGCGAGGAAACGTGCAGCCAGGAGATGGCCGTCAGGTTACCGTTTTCAGCGGCTTTATCCGCCGCGTGCTGGAAGGCAACGGTAATGGTACGAACGATAATGGTCAGAACCTGGCCTGCCGCCGCCAGCGGGATAGCCAGCGCGATACCGGCGCCAATGCTTTGGTGGCCAGCGATAACCAGTACGGTAGAAATAATGGATGCCAGCGCGGCATCAGGCGCAACCGCCGCACCGATGTTCATCCAGCCGAGGGCGATCATTTCCAGCGTACCGCCGATGATGATACCGGTTTTCATGTCACCGAGAACGGCGCCGATTAACGTACAGGCGACCAGAGGACGGTGGAACTGAAATTCATCAAGTACCGACTCCATACCCGCAATACACGCGACGATGAACACCAGCACAATCTGAAGAAGGGTAATCTCCATTGTACTTCTCCTGTTGATAAAGTCTTAAAGTGAAAATTGGCTCACGAGCGCCGGGTTATTTATCCACCTTGGCGATCAAATCCATCATTTTCAGTTTCTGGTCGGTGGAAACTTTGCGCGCTTCCAGTTCAATACCGCGGGCATTCAGTTTTTTGAATGCTTCGATATCGGTTTCATCGACCGAAATCGCGTTATTCACCTGCGTTTTACCCTGACGGAAAGCCATACCGCCAATGTTGACGCTGGTAATTTTCACGCCGCCTTCAACAATACGTTCAACGTCCGTTGGGTTAGTGAACAGCAGCATGACGCGCTCGCCGGCGTATTTCGGGTTGTTGTAGACGCGAATCATTTTCGCGACATCAACAACGTGAGCGGTCACGCCCGGAGGAGCCACCTGGGTCAGCAGCGTTTTACGCACCGTATCGGCGGCAACTTCATCACTGACCACGATAATGCGGGTGACGTTGGTCTCTTTGGTCCAGCGGGTCGCAACCTGGCCGTGGATAAGACGGTCATCGATACGCGCCAGGCCAATCACCATGTAATCATTTGGCCCCATCGGTTTAGCGGGTGCCGCCGCTTTCGGCGCTGCGGCCTGTACCGGCGCCGCTTTTTCAACCGGTTTGGCTTTCAGCGCTTTCACGCCTTCGCTACCGGTTTCCACCGCCAGCGCCACCAGCTCATCAAACGACGGATCGTCATCGCGGGCCATGAAGGTTTCAACCAGCATCGGGACGTTGACGCCAGCGATCACTTCATAGTTTTCTTTATCAACAACAATGCGGCTTGCCGCGTTGAATGGACTACCGCCCCACGTATCGACGAGGAACAGCACGCCTTTTGTGGTATCCAGTTTTGCCAGCTGTGCATTGTACTTTTCGATTAGCGTTTCGGCATTTTCGCCGGGAACGAAATCGATCCAGCCAACGTTTTCCTGCTCGCCCAACAGCATTTCTGCGGTTTTCAGCAGTTGTTCTGCAGCCCAACCATGTGTGCCTATTACAATAGCAATCGTCACTTGCTACCTCCGTTATTATGGTGAATGCATCATCTGGTCTGATACATCCTGAATCACTCTTGTGGAAAAATCGATTCAGTAAGGGTGTAAGATCTAAATTAATTACTACCGCGAATTATTTTAGATAGTGAAAAAATAATTAATGTGATGGAGCTCCGTAAATTACGCTTCAATAATCAATAATTTCGCAGCGCAAAAAATAGCCTTAGCTATTGCAAAGACAGGTAAATTTTTGCCAATTCTGCGCTATATTTTGCTATGTTTAGTTTCCGTTTAATTACTCAGGAGTATAGGGCATAGCCCGCCGTATGGACCGTCATCGACGTCTTTTCACCCTCAGGCACTCGTCTGCCGCCTCAACCACACACGCTTTTTTACCAGCAACTATTGTTTCGCCGGTGCATGACATCGCGATGACTACCGCTGTCGTTAACGGGAGCCGCTCATGGAATTCTTAATGGATCCCACCATCTGGGCTGGCCTGCTGACGTTGGTAGTCCTCGAAATTGTTCTGGGTATCGATAACCTGGTCTTTATCGCCATCCTTGCCGATAAACTGCCGCCAAAACAGCGTGATAAGGCTCGTATCATCGGCCTGTCGCTGGCGCTGATTATGCGCCTGGGACTGCTCTCGGTTATCTCGTGGATGGTCACGTTGACCAAGCCTTTGATAAGCATAGGCGATTTTTCGTTCTCCGGGCGCGATCTGATCATGCTGGTCGGCGGTATCTTTCTGCTATTCAAGGCGACGACAGAACTTCATGAACGACTGGAAAACCGCCAGCATGATGCCGGTCACGGCAAAGGCTATGCCAGCTTCTGGGTGGTAGTGCTACAAATTGTGGTGCTGGATGCCGTCTTCTCGCTTGATGCGGTGATTACCGCCGTCGGCATGGTGAACCATTTGCCGGTGATGATGGCTGCGGTCGTTATTGCGATGATCCTGATGCTGCTGGCCTCGAAGCCGTTAACCCGCTTCGTGAACCAACATCCGACGGTTGTGGTGCTGTGTCTGAGCTTCCTGCTGATGATTGGTCTGAGTCTGGTGGCTGAAGGCTTTGGCTTCCATATTCCGAAGGGCTACCTGTACGCGGCGATCGGCTTCTCGATTACCATTGAATTCTTTAACCAGGTGGCGCGGCGTAACTTTATCCGCCACCAGTCGACGTTGCCGCTGCGTGCGCGTACCGCTGATGCGATTCTGCGCCTGATGGGCGGTCGCAAACAGGCGGCTGTCGCGCACGATAGCGATAGCCCGGCGGCAGTGCCGGTGCCGGAAGGCGCGTTTGCTGAAGAAGAACGCTATATGATTAACGGCGTGCTGACCCTGGCGCAGCGCTCATTGCGCAGCATCATGACCCCGCGAGGCGAAATTAGCTGGGTGGATGCTGAGCAGAGCGAAGAAGAAATTCGTCGCCAGCTGCTTTCGTCTCCGCACAGCATGTTCCCAGTTTGCCGCGGCGAGCTTGATGAAATCATCGGTATCGTACGCGCCAAAGAGATGCTGGTGGCGCTGGAAGCGGGCGAGAACGTTGCCGCAATGGCTTCCGCTTCTCCGGCGATTGTGGTGCCGGAAACGCTGGACCCGATCAACCTGCTGGGCGTGCTGCGCCGGGCGCGCGGTAGCTTTGTCATCGTCACCAACGAATTTGGCGTGGTGCAGGGGCTGGTGACGCCGCTGGACGTCCTGGAAGCGATCGCCGGTGAGTTCCCGGATGCCGACGAAACGCCGGAAATTGTGCTGGATGGCGAGGGTTGGCTCATCAAAGGTTCAACCGACCTCCATGCGCTACAGCAGGCGCTGGGGCTGGACGACCTGGTCAACGAAGACGATGATATCGCGACCGTTGCCGGGTTGGTTATCTCCGCGAACGGTCATATCCCGCGGGTAGGCGATGTTGTCGAACTGCCGCCGCTGCAGTTCACCATCGTTGAAGCGAATGATTACCGCGTCGATCTGGTACGGGTTATTAAAACCGTCCACGATAACGACGAAGAAGAGTAATGCCGAACCCGCCGGGCTAAACCTGGCCGGCGGGTTGTTTTTTACTCCCAGTCGCCGCCAGACGGTGCTTCTCTTCCGCCAGCCAGCGCGGAAAATCCTCTACCGGTAACGGGCGGGCATAATAATATCCCTGTAGTAAATCCACGCCGTGGCTGCGCATGTAAATCTTCTGCTCCTGAGTTTCCACCCCTTCGGCAATGGTGACGATTTTGAGCCGGTGCGCCAGGGCGATAATCATATCGGTCACCGTCGCGTTGACGCCGTCAATACCAATGGCGCCGGTATAAGATTTATCAATTTTCAGTACATCCGGGCGGAGTTTTTCCAGCCAGGACAAAGAACTGTTGCCGGTGCCGAAGTCATCAATGGCCAGCTGGACGCCTTTAAAATGCAGGTGCTCCGCCATGTGATGATCGCCCTCACGCAGGACATCGCGTTCAGTCAGCTCGACCACCAACTGCTGTACCGGATTAGCGCTGAACCAATAGGTGTGCAGATCGCGCAGCAGCTCGCCGTTGCTGAAATGACGCGCCGCCACGTTAATACCAATATGAAAATTGGCATCCTGCGGGAAATAATGCAGCCGACGGGCGGTTTCAGCGATGACGTAGCGGGTGAGGGGGACTATCAGGTTGTAGCCTTCAGCAATAGGGATAAAAACATCCGGCGAGATATTTCCGCGGCGCGGATTGTTCCAGCGCAGCAAAATTTCCACGCCGCAACATTCCTGAGTACGTAAATCCTGCAGCGGCTGGCACCATACCTCGAACTCGTGGGCGGCGATACCCAGGGTAATTTCGCGCGAGAAAGTCATTCGTCCTGCGGTCGTCAGCCAGGCGATACCGGTCATCAACAGGCTGAACATCAGCGCCAGCGGTAATTCAGCGGGCAGCTCTTCTAAGGCCACCGCGGAGGCTCCTGGGCCGCTGATGTTGATGGTAAAGGGGAACTGGCTGGAACTTTGCCGGTAAATTATCGGCAGACCCGGCAACTGATGACTTTCGACGACGCCGACATCGCTGAGAAAACTCTTGTTGCCGACCGTGAGGCTGATGTCGCTTATGAGCGATGATTTTTCTTTGAGAATCAATTCGCCAAGCAGCTCGATATTGATAATTAACAACGCGCCGTCGGCGCCGCTCACGGTGGAGGGATACCACTGGATCAGTACCGGCGTGCCTTTGAGCAGCGAGTTATCGGTTGAAAAGGCCAGCAGCGGCTTTACCGTCGGCAGCGTGGGCTGTAGCTGATGAATGGCCACATGGCGCGGGCCAAAAATGCTGGAGCAGTAGGCCATCCCGGACTGAACAAGGATGATTGAGCGTACGGTCTGCAGAGTGGCCGCGGTTTTACGCAGCTCAAGATGCACATCCTGACAGGGTTTGCCGACCATACTCAGCAGGGTAGCGTGTTTTGCCGCCAGCGGCTGCAGGATATTGTCCATCGCGATCACCATATTGCGGGTCACCGTCTGGATGCGCTGTTGATTTTGGCTACGCTGTGAAATAAATCGGATTGTCAGGGTGACGGCAAGCGTCAGAAATGCAACGGCCAGGCACACCAGAATGCGCTTGCGGCGGTACGTCGAAATGACCTTCTGTGCATTTTGCATGCGAGGCGCCCTGTCGGCTAAATAGAGGAATAAGAGTAACAGCCGGCTTAAAGCAAGTGTAGTGGGTAAGATAAGTTGGTGGGAGAAAAAGAAAAATGCGCCCGGAAAGGGCGCATTTCACAGACGTGTTTTAGTCACACTGGACTTTGATCGCCAGGCCGCCGCGAGAGGTTTCGCGATATTTGGCGTTCATGTCTTTACCCGTTTCGTACATGGTCTCGATAACTTTATCGAGAGAGACGCGCGGTTCGCTGGTGCGGCGCATCGCCATACGCGCGGCATTAATCGCCTTCACGGAGGCGATAGCGTTTCGCTCGATGCACGGCACCTGAACCTGGCCGGCGACCGGGTCGCAGGTCAGGCCGAGGTTATGTTCCATGCCGATCTCCGCCGCCACGCAAACCTGCTCCGGGCTGGCGCCGAGCAGTTCAGCCAGCCCCGCCGCCGCCATTGAACAGGCCACGCCGACTTCGCCCTGACAGCCGACTTCGGCGCCGGAAATGGACGCGTTCATCTTGTACAGCGCGCCAATCGCGCCGGAGGCCATAAAGTAGCGAATATAGATATCCGGGCTGACGGATTCGATAAAGTGATCGTAGTAGGCGAGCACTGCCGGAACGATACCACAGGCGCCGTTGGTCGGCGCGGTAACGACGCGGCCGCCTGCGGCGTTCTCTTCATTGACCGCCAGCGCGAACATGTTCACCCAGTCGACAACATTCATCGGGTCGTTAGACAGTTTATCGCTGGCGACCAGCAGACGACGCAGCGCCGAAGCGCGTCGCGGCACGCGCAGCGGCCCCGGCAGCACGCCTTCGGTGTTCATGCCGCGATCGATACAGGCGCGCATGGTTTGCCAGACGTTTTCGAAATAGGCTTCGATCTCTTGCTTGCTGTGCAGCGCCAGTTCGTTTTGCATCACCATGCCGGAGAGCGACAGACCGGTTTCTTTGCAGTAGCCCAGCATTTCCTGCGCCGATTTAAACGGATACGGAACCTGCAGTTCGCTCGCGTCTTCTTTGCCGAAATGCTCTTCGTCGACGATAAAACCGCCGCCGATTGAATAGTAAGTCTTGCTGTAAATTTCTTTCTCGCCGGCCCACGCATGGATAGTCATGCCGTTTTCGTGCAGCGGCAGGTTGTCGCTACGAAAACGCATGCCGTCATCCGCCGGGAAGTCGACTTCGTGTTGCCCGTTTGCCAGCAGCAGACGGCCGCGGGTTTCAACGTCGCGGATAAATGCCGGGATCGCGTCAATATCGACCGTCGCAGGCAGATTGCCCGCCAGTCCCATGATAATGGCGATGTCCGTATGGTGGCCTTTGCCGGTTAATGAAAGCGACCCATAGACGTCAACGGCGACGCGCGTCACTTCATTAAGCAATCCCTTTTCGACCAGGTCATCGACGAACTGTTTACCGGCCTTCATCGGCCCTACAGTATGGGAAGATGAGGGACCAATCCCCACCTTGAACATGTCGAATATACTAATCACGATAACACTCCTGACAGGGTTACCGCGGTTGCGGTAACGATGTAATAACTGCGCATAGTGTAAGAGGGAACCGGGTTGTCAGCTTAACTATTCACATGAATTAAACTAATGGATAACCTTGGTTTTACTAATAGTGCGCGCGGCTTCTCATTACTTATTATAGCTAAGGACGGGTGCCGATTTGCAGCGCAAGCTCGCGAATAATGCCGGCGGTCATTCCCCAGACAAAATAATGTTGGTACCACGATAGCCAGACGCGATGTGAATTACCGCGCCGATGGATGTCCAACGGGTGGTAGCGACCCAGGCGCAGCGCTTCTTCAAGCGGCATTTCAAACACCGCAGACACCTCGTCCTGACTGGCATGATAGTGCAGGTTCGGGGGGATTATGCCGACAACCGGCGTCACCTGAAAGCCGGTGACGCTGTCGACCGGCGGCAGCACGCCGATCACTTCAACGGCTTCCGGCGGGATCGCCACTTCTTCCTGCGCCTCGCGCAGCGCGGCGGCGATTAACGTTGTGTCGGTGTTATCAACTGCGCCGCCGGGGAAGGCGACCTGGCCCGCGTGCTTGCGCAGCAGCGGCGAACGCTGGGTCAGCAACAGTCCCGGCTGCGGGCGACGGACAATCGGCACCAGTACCGCCGCCTGGCGCTGGTTCAGCGACTGCGGCGAGGGCTGCGGGCGCAGCAGCTGAAAACGGGAAAGAAAGTCGTCCAGGTCGAGGGCGTTAGCCGCCATGTTCTAGCTCTCCAGTTGATGCAGAATACGGTTAACTTTATCAAAAGTTTCCTGATATTCCGCTGCCTCTTCGCTGTCCGCCACGATACCGCCGCCCGCGGAACAGTACAGCTGACCCTGCCAGGCGGTGATCGTACGGATAGTAATACTGGTATCCATATTGCCGCACAGGCTGAGATAACCAATGCTGCCGCACCATGCGTTGCGTCGCTGCGGTTCAAGTTCATCGATAATCTCCATAGCGCGAACTTTTGGCGCGCCGGTAATAGAGCCGCCAGGGAAGGCCGCGCGCAGCAGATCGCTGGCATCAAGCGTAGCAGGCAATCGTGCGGTGATGGTGCTCACCAGGTGATGCACCGCCGGGAAAGGTTCAACCACAAACAGTTCCGGTACGCGAACGCTGCCCGGCACGGCGACGCGGCCGATATCATTGCGCATCAGATCGACAATCATCAGGTTTTCTGCGCGATCTTTCGGTGAGTGGGCAAGCGTTACCGCCTGGCGCGCATCTTCTTGCGGAGAGTCGAGTCGCGGCAGCGTGCCTTTAATGGGGCGCGTCTGGATGTCGCCCTGATGCAATTGAATAAATCGCTCCGGAGACAGGCTTAAAATCGCCCCTTCCGCCAGGCGAATGAAGGCGCTGAACGGCGCGCGGTTAACGGCATTAAGCTTACAAAATGCCTGCCATTCGTCGCCGCGATAGCGGGCCTGGAAACGCTGCGCCAGGTTGACCTGATAACAGTCGCCGCTGCGCAGATACGCCTGCACCTGGCGGAATTTTTCGCCGTACTGCTGGCGGCTCATATTTGATTGCCAACTGGAGGTCAGGGAGAAAGATTCAGCCGGCTGGCGCGTTTGCGATTCCAGCCACTGCAGGCGCTGTTGCGGATCGTCGTAGCTCAGTAGCGATACCTGCTGGCGTTGATGATCGACGATCAGCGCCCAGTCATAAATGCCGACCGCCATCTCCGGCAGGGCTATATCAGCCTGCGCTTGCGCGGGAAGACGTTCAAAGCGGCGGCCAAGATCGTAGCCGAATAACCCCAACGCGCCGCCGAGAAACGGCAGGTTTTCATCGGCCTGCGGCGTTAACTGACAGCGATCCAACTGCTGTTGCAGCAGCTGCAGCGGATCGTCCTGCGAGACAAATTCGCCTTCACCGTCGTTGACCCAGGTTTGCTCGCCGCGGGTAACCAGCGTCGCGCGCGGTTCGGCGACGATAATATCGAAACGGCTATACGGATGATCGGCAAAGCCGGAGTGCAGCAGCATCGCCCACGGCATCGCGCTTAACGGCGCGAAATAGCGTTCGGCGGCATCCGCACGCCAGGGCAGGGTAATAATAGCGGGGGACAACATTAACCTCGATCCTAATGTGCCGCCCACTGGCGAAATGGCGGACGGCGTGAAATAATTACGCCCCACAATGTAGCAGGAGTGAGTGATGTTTGCAGGTTTACCTTCGCTGAGCCATGAGCAACAGCAAAAAGCGGTCGAACGTATTCAGGAATTGATGGCGCAGGGGATGAGCAGCGGCCAGGCAATCGCCCTGGTGGCCGATGAACTGCGCGCCACGCATACCGGCGACCGGATAGTAGCGCGCTTCGAAGATGACGAAGAAGACGAGTAACTACGCCGCGGCGATGATTTTAATCTCAACTTTATACTGCGGCTTCATCAGGGTCGCCTGTACGGTACAGCGCACCGGCGCGTGACCGGCAACCACCCAGGCGTCCCAGGCTTTATTCATCGCCGCAAAATCATCTTTATTGGCCAGGAAAATGGTGGCATCAAGAATACGTGACTTATTGCTGCCCTGTTTTTCCAGCACCGCGTCAATTTGCGCCAGGGTGTTGGCGGTCTGTTCAAACGCGTCGGCGTCGAGGTTTTCCGGCACCCCGGTGTAGTAAATGGTTTGGTTGTGAATGACCACATCAGACCAGCGGGCTTCGGCATCAATACGCGTAATTGTCATTTATCTTTCCTCGTTGTTCTATCCATTTGGCTGCGGCAAGACTGCCATAATGTTCCGTCCGCGTCACTACCCGGGCTGGCGAAACGCCGTCCTCCCTGACATAATCACTGTCCAAATAACCAGGGGGCAACGTGATCGACGATTTTGCAGCAGACGGCCAGCTGGCCATGGCGATACCGGGATTTAAGCCGCGCGAGCCGCAGCGCCAGATGGCGGTAGCGGTGAGTGAGGCCATTGAAGCCTCCCGGCCGCTGGTGGTGGAAGCAGGGACCGGCACCGGTAAAACCTACGCGTATCTGGCGCCCGCGCTGCGTGCGAAGAAAAAGGTGATCATCTCCACGGGTTCGAAAGCGCTGCAGGATCAGCTCTACAGCCGCGACCTGCCGACCGTCGCTAAAGCGCTTAAATTCACTGGCAAACTGGCGTTGTTAAAAGGGCGCTCAAACTACCTGTGCCTTGAACGCCTTGAGCAGCAGGCGCTGGCGGGCGGCGATCTGCCGGTACAAACGTTAAGTGACGTTATTCTTCTGCGCTCCTGGTCTAATCAGACGCAGGATGGCGATATCAGCACATGCGCCAGCGTCGCCGAAGATTCTCAGGCCTGGCCGCTGGTCACCAGCACCAACGATAACTGTCTCGGCAGCGACTGCCCGTTATACAAAGATTGTTTTGTGGTTAAAGCGCGTAAGAAGGCGATGGATGCTGACGTGGTGGTGGTCAACCATCACCTGTTTCTTGCCGATATGGTGGTAAAAGAGAGCGGCTTTGCCGAACTGATCCCCGAAGCGGAAGTGATGATCTTCGATGAAGCCCATCAGTTGCCGGATATCGCCAGCCAGTATTTTGGCCAGTCGCTCTCCAGCCGCCAGCTGCTGGATTTGGCCAAAGACATTACCATTGCCTACCGTACCGAACTGAAAGATACCCAACAGCTGCAAAAATGCGCCGATCGTCTGGCGCAAAGCGCGCAGGATTTTCGGCTGCAGTTGGGCGATCCGGGCTATCGCGGCAACTTGCGCGAACTGCTGGCGGATAGCCACATTCAGCGCGCGCTGCTGCTGCTCGATGACGCGCTTGAACTGTGTTACGACGTCGCCAAACTCTCCCTTGGCCGTTCGGCGCTGCTCGACGCCGCCTTTGAGCGCGCGACGCTCTACCGTGGCCGCCTGAAGCGGCTCAAGGAGATCAATCAGCCTGGCTATAGCTACTGGTATGAATGCACGTCGCGTCATTTTACCCTCGCCTTGACGCCGTTAACGGTGGCAGAGAAGTTTAAAGAGGTAATGGCGCAAAAATCGGGGAGCTGGATCTTTACCTCGGCGACGCTGTCGGTGAATGACGATCTCCACCACTTTACCGCTCGTCTCGGCATTGATGACGCGCAGACGCTGCTGTTGCCCAGCCCATTTGATTATCAGCATCAGGCGCTGCTCTGCGTACCGCGTAACCTACCGCTACCGAATCAGCCTGGCGCTGCCCGTCATCTGGCGGCAATGTTGAAACCCTTGATTGAGGCCAACGATGGACGCTGCTTCATGCTCTGCACCTCGCATGCCATGATGCGCGATCTGGCTGAGCAGTTCCGCGCCACCATGACGCTGCCGGTACTGCTGCAGGGAGAGACCAGCAAAGGCCAACTGCTGCAGCAGTTTGTTAGCGCCGGCAATGCGCTATTAGTGGCGACCAGTAGCTTCTGGGAAGGAGTTGACGTGCGCGGCGACGCGCTGTCGCTGGTGATTATCGATAAGCTGCCGTTTACCTCGCCGGACGATCCGCTGCTCAAAGCGCGAATGGAAGATTGCCGCCTGCGCGGCGGCGACCCGTTCGATGAAGTTCAGTTGCCGGATGCCGTCATTACCCTCAAACAAGGCGTGGGGCGCCTGATCCGCGATATCGACGATCGCGGCGTTCTGGTTATCTGTGACAACCGGCTGGTGATGCGCCCCTATGGCGCCGTGTTCCTGGCCAGCCTGCCACCCGCGCCGCGGACCCGTGATATCCGCCGGGCGGTACGCTTTCTCGCCGTGCCGCCGGCAAGGTAATCCGTCGCAAAATGTGGTAAGCTGCGCGCCATTTTGTTAATCAGCTATCCCCAATGGATTTCGGGCGGTGCGGCGGCGGTGAGTCCGTCAGCCGATGAATTTACCGCCCTAAAACCTGGATTATGTAACGAGAGCGTGACCACCCATGCGAATTTTGGCTATCGATACCGCCACGGAGGCGTGCTCCGCGGCGCTGTGGAATGATGGCGCCCTGAGCGCCCATTTTGAAATTTGTCCCCGCGAACACACCCAACGTATCCTGCCTCTGGTGCAGGAGGTCCTCACTGAAAGCGGCACTACGCTGAATGAACTTGACGCGCTGGCCTTTGGCCGCGGTCCGGGCAGCTTTACCGGCGTACGTATTGGTATCGGCATTGCGCAAGGACTGG
Organism: Klebsiella sp. K-3; assembly: GCF_051207495.1. Classification (NCBI taxonomy): domain Bacteria; kingdom Pseudomonadati; phylum Pseudomonadota; class Gammaproteobacteria; order Enterobacterales; family Enterobacteriaceae; genus Klebsiella; species Klebsiella sp. K-3. Next base: position 248,880 of record NZ_JBPNXF010000007.1, on the reverse strand, counting down.
CGCTGGGCGCTGAGCTGCCGATGATCGGCGTTTCTACGCTGGCGACGATGGCGCAGGGCGCGTGGCGCAAAACCGGCGCTACTCGCGTGCTGGCGGCCATCGATGCGCGTATGGGAGAAGTGTACTGGGCTGAGTATCAGCGCGACGAAAATGGCGTCTGGCACGGTGAAGAAACTGAAGCGGTTCTCAAACCGGCTGCGGTTGCCGAACGCCTGGCGCTGCTTTCTGGCGAATGGGCTACCGTCGGCACCGGCTGGCAGGCGTGGCCGGATCTGGCGAAAGAGAGCGGGCTGATTTTAAGCAGCGGCGAGATTGAACTGCCGGCGGCTGAAGATATGCTGCCGCTGGCCATTCATCTGCTGGCGGCAGGAAAAACCGTGGCCGTTGAGCATGCGGAACCAGTTTATTTGCGAAACGAAGTGGCGTGGAAGAAACTTCCTGGCCGCGAGTGAATCTCAGTAGAGAGAAGACTGAGAGAAGGAGTCGCATCATGGCGGGTCAAAAACAGGGCGTCCGTTGGCTGTTAGCCGCGGCGGTTGCCGTTGCGCTAAGCGGTTGCGTGTCGGTGCCGGATGTTATTAAAGGCACCAGCCCTACGCCGCAGCAGGATTTAGTGCGGGTGATGAACGCGCCGCAGCTGTATATCGGCCAGGAAGCACGTTTTGGCGGTAAGGTCGTCAACGTGCAGAATCAGCAGGGGAAAACCCGCTTAGAAATTGCCACCGTACCGCTGGATAGCGGCGCACGGCCGGAACTGGGCGAACCTTCACGCGGCCGTATCCTCGCCGACGTGAGCGGTTTCCTTGACCCGGTCGATTTCCGCGGCCAGCTGGTAACCGTGGTTGGGCCGATTAGCGGCGTTGTCGACGGTAAAGTTGGCGCAACGCCGTATAAATTCATGTTGATGAATGCTACCGGCTATAAACGCTGGAACGTGGTGCAGCAGGTGGTGATGCCGCCGCAGCCCATTGACCCGTGGATGCTCGGCCCGCGCCCATGGGGCTACGGATACGGCGGCTGGGGTTGGTATAACCCGGGCCCGGCAGAGGTCAGAAACGTCGTAACGGAATGATTTTGTTGTTTTTATAATGGAATAGAAACAGCGGCTAGCCCGCTGTTTCGTGTTTTTTAGTCTCATAAGAAAAATAAATAGTGACGCGCTTCGCAACCTGAAAAACGCCTAATTAATAAACTGGTACGCTGAGTTAATATAATGTTAACAAAATGTTTGTTGATCAGGGGCTGTGATGACGACGAATAACTATTTCAGAGGTGAAGCAGTGAAAAAGGTTTGGCTAAACCGTTATCCCGCCGATGTTCCGGCGGAGATAAATCCTGACCGCTATCAATCCCTGGTTGAATTGTTTGAGCACGCCACTACCCGTTATGCCGATCAGCCGGCATTTATCAACATGGGCGAGGTGATGACCTACCGTAAGCTGGAAGAGCGCAGCCGCGCTTTCGCCGCTTATCTCCAGCAAGGATTAGGGCTACAGAAGGGCGATCGCGTCGCGCTGATGATGCCTAACCTGCTGCAATATCCGGTGGCGCTGTTTGGGATCCTGCGTGCCGGAATGATTGCCGTCAACGTTAACCCGCTGTATACCCCGCGCGAACTGGAGCACCAGCTCAATGACAGCGGCGCGGCGGCGATTGTGATCGTTTCCAACTTCGCACATACCCTGGAGAAAGTAGTCGATAAAACCCAGGTAAAACACGTCATCCTGACGCGAATGGGCGACCAGCTCTCTACCGCCAAAGGGACGTTAGTCAACTTTGTGGTGAAGTACATTAAGCGGCTGGTGCCGAAATATCATCTACCGGACGCCATCTCATTTCGTAGCGCCCTGCAGCATGGCTACCGTATGCAGTACGTGAAGCCGGAAATCGTCGCGGACGATCTTGCCTTCCTGCAGTACACCGGCGGTACCACCGGCGTGGCGAAAGGGGCGATGCTGACCCACCGCAATATGCTGGCTAACCTTGAACAGGTGAATGCGACCTACGGTCCGCTACTGCACCGTGGTAAAGAGCTGGTAGTGACCGCGCTGCCGCTGTACCACATCTTCGCCTTGACCATGAACTGCCTGCTGTTTATCGAACTCGGCGGGCAGAACCTGCTGATTACCAATCCGCGCGATATTCCGGGTCTGGTAAAAGAGCTGGCAAAATATCCTTTCACCGCGATGACCGGGGTGAATACCTTGTTTAACGCGCTATTGAACAATAAAGAATTCCAGCAGCTTGATTTCTCTTCACTGCATCTTTCCGCCGGCGGCGGCATGCCGGTGCAGCAGGTGGTAGCGGAGCGCTGGGTGAAACTGACGGGTCAGTATCTGCTGGAGGGCTACGGCCTGACGGAGTGCTCGCCGCTGGTGAGCGTCAACCCGCATGATATCGACTACCACAGCGGCAGCATCGGCTTGCCGGTGCCATCGACCGAAGCCAAGCTGGTCGATGATGACGATAATGAAGTCGCGCCGGGTGAGCCGGGCGAGCTTTGCATCAAAGGGCCGCAGGTGATGCTGGGCTACTGGCAGCGTCCGGATGCCACCGATGAAATCATTAAAGATGGCTGGCTCCATACCGGCGATATCGCGGTGATGGATGATGAAGGCTTCCTGCGGATCGTCGATCGTAAAAAAGATATGATTCTGGTTTCCGGTTTTAACGTCTATCCGAATGAAATCGAAGATGTTGTGATGCAGCACGCCGGCGTACAGGAAGTGGCCGCCGTCGGCGTACCGTCCGGCAGTAGCGGCGAAGCGGTAAAAATTTTCGTGGTGAAGAAAGATGCCGCGTTAACCGAAGAAGCGCTGATTACTTTCTGCCGTCGCCATTTGACCGGCTACAAAGTACCGAAGCTGGTGGAGTTCCGTGACGAGCTACCGAAATCCAACGTCGGAAAAATTTTACGACGAGAACTGCGTGACGAAGCCCGTGCTAAAGTAGACAATAAAGGCTAAGTAACGAGTGAGTCGCCAGGCGCCGGCGAAGCCGGCGTCAAGATTACTGACAAAGAAGGAAAAAGCGTGGTTTTTCCTTCTTTGTGGTTATCAGCCGAAAATCAATACATTGATTTTCCTTGTTATTTGTCTGGTGCAATCTGCAAGCCCAACGATTGCATGAGGTTTGTCATTAATCTCGCGCCGGCTAAGCCGGCGTTTTTTATGGGCGCAAGTTAAGAGAGTATGATTTGAACTATCAGATGATCACCACCGACGATGGCCTGCGCGCTATCTGTGAAGCGGCAAGCTCGGCACCCGCGGTTGCGCTGGATACCGAGTTTGTTCGCACCCGCACCTACTACCCGCAGCTTGGTTTGCTGCAGCTGTTCGACGGCAAACAGGTTTCTCTGATCGATCCGTTGACCATCAACGACTGGGCGCCGATGCGCGAGCTGCTGCTCAACCAGGATGTCACCAAATACCTGCATGCGGGCAGCGAAGATTTAGAAGTCTTCCTCAACGCGTTCAACCTGATGCCGCAGCCGCTTATCGACACCCAGATTCTGGCCGCCTTCTGCGGGCGCCCGATGTCGTGGGGCTTCGCTTCAATGGTTGAAGAGTATTCCGGCGTTGCGCTGGACAAAAGCGAATCACGCACCGATTGGCTGGCCCGTCCGTTGACCGAGCGTCAGTGCGAATATGCAGCCGCCGATGTCTGGTATCTGTTGCCGATAGCCAGCAAATTAATGGCGGAAACCGACCACGCGGGCTGGCTGCCGGCAGCGTTAAACGAGTGCCACCTGATGCAGCAGCGCCGTCAGGAAGTCCTTGACCCGGCGGATGCGTGGCGGGAAATCGGTAACGCCTGGCAACTGCGTACGCGTCAGCTGGGCTGCCTGCAGTTGCTGGCGGAGTGGCGTCTGCGCAAAGCGCGCGAGCGTAACCTGGCGGTGAACTTTGTGGTACGCGAAGAGCATCTATGGAGCGTGGCGCGCTATATGCCGACCAGCCTCGGCGAACTTGATAGCCTCGGTTTATCCGGGAGCGAAATTCGCTTCCATGGTAAGACGCTGATTAGCCTGGTTGAGAAAGCGCAGGCCTTGCCGGAATCGGCGCTGCCTGAGCCGCTGCAAAACCTGATCGATATGCCGGGGTACCGCAAAGCCTTTAAAGATATTAAAGCGCTGGTACAGGAAGTGAGCGCCGAGAAGGGGGTGAGCGCCGAACTGCTGGCGTCGCGCCGCCAGATCAACCAACTGCTGAACTGGCACTGGCAGCTGAAAACGAAAAACGGCGAGCCAGAGCTGGTTTCCGGCTGGCGTGGTGAATTGATGGCCGATCGTCTGAAAGCGCTGCTCAACGACTATCCTCGCTAGCGCCGGGCGCTATTCAGGCCATAAAAAACCGGCCGCGCGTGGCGTGGCCGGTTTTTTTAATCCTACGGCGAGATGCCGTTAATAAGACAACAGGGTCAGGGTTTCGACTCTTCAGCTTCTGGCAGGGTCACGTTCAGCTCGAGAATCGAAATATCACCATCGCGCTGTTCCAGCTGTACGCTGACCATCTCAGGATCTATCTGTACGTATTTACAGATGACCTCCAGGATATCTTTGCGCAGCTGCGGCAGGTAATGTGGCTCCGCGTCGCCGCGGCGGCGCTCCGCGACGATGATTTGCAGGCGTTCTTTCGCAATGTTAGCCGTGTTCTTTTTTCGCGAGAGAAAAAAGTCGAGTAATGCCATAATTTATCCTCCGAACAGGCGTTTGAGGAAACCTTTCTTCTCTTCTTCTATGAAGCGGAAAGGACGTTCTTCTCCGAGCAGACGATCCACAGTATCCGCATAGGCTTTACCCGCATCTGAAACGGTATCCAGAATGACCGGCTCGCCCTGGTTCGATGCGCGCAGCACGGACTGATCTTCCGGAATCACGCCCACCAGATTGATGCGCAGAATTTCCAGCACGTCTTCCATGCTCAGCATGTCGCCTTTGTTCACGCGGCCTGGGTTGTAGCGCGTCAGCAGCAGGTGCTCTTTGATCGGCTCGTCGCCATTTTCCGCGCGGCGGGATTTGGAGGCCAGAATACCAAGGATACGGTCGGAGTCGCGCACGGAGGAGACTTCCGGGTTAGTGGTGATGATGGCTTCGTCAGCGAAGTACAGCGCCATCAGCGCGCCGGTTTCGATGCCCGCAGGGGAGTCGCAGACAATAAAATCGAAATCCATCTTTTTCAGTTCTTCAAGAACTTTATCTACGCCTTCGCGGGTCAGCGCGTCTTTATCACGGGTCTGAGAAGCCGGAAGGATATAGAGATTTTCAGTACGCTTATCTTTGATTAGCGCCTGATTGAGAGTGGCATCGCCCTGGATAACGTTGACGAAGTCATAAACCACCCGACGCTCGCATCCCATAATCAGGTCGAGGTTACGCAGGCCGATATCGAAGTCGATAACGACAGTTTTCTTTCCCTTCTGGGCCAAACCAGTAGCGATGGCCGCGCTGGAGGTGGTCTTACCAACGCCCCCTTTACCCGAAGTCACAACAATAATGCGTGCCATAGAAATTCCTTGTTAAAAAGGGATTAATTGAACGGTTGAATTGTCAAAGCGCCGTCGCCTAAGCGCAGGCGCGCCGCTTTGCCATAAAATTCAGCTGGGATGTTATCGCTCAGCCAATATTCCCCTGCGATGGACACCAGTTCCGCCGCGAGGTTAGTACAAAATATTTGGGCATCTCTGTCGCCGCTTGCGCCAGCCAGCGCACGTCCCCGCATCATGCCATACACATGGATGTTACCATCAGCGATAAGTTCCGCGCCGGCACTCACATGGTTTGTAACAATTAGATCACAGTGTGGCGCATAAATGCGCTGACCGGAACGTACCGGCAGATCAATCAAACGCGTTTTTGTGATCGGCGTAGCAACTGGTGGCGGTGCGACGGGTTCCGGCGGCGGCGCCTGACGAACGATTTTCTCTTTTCCTTCCGTCAGTAGCGGGATCCCGGCGCGGTCGATTTCCGTTTTCAGGCGGGAAATTTTACACCCGCTCACGCCCATGATGCGTAAACCGGTGGCGACGATAGCTTCATGCATCGGGCGCCAGTCGACGCTCTCTTCAATACTGCTGATGTTGACCACCACCGGCGCATGACGTAAAAAAGCGGGAGCCTGGGCGATTTTGTCTTCTAACGCCTGACGAATAACCTCGGGATTTGCATCGTGCAAATGAACGACAGATAAGGTGAAGCTACTGCCCTTAAGTTCGATTGGCGTATTTGACATCCTGGCCTTACTCAATTTGCTGTTTATCATCCGCCGAAGTGCGGTGATATTCCGAAGACTAAAAGGCATGTTATAGTCACTCATATATTGAGGCAAGTGACCACGGGTCTAATTCCGAGTAAATCTATGTTTTGTGTGATCTATCGAAGTACTAAACGTGAACAAACCTATTTATATGTCGAAAAAAAGGACGATTTCTCGCGCGTCCCGCCGGAACTAATGGCAAGCTTCGGCACCCCGCAGATGACCATGCTGTTGCCGCTCGACGGGCGCAAGATGCTGGCTAACGCTGATCTCGAGAAAGTAAAACAAGCGCTCGTCGATCAGGGCTATTACCTTCAACTTCCTCCCCCTCCTGAGAATTTACTTAAGAAACACCTCGCGGAACAGGGGAATAAATCCGATTAACCCATTGAGGGAAAATAATGTACCAACATCATAACTGGCAGGGTGAGTTACTGGATTATCCAGTGAGCAAAGTGGTTTGCGTTGGCAGTAATTACGCAAAACATATTAAGGAAATGGGCAGCGCGATGCCGGAGGAACCGGTGCTGTTTATTAAACCTGAAACGGCGCTATGTGATATCCGCCAGCCGTTGGTACTGCCTGAAGGATTGGGATCGGTGCACCATGAGGTTGAACTGGCGGTGCTGATCGGCAGTACGCTGCGCCAGGCCAGCGAAGATCACGTGCGTAAGGCGATTGCCGGTTATGGCGTGGCGTTGGATCTCACCCTGCGTGATATTCAGGGCAAGATGAAAAAGGCCGGGCAACCGTGGGAGAAAGCCAAGGGGTTCGATAACGCTTGTCCGATCTCTGGTTTTATCCCTGCTGCCGAGTTCAGCGGCGATCCGCAAAATACGCCGCTAAGCCTGAAGATTAATGGTGAAGTTCGCCAGCAGGGGACGACCGCCGATATGATTCATAAGATCGTACCGCTGATTGCCTATATGTCGCGCTTCTTTACGCTGAAAGCGGGCGATATCATTCTGACCGGGACTCCGGACGGGGTCGGGCCGCTCGCCAGCGGAGATGAGTTGGAAGTCGGCTTCAATGGTTTGACGTTATCCACCCGCGTGCTGTAACGTCCGCTTGCCGCCTTTTGGGGCGGCAAAACTTGCATCGTCGTGCCAGACTGGTTATAAGGTGCACCCTGAATTGTAATGACGGACATCCCAATGAGCGAACAACCTTTCTGGCAACAAAAAACACTGGATGAAATGACCGACGCGGAGTGGGAATCACTGTGCGACGGCTGCGGACAGTGCTGCCTGCATAAGCTAATGGATGAAGATACCGACGAGATTTACTTCACCAACGTCGCCTGCCGTCAGCTCAACATTAAAACCTGCCAGTGCCGTAACTACGAGCGTCGCTTCGAGTACGAACCGGACTGCATCAAACTCACGCGTGATAATCTGCCGACCTTCGAATGGCTGCCTCACACCTGCGCCTATCGCCTGCTGGCGGAAGGTAAAGCGCTGCCGCACTGGCATCCGCTGCTGACCGGCTCAAAAGTGGCGATGCACGGCGAACGTATTTCCGTGCGCCATATTGCGGTTAAAGAGTCTACCGTCGTCGACTGGCAGGACCATATTTTAAACAAACCAGACTGGGCGCAGTAAACGCGTCAAAACACTGAACCGGGCATTCCCTGCCTGCGCGGCCCGGTTCTTTATTCGCATTAATATCCCATCATTCTCAATGCCAGCCAGATAATTCCTGCCCACAATAAAGCGCATGGAAAAATAACAACACTAAGAGAACGCCAGCCGTTTCTACTCATCGGAAACCCCACATTTAAGTCATCATCACCAGGTGCGTTTGGCATTTCATCATCGGCGCGGGGGCGGGGAACTTTAGGAATATTTGTAAAGCAGATGTAGATAAAAATAGACCCGGCGCGATGGCCGGGCTGAGGGGGCGTTGACGAGCTGCCAGGTCTCCCCGGCGCGATGGCTGCTTGCGGCGATCAGATGGGCAGGAAACTCATCATTAAATACGCCACGACAATGCAGATTAGCGTCATATACCAGACTATGCTCATGGTGACTTATCCCTTTTCAGACTCAAGAAAGACGAGCCTTTCGGGTAACGACTTTAAACATCCGGATGTCGATGATCAACCGCTTGCGCATCAGGGGATTAGCTTTTCTTTGCGTGGAACAGGCCGTCTTCGCCGTGGGCTTCATCTTCAACCCAGAAGTTAATGTTGAACTGGGCATCATCGCTGAGCTCGATACGATGCCAATATTGCGGCGGGCTGGTGGCGAACTGCCCGGCGTTAATGACGACTTTCACCTCCGGCTCGGTAGCCTGCTCGTCATGAAAACCGTAGTAGGTTACCGTTCCTTCCATAACGCACAGCTGGCCGAAAACGTTAGCGGCAGTATTGTGATGGGTGAGCAGAGCCGCCGGAACATTTTCTTTAGTGAAGAACGGAGTGGAGCGTTTAACTTTCCAGTTAGCTGGGATTCGCAGATGAGACATGGTGAGCTCCTTAGTGGATGCAAATAAGATGTATTTAATATGCAACTTTAAGGGGGCGTCGTCAACTTACAGGCATAAAAAAACGCCCCCGGAGGAGCGTTTACCATTTGGCCGGGTCACTTAACGGCCGAAAAGATCGCGTTTTTTAGCTTTAAATGGCTGAGCGATCAACACCAGCAGTCCGATAACCAGATAAGCGGCAAAGATGCCTACCAGCCACTGCGGCATTTCCAGCGTCAGGAATTCCCACTGGCGCACGGAACAGTCGCCGGTGGCGACGAATACCTGCGGCAACCATTTATCCAGCGGCAGCCACGTCGGGAAACGCGCAGCGAAATCGCAGGTCTGGAACGGGGAAGGATGCAGCTGAATCATGGTGTGCTCCCATGCTAGCTGCAGACCGCGCAGGGCGCTGTACAGCCAGATCAGCAGCGCGACGTAGCGCAGCGGGGTTTTCGGCGCGATAGCGCCCACCAGACCGGCGCCCATGATGCCAAACAGGGCGCAGCGTTCATAAATACACAACACGCAGGGCTGCAGCAGCATCACGTGCTGGAACCACAGCGCCACTAATTCAAGTATAAAAGCGGTTAACGCCATCAAGAGCCAGGCGCCGCGTCCCCTTGAGCACTGGTTTAAGTATTGCAACATAATCATTTCCCTGGAACATGCTAAATCATGGCAGTGTAAACGAAAACTACCGCGACGCCATCCGCTAGTCGGAAAATATTACGTAAATGAATATTCGTTACCCGGGCGAACCCGGGTAACGGGCCGGGCAATTACGGCAGTATCGGCGTGGTCAACCAGCCGTGGCTGAGCATCCACTGGGTGGCCGGCATTAACAGGGTTTCGACGCACAGCAGGCCGACCAGCGTTAGCACGATGGTATAAGGCAGCGCCATCCACACCATTCTGCCATAAGAGAGGCGGATCAGCGGCGCCAGCGCCGAGGTCAACAGGAACAGAAACGCGGCCTGGCCGTTGGGAGTGGCGACGGAAGGCAGGTTGGTACCAGTGTTAATGGCGACCGCCAGCATTTCAAACTGCTGCAGGCTGATAACGCCATGTTCCAGCGCCGCTTTTGCTTCGTTGATATACACCGTACCGACAAAGACGTTATCGGAGATTGACGACAGCAGGCCGTTAAACAGATAGAACAGCGATAGCTGAGCGTGCGGTGAAGCCTGCAGGACGAACTCAATCACCGGGGCAAACAGATGCTGATCGATAATCACCGCCACAATGGCAAAAAAGACCGTCAGCAGAGCGGTAAATGGCAGCGCTTCGGTAAAGGCTTTACCGATGGCGTGTTCGTCGGTCACACCGGAGAAGGTGGTTGCCAGCACAATGACAGAGAGGCCAATCAGGCCAACTTCCGCCAGATGCAGGGCGAGGGCGGTAATCAGCCACACGCCGATGATCCCTTGAGCGATAAGGCGCATCCGATCCTGGCGGCTGCGGCTTTGGCGACTACGGTCGTCGAAATCCTGCAGGACTTTGCGTACCGGGACTGGCAGCGGCTCGCCGTAGCCAAACAGGCGGAATTTTTCCAGCAGCAGGCAGGTCAACAGGCCGCATGCCAGTACTGGCAGCGTGACCGGCGACATGCGAATGAAAAATTCGCCGAAGTGCCAGCCGGCGGCTTTGGCGATAATCAGGTTCTGCGGCTCGCCGACCATGGTCATCACGCCGCCGAGCGCGGTACCGACGCCGGCGTGCATCATCAGGCTGCGTAAAAAGCTGCGGAACTGTTCGAGCACGTCGCGGTAATGCTGATCGATATGGCTGTCATCAAGCATGTCGTTATCATCAGGGCGCGCGGAGGCGACGCGATGATAGATACCATAGAAACCGACCGCCACGCTAATGACTACCGCCACGACGGTGAGCGCGTCGAGGAAGGCGGAGAGAAAAGCGGCGGCAACGCAGAAGGCCAGCGACAGCAGCATCTTGCTGCGGATCCCCAGCAAAAGGCGGGTAAAAATAAACAGCAAGAGCTGCTTCATGAAATAGATCCCGGCCACCATAAACATCAGCAGCAGCAGGACTTCGAGATTATTGGCTATTTCTTCGCGAATATGTTCGGGGCTGGTCATACCGATCACCACCGCTTCTATCGCCAGCAGGCCGCCTGGTAGAAGAGGGTAGCATTTGAGCGCCATCGCCAGGGTAAAGATAAACTCCACCACTAACAGCCAACCGGCAACAAACGGTTGAAGATAAAACGCCAGCGGGTTAACCACCAGGAAGATAATCAGGAGAAGCTTGTACCAGTCTGGCGACTGGCCAAGAAAATTGCGCCACAGGGCGCGGCCATAAGACATTTCCACGACAGAGGTCCTTCCGTCAAACAATATGATTTTATGCGTAACTATTGCAAGATTACCAGTTGAGCAAAAAGGGAAGCAACTTTCTTCGCGGCGCATTACAGGTAATGGAAGGCGTTAAGCAAAAGCTGAAAATGAAACGGCGATCCCCTTTTAATTACTTTCAGATGCTATCTGGCGTATGGCTGCTCTGGTATGATGAGTGCAAATTGCAACGCTGTGTAATGGAAATCTTACTATGGTCATTAAGGCGCAAAGCCCTGCGGGTTTCGCGGAAGAGTACATCATTGAAAGTATCTGGAATAACCGTTTCCCGCCTGGATCCATTCTCCCTGCTGAACGTGAACTTTCTGAACTGATTGGTGTGACCCGAACCACTCTGCGCGAAGTGTTGCAACGTCTGGCCCGTGATGGCTGGTTGACTATCCAGCACGGTAAACCGACGAAAGTGAACAACTTCTGGGAAACCTCCGGACTGAATATCCTTGAGACGCTGGCGCGCCTCGACCACGATAGCGTGCCGCAGCTGATTGATAACTTGCTGTCGGTGCGTACCAATATCTCAACGATTTTTATTCGTACCGCCTTCCGCCAGCACCCGGACAAAGCGCTGGAGGTACTGGCTACCGCGCGTGAAGTTGAAGATCATGCCGATGCTTTCGCCGAACTGGACTACAACATCTTCCGTGGTCTGGCGTTTGCCTCCGGCAACCCGATCTACGGTCTGATCCTCAACGGCATGAAGGGGCTATATACCCGCATCGGCCGTCACTATTTTGCTAACCCGGAAGCGCGGAGCCTGGCGCTGGGCTTCTATCACCAGTTGGCGAAAGTGTGTGAAGAGAGTCAGCACGATAAAGTGTACGAAATCGTCCGTGCCTATGGCCACAACAGCGGCGAGATCTGGCACCGGATGCAAAAAACGCTGCCCGGCGATTTAGCCATCAATATGCGCTAAGCACGGCCCATAATATAAAAATGCCCGGATAATCCGGGCATTTTTTTCAGCCTTACAGCGCGTTCTGCCGCGGCGGCGTGCGATCTAAAAGCTCAACGCTGCCATCGGCATTCTGTTGTTCAAGGATCACGTCAAAGCCCCACAGGCGGTGAACGTGTTTGAGCACTTCGCGGCGGCTCTTATCCAGCGGCACGCGGTTATGCGGCACATAGCGCAGCGTCAGCGAACGATCGCCGCGCAGGTCAACGTTCCAGACCTGAATATTCGGCTCGAGGTTGCTGAGGTTGTACTGCGCCGACAGCTTAGAACGAATTTCCCGATAACCTTCCTCATTATGAATGGCGGAAATTTCCAGGTAATTGTTGTGGTCGTCATCGAGTACCGTGAATAAGCGGAAATCGCGCATCACCTTCGGCGACAAGAACTGGCTGATAAAGCTCTCATCTTTAAAATCGCGCATGGCGAAATGCAGCGTCTCCAGCCAATCGGAGCCGGCGATATCCGGGAACCAGTAGCGATCCTCTTCCGTAGGCGACTGGCAGATACGCTTAATATCCTGGAACATGGCGAAACCCAGCGCGTAGGGGTTGATCCCGCTGTACCACGGGCTGTTGTAGGGCGGCTGGAACACCACGTTGGTGTGGCTGTGCAGAAACTCCAGCATAAAGCGCTCAGTCACTTTTCCTTCGTCATACAGATGATTGAGGATAGTGTAGTGCCAGAATGTCGCCCAACCCTCGTTCATAACCTGAGTCTGTTTCTGCGGATAAAAATACTGGCTGACCTTACGAACGATACGCAGGATCTCGCGCTGCCACGACTCAAGCAGCGGCGCGTTCTTCTCCATAAAGTACAGCAGGTTCTCCTGCGGTTCGGAAGGATAGCGGCGGCTTGCCTCGATGGCTTTTTCCTCTTCCCGTTTTGGCAGGGTGCGCCACAGCATGTTCACCTGGCTTTGCAGATACTCTTCTCGGCTTTTCTGCCGTGCCTTCTCCTCCTGCAGCGAAATTTTCTGCGGACGTTTGTAGCGGTCGACGCCGTAGTTCATCAGCGCATGGCAGGAGTCGAGCAATTTTTCGACTTCATCGACGCCGTAGCGCTCTTCACATTCGGTAATGTATTTACGCGCGAATATAAGGTAGTCGATGATTGAGCTGGCATCGGTCCAACTGCGGAACAGATAGTTGTTTTTAAAGAAGGAGTTATGCCCATAACAGGCGTGCGCCATCACCAGCGCCTGCATGGTAATCGTGTTCTCCTCCATTAAATAAGCGATACAAGGGTTGGAGTTAATGACTATCTCATAGGCCAGACCTTGCTGGCCGTGTTTATACGCCTGCTCGGTTTCGATAAATTTTTTGCCGAACGACCAGTGCGGATAATTGATCGGCATCCCGACGCTGGAATAGGCGTCCATCATCTGTTCGGAGGTGATCACCTCGATTTGATGCGGATAGGTATCGAGACGATACAGTTTCGCCACCCGATCGACCTCGGCGAGATAGGTTTCCAGCAATTCAAAAGTCCAGTCGGGTCCATCGCTTAACCGGGTGGTGTCCCTGTTCATGGAATCAATCGTAGCCATTAGCGCGCCCTCGTTGTTGGTGGTTCTCTCTTTGTGGAGAACCTCTTATCAAGCATAGAACACGCCATAACAAACTGCGTCTGCGGGTAATTTCTTTTCTTCGCGATTTCGCAATCCTAAAGGCCTAGATTTAACATTTACTTAGCATTTTATGCTGAGGAAAAATAAAGCGCAGCACGAGATCGTAAATCTCTGGTGTCAGTGCTGGTGCGGTTTGGTGTGAGATAAGTCACCATAAATAAAGCGTATGTTGAATAATATTTTCATCTGGGTTATCAATTTGTAATTAGATGATTGTTCTTTAACTATTACGGAGTGGCTATGCGAGTCGTCATACTGGGAAGTGGGGTGGTTGGGGTAGCGAGCGCCTGGTATTTAAGCCAGGCGGGACATGAGGTGACGGTTATCGACCGTCAGCCAGGGCCCGCTGAAGAAACCAGCGCCGCCAACGCCGGGCAGATCTCTCCCGGCTACGCGGCGCCGTGGGCGGCGCCGGGCGTGCCGCTGAAGGCGATTAAATGGATGTTCCAGCGCCATGCGCCATTGGCGATTGGCCTTGACGGCACGCAGTTCCAGCTCAAGTGGATGTGGCAGATGCTGCGTAACTGCGATACCCGCCACTATATGGAAAACAAAGGGCGTATGGTGCGCCTGGCGGAATATAGCCGCGATTGCCTGAAAGCGCTGCGTGAAACCACCGGTATCCAGTATGAAGGCCGCCAGGGGGGCACCCTGCAGCTTTTCCGCACCGAAAAACAGTATGAGAACGCCACTCGCGATATCGCCGTGCTGGAAGAGGCCGGCGTGCCGTATCAACTGCTGGAAGCCAACCGCCTGCTGGAAGTTGAACCGGCGCTGGCGGAAGTCAGTCATAAACTGACCGGCGGCCTGCGCCTGCCAAACGATGAAACCGGCGATTGCCAACTCTTCACCACCCGTCTGGCGGCGATGGCCGAGGCGGCAGGGGTGATTTTCCGCTTTAATACCTCCGTCGATGCGCTGCTTTACGAAGGCGATCAAATCGCCGGTGTGAAATGCGGCGAGGAAATTATTAAGGGCGACGCCTACGTGATGGCGTTTGGTTCTTACTCCACCGCGATGCTCAAAGGGCTGGTGGATATCCCGGTCTATCCGCTGAAAGGCTACTCGTTGACTATTTCGATTGCCGAAGAGAGCGGCGCGCCGGTATCGACTATCCTTGATGAGACTTACAAAATCGCGATTACCCGTTTCGATAAGCGTATTCGCGTTGGCGGGATGGCGGAAATTGTCGGCTTTAATAAAGAGCTGCTGAAGCCGCGCCGCGAGACGCTGGAGATGGTGGTTCGCGATCTGTTCCCGCGCGGCGGCTACGTTGAGCAGGCGACCTTCTGGACCGGCCTGCGGCCGATGACGCCGGATGGTACGCCGGTGGTTGGCCGTACGCCGTACAAAAACCTGTGGCTGAACACCGGGCACGGTACGCTGGGCTGGACCATGGCCTGCGGGTCCGGGCAGCTTCTGAGCGACCTGATCTCCGGGCGTACGCCGGCGATCCCTTATGATGATCTGGCCGTGGCGCGTTACAGCCCGGGCTTTACGCCGGCTCGCGCTCAGCATCTGCACGGCGTGCATAACTAAGGAGCCTCCATGTCTCGTCCGGTAAAAGCCAGCATTGATCTGTCGGCTTTACGTCAGAATTTACAGATTGTTCGCCGCGCCGCCCCTGGGGCGCGAGTTTGGGCGGTGGTGAAGGCGAATGCCTATGGCCACGGCCTGGCGCGGATGTGGCAGGCGCTGAACGCCGCAGATGGATACGCATTGCTCAATCTCGAAGAGGCAATCTTGCTGCGGGAAAAGGGCTGGAAAGGACCGATTCTACTGCTGGAAGGGTTCTTTCACGCCGATGAACTGGCGCTGCTTGATAAGTATCGTCTGACCACCAGCGTACACAGCAACTGGCAAATTAAAGCCCTGCAGCAGGCTAAACTGCATGCGCCGCTGGATATCTATCTTAAAGTGAATAGCGGTATGAATAGGCTGGGCTTTATGCCCGAGCGAGTGCATACCGTCTGGCAACAGCTGCGTTCGCTCGCCAACGTCGGTGAAATGACGCTGATGTCGCATTTCGCTGATGCGGAAAACCCGGAGGGCATCGTGGAGCCCATGCGCCGTATCGAGCAGGCGGCGGAGGGGCTGGACTGCCCGCGTTCGTTGTCGAACTCAGCGGCAACGCTGTGGCATCCGGAAGCGCACTTTGATTGGGTGCGTCCGGGAATTGTGCTGTATGGCGCATCGCCGTCGGGTCAGTGGCGGGATATTGCCAATAGCGGCCTGAAAGCGGCGATGACCCTCAGCAGTGAAGTGATTGCCGTACAGACGCTGAAAAGCGGCGAACGGGTGGGCTATGGTGGGCTGTATCAGGCATCCGGCGAGCAGCGCATCGGCATTGTCGCCTGCGGTTATGCCGACGGCTATCCGCGCGTCGCCCCGAGCGGCACGCCGGTGCTGGTCGACGGCGTACGCACCACCACCGTCGGGCGTGTTTCGATGGATATGTTGGCGGTAGATCTGACACCTTGCCCGCATGCGGGTATTGGCGCGCCGGTCGAGTTATGGGGACAGGAGATTAAGATTGACGATGTCGCTGCGGCCAGCGGCACCGTCGGTTATGAATTAATGTGCGCCCTGGCGCCGCGTGTGCCGGTAGTGACAGTGTAACTTTGTGTGAGGCGGATCACTCCGCCTCATCTTCCGCGACCCGCACACCCACCTTCAGTACGTGGTCGTCCTCTTTTTCGGCGACCGTCCACACCATACCGGCAAACTCCACCTGATCGCCGACGACCGGCGCGGCGCCCAACAGCTGCTGAATCACATCGCCCAGCGACTGCTGATGCTCGCGAAACTCTTCACCGCCGTCGAGGCCATAAATCTGCGCCACATCGGCGAATTTAGCTTCCGCATCAAGGATGAAGTCGCCAAAGAACCGCTGATCGAGCGAGACCGGCGGCGACTGGCTGAACATTTTACCCAGCGCCGGCAGATCGCGCTCGCGGCCGATAACACAAAGAATATCGCCATCCATCAGCCGCGTGCTGCCGGTAGGATGCAGCAGTACGTTGTCGCGGAAGAGTGCGGCGATACGCGTCTCCGGCGGCATGTGGAGATCGCGCAACGCTGCGCCAACGCACCATTTATCATCACCCAGCTGGTACACAAATTGCTCCCACGGATTTTCCGGATGGATATCCAAACCGACGCGAGAGATAGGCCAGCCGACCGGCGGTACCACGACCTTCGCTTTTTTCGCCGCCCAGGACAGTGAGGTTCCCTGTAATAGCAGTGAAATCAGCACCACGAAGAAGGCGACGTTAAAGAACAGCCGCGCGTTCTCAAGCCCGGCCATCATCGGGAAAACGGCGAGGATAATCGGCACCGCGCCGCGCAATCCGACCCAGCTGATAAACACCCGCTCGCGCAGATTAAAACCGCGGAACGGCAGCAGGCCGGCGAATACCGACAGCGGACGCGCGATGAAGATCATCCACATAGACAGCAGTAGCGCCGGAATCGCGATCGGCCACAGGTCGGACGGCGTCACCAGCAGGCCGAGGACGAGGAACATGGCGATTTGCGCCAGCCACGCCAGGCCGTCAAAGTTTTGCAGAATGCCGTGGCGGTTGCGAATAGGTTTATTACCGAGCAGGAAACCGCAGAGATAGACCGCGAGGATACCGCTCCCATTCAGGGAGGTGGTGACGGCGAAAATCATGATCCCGCCGCTTAGCGCCAGCAGGGGATAGAGCCCGGTAGGCAGGACGATGCGATTAATCATCTGCAGCAGCAGATAACCGCCGCCGAGACCAATAGCGATGCCCAGGCCAAACTGTTGAATGATATGCACCACAAACATCCAGCTCAGTCCGGCTTCATGCTGCTGGATCATTTCAATCAGGGTAATGGTGAGGAACACCGCCATCGGGTCGTTGCTGCCGGATTCAATTTCGAGGGTCGAGCCGACGCGCTCGTTAAGCCCTTTACCGCCGAGCAGCGAGAACACCGCCGCCGCATCGGTGGAGCCGACGATGGCGCCAATTAGTAGCCCTTCGATTAAATCGAGCTTGAACAGCCATGCCGCCATCATCCCGGTGAGGGCGGAGGTTATCAGCACGCCGACCGTCGCCAGCGACAGCGCGGGCCAGAGCGCGACGCGAAACGAACTGGCCTGGGTGCGCATCCCGCCGTCCAGCAGGATCACCGCCAGCGCGAGGTTACTCACCATATAGGCGAAAGGATAGTTATCGAAAGGAATGCCGCCGATACCGTCAACGCCTGCCAGCATACCGATGGCGAGGAAGATAACCAGAATCGGGATGCCGAGGCGCGAGGAGAAAGAACTCAATAAAATACTGCAGGTTACTAAAACAGAACCCAGGATAAACAGACTAATGACCGCAGCGGCGTCCAATGTTCACGTACTCCTTGTCAGCGTGAAGGGGTGAAAATTACACCATTTTAACAATCCGCGCGTTTTCAGGATACTCGCGGAGAGGAATTTTTATTCCGTCAGCACCGGATGGCCGCTTATCGTTAACGTTGCGACAGAGGCGTTGTTGACCAGCCGTGCCTGTGCGCCGAGAGGCAAAGTCACGGTGCGCTGTTCATGACCGAATTCGAGTCCGGTCAGCAGCGGGATGGCGAGTTGCTGACGTAGCCACGCGTAGACGGTGGGTAGATCGTAACCGTCGTCATAGTCGTTGGGCTGCGCCCCGGTAAAGCTGCCGAGCACAATGGCCCGTTGGCGGGCAAGGATCCCGCTGTTGAGCAATTGTAGCAGCATACGCTCCACGCGGAACGGGTGTTCGTTGATATCCTCAAGCACCAGAATACCGCCATCAATCTGCGGTAGCCACGGCGTGCCGATGAGCGACGTGACCATCGCCAGATTGCCGCCCCACAGGGTGCCTTCGGCGCGGCAGGCCGGGCCATCGCTTTGCCATTCGAGGGTAAACTCCGGTTCGCGCAGCGCCTGCCAGAAGTGATGTTCAGTAAACGCATTCAGGGTTTCTGCGCCGAAATTGCCCGCTAACATCGGCCCGCTGAAGCTGATAGCGTTGGCTTTAGCCAACAGTCCCATCTGGATGGCGGTGAAATCACTGTGGCCGCAGATAAGCAGCGGATCCTGACGCTGGCGCGCGGACAAGGCCTGCCAGTCGATATGCGATAGTAACCGGGTGGCGCCATAGCCGCCGCGCACCGCCAGCACGATGCGGTTTTTTCCCTTAAGGGCCGCAAGTTGGTTAATATCGGCCAGGCGTTCGCTGTCGCTGCCGGCGAAACGCTGCTGTCGACGGGAGATCGCCTGTTGGTTCAGTACCTGATGGCCGGCCTCCTGCAGACGGGCCACGCCAAGGGCCGCAGCCTGTTGATTGATACAGTAACCGGAAGGGGCGACCAGATAAAACTGAGACATGGCAATTCCTTGCAAAGAATGAAAGGGTTATCATGCCGCCTGGAACGTTTATTGTCATCTCCGTGCGGCAAACTTCAGCCAATAAGGATAGATGTGTGAAATTGAGATGGTTTGTTTTTTTATTTGTATTGTTGGCCGGTTGTAGCTCAAAGCACGATTACACCAATCCGCCGTGGAACCCGGAAGTCCCGGTGAAGCGGTCGATGCAGTGGATGCCGATTAGCGAAAAAGCCGGCGCCGCGTGGGGAGTAGACCCGCAGCTGATAACGGCGATCATCGCGATTGAGTCCGGCGGTAATCCCTCGGTGGTCAGTAAATCCGGCGCGGTAGGGCTGATGCAGTTGAAGCCGTCGACCTCCGGGCGCGATGTCTATCAACGGATGGGCTGGCGTGGCCAGCCTTCGGTAAGCGAGCTGAAGAATCCGGAACGCAATATCTCGATGGGCGCCGCTTACCTGAGCATTCTGGAAAACGGCCCGCTGGCGGGAATTAAGGACCCGCAGGTGATGCGCTATGCGGTCGTGGTCTCTTATGCCAACGGCGCGGGCGCGCTGCTGCGCACCTTCTCGTCGAATCGCCAGGACGCCATCGACGAGATTAACGATCTCGATGCCGATGAGTTCTTTGAACACGTGGCGAAAAAGCATCCAGCCCCACAGGCGCCGCGCTATATCTGGAAACTGCAGAAAGCGCTGGACGCGATGTAATTCCTCACCTTGCGTTGCCTCCGGGATGTTCCCGGAGGCAACGTTGTCAGAAATCGTAACCTAAGGTAGCCGTGACGCTGCGTTCAGCCCCCCAGTAACAGTTGCCGGTGCCGTAGCAGCCGGAAAGATATTCACGATCGCCGATATTATTCGCGTTAACCTGAATGTAGGCGCCTTTCATCGCTGTCGACCACGCTCCGAGGTCGGCGCGCGCCATCGCATCTATCAGGGTGACCGAAGGTAAACGTTCGGTATTGGCGTCATCGGCCCACTGCTTACCGATATAGCGCACGCCCGCGCCAAGGGTAATGCCCGCCGGCAATTGATAGCGCGCCCAGAACGAGGCCATCTGATCTGGCGACAGCTGCGGCGTATTACTATCGGTGCCGTCTTTCGTGTCCTGGAAGCGCAGGCGATTCCAGGTATAAGAGGCAATAGTGCTCAATTGCGGTGTAATTTGATTATGCGCTTCCAGCTCTACGCCCTGCGAATGCACTTTTCCGGCTGGAATATAGGTGGCGGTGGCGATGTTCGGATCGCGGGTGGCGACATCCTTTTGCATCAAGTCGTAAATCGCGATGCTATACAAATCGCTGCTGCCCGGCGGCTGGAATTTCAGGCCGGCTTCCACCTGTTCGGCGGTGGTGGGTTTTAATAACGTGCCGTCGGCGCCCGGCAGCATCGCCGGGGTAATCGCCTGGCTGTAGCTTAAGTAGGGCGAAAGACCGTTATCGAGCGCGTACAGCAGCGAGGCGCGGCCGCTGATGTGATCGTCGGAGCGGCGGTTTGACGTGCCTGAGGTGTCGCTTACCTGCTGTGAAACGATGCGGTCGTAGCGCCCGGAAACATCAAGATGCCAGCGGTTCCACACCATTTCATCCTGCAGATAAAGCCCGGTCTGGTAATAACGGCGATTATTATTATCGCTGTAGGTGATGGTATGCCCGGTTTGCGGCGTATAGCCGGTAAACGGATTGAGCGGCGCCGCGCCGCCAGCGCCGGTCCACAAATCGTTGCGGAAGCGATGATACTCAGCGCCGAGGATCAGCGTATGCGCCAGTTCACCGGTGGCGAAATCGGCGCGCAGGCGGTTATCGGTTGACCAGGCGTCCAGCGACCCGCGGGAACCGCTGTAGCCGCGGGAAAGCATGT
Source organism: Klebsiella sp. K-3 (assembly GCF_051207495.1). Lineage (NCBI taxonomy): Bacteria > Pseudomonadati > Pseudomonadota > Gammaproteobacteria > Enterobacterales > Enterobacteriaceae > Klebsiella > Klebsiella sp. K-3. Next base: position 227,973 of record NZ_JBPNXF010000007.1, on the reverse strand, counting down.
CGCTGTCACCTACCCAGCCAACCTGATAAACCTGATCCAGCGAGACATTCGTATGGGTATAGCTGCCCGCGGAGTAGGCCGACCAGACATCGCTAAACTGGTGATTGAACTCGTAGCTGTAGATCTGTTCGCGGCGCTGGTAGCCATCACCCGGATCGCCTTCATTAGTGCTGGGTGAAAGTTTACGGCCGTTGTGCGCGTAACGGGTGCCATCCAGCGGCAGAGAGCCGTGGTAGCCTCCGGAGGGATCTTTTTGCAGGTAGGCGCGCAACAGCAGCGAAGTATCGCTATCCGGTTGCCACAGCAAGGAAGGCGAAATCGCGTAGCGCTCTTCGCGGGTATGGTCATACTGCGTATCGCTGCTGCGGGTCATGCCGATGAGCCGCCAGGCCCACTGGTCATTGATAGCGTTGGTATAGTCAAAAGCCGCGCCCTTAGTATTTTGCGTACCACCGGTCAGGCGGAAGTGACCCTGCTGGCTGAACTGCGGCCGTTTGGAGGTCAAATTGACCACCCCGCCCGGCACACTCTGGCCGTAAAGGGCGGAAGAGGGGCCGCGGATGACGTCGACGCGCTCAATAAACCATGGGTCAATCTGCAGTACGTTATGGCTGCCGCCGTCGCTCATCAGGCGCATGCCGTCAAGGAACAGGTTATCGACATCGCCGCCGTGGTAGCCGCGCAGCGAGATAGTATCAAAGCGCGTCGCGCCGCCGCCAAAACTGGAATAAACCCCCGGCGTATACTGTAGCGCCTGGCTTACGGTATTGGCGCCCTGATCGGCGATTTGCTGGCGGGTGATCACCGATACCGACTGGGCGGTAGTTATCAACGGCTGATCGGTTTTCGTGGCGCCGGTTGACGTTTTGGCGCTATAGCCTTGAGTCTGCGCGCTGGCGGAGTCGTCAGGCTTTGCGGTAACGATTAGAGTATCTTCCGCCTGCGCGGCGAGAGGGAAGGCGGCCGCGAGGGCGCATACCAGCGCGGAGCGTTTGAAGTCAACAGAGGAGATCATGCCATAATCCTGAATAGCGCGGTCTGGCACTCCTGTGCGCCGCCGCGGAAATAAACGAAATGCTTTTTCGTTAAAAATAATGCGAATTATTATCGTTTGCTTTTGCATGATCAAGCAAAATAGTCCTCCTCAGAGCAAGAAGACATTTTGCTGGCTGTCGAGCGGATGATGGGGTGATGTCGATGGTAATAGCGCGGCGAAGATACCGCCGCGCGCAGGGGATTATTGGGCTTTTTTCTCCGCAGCCGCCACGGCATCGTTCGCGGCTGGCTGCTTACCGGCAGCGCTTTCTGCCGGCGTCGGACGGGTCGCCGGCAGGGCATCACATGGTTTTTCCTGCGGGCAAACCAGGTCGAGCATTTTCAACGTCACGCCATTGGTCCAGCCAAAGCCGTCCTGCAGGGGATACTCTCCGCCGCCGCCGCCGGTACCCGTTGAACTCACGTCATATTTCTCTACCAGCTTCTGCTTGCTGTCATAGGTGTGCTGTACGTTGCTGAGGAAGCGCCAGGTGACCTCCATAGCCACTTTTTTCTGACCGTAGTTCTGCAGACCTTCCACCGCTACCCACTGCAGCGGGGCCCAGCCGTTTGGCGCGTCCCATTGCTGGCCGCTATTGACCGTGGTGGTGGTGAGTCCGCCGGGCTTCAGCAGGCGGCTTTCCGCCGCCGCGGCGACTTTCGCGGCGCGTTCGCTGGAGGCCGCTTTGACGTACAGCGGGAACAGCGCCGCGGCGGTCAGCTGATTCCGGACTTTATGGCTCTTCAGATCGTAATCGGCATACCAGCCTTCTTTATCGTTCCACAGATATTTTTCCAGCGCTTTCTGGCGGGCGTTCGCTAACGCATCGTACTGCCCGGCTTTGGCGCTGTCGCCAGCGGCCTTACTGGCGCGGGCGATGGTTTTCTCCATGTGGAACATCAGCGCATTGAGATCGACCGGAATGATGCTGGTGGTGCGGATAGTCCCCAATTGCTGCGGATTATCCATCCAGCGAGAACTGAAGTCCCATCCAGAGGCCGCGGCGGAACGTAGGTCGCGATAGATTTCGGTGGCCGGGCGGTTAGGATTGTTTTTGGCGGTGGTAACATCGTCCAGCCACGATTCCGGGCGAGGCGTATCGTTATCATCCCAGTAGCGGTTAAGCAGCGCGCCATCTTCCAGACGCACCACGCGTTTATTGGCGTTGCCGGGCGTCAGCGCCTCGGCGCCTTCCATCCAGTAGCGATACTCTTTTTCCATCTGCGGCAGCCAGGTCTTTAGCGCCCGATCGCCATCGTGGCTGGCCAGCAGCTCAACCATAAAGGAGAAGAACGGCGGCTGCGAACGACTCAGGTAGTAGCTGCGGTTGCCGTTTGGAATATGGCCCCAACGGTCTATTTCGGCGGCGAAGTTGGCCACCATGTCTTCCACTTTATCCCAGTGCCCGCTTTCGGCGAGACCCAGCATGGTGAAATAGCTGTCCCAGTAATAGACTTCGCGGAAGCGTCCACCGGGCACCACATAAGGTTTCGGCAGCGGCAGCAGCGAATCCCATTTTTCTACCTCGACGGTGCTGCGGGTTAATACCGGCCATAGCCCATCGATGTGTTGACGCAATGTTTGCCCTTTCGGCGGCACGTATTGATCGTTATCACGCGGCAGGGTGAAGTTGATCTCGACGAAATGGCGCAGATCGAAGCTGGCCTGGCTTTTTTGCATCCGATAGTCGGCAAGGATCATTAGCGGATCGCTGTTCGGTACCGCATCGGCGAAGGTTTTTTGGTCAGCGAAGAGTTTCGCGCTTTGCACGTCGTTAAATAGCGGGCCTAAAAGTTCATCAGGCGATTGCGGCACCGGGGCGGGGTTTTCATCAGCCTGAACGGCAAATGTCGCCAGGCTTAACATTGCGCCTCCCAGCGCCAGTTGAATGAGGTATGTCAGGGTTTCCGGGCGACGTAGAACCGATCTCGTCATCGATAATTCTCCATTTTGCGTTTTGCTGACTTCGCGCCACTGCGAACGGCCATCAGAAAACCTTAGCCGAATATCGGCCGCTTCGCGTGTTGGAGTTAACATTTTGGCCGAAAACAGAGTATTTACCTGGTGAAGTATTGTCCCGGCGTTTTGCCGGTCTGGGTACGGAAGAAGTAGATAAAGGCGCTATCGCTGGCAAACTCCAGCGCCTGGGCGACATCCGTGATGCGCTGGCCGCAAGACAGCAATTCTACAGCTTTCATTAGCCGCCACTGTTGGCGCCATTGTTGATATGACATGCCGGTTTCGCGCTGAAACAGGCGGCTGATGGTCTTTTCTCCGGCGCCGCATTGCGCAGCCAGTTGCTGAAGTAGCGGTGGTTGCGCATTGCCGTTGAGATGACGCAGGCGTTTATCCTGCGGCAGCGTTAGCATCATCGGTTCCTGTTTTGCCGCGCCGATTTCCGCCACGCAGAGCGCCGCCAGATGCCGGGCCGGGCTCTGTCGCCAGTCGGTATCCCACGGGCTGGCGCTAATGCGTTCGAGCAACTCGCGCAGCAGCGGCGTAACGTTGAGAATCGCAGGCTGACGGGGCAGCTGCGGGTATGAGGTAGTGGCGAACCACACCGAACGGTAATCAACGATGTGCTGCATTTCGGCGCGGTGGGTGACGCCTGCGGGGATCCACGCCGCGCGGGTTGGCGGCAACATACACAATAGCGCGCCATCGTTTAACGTCAGCCGGATACAACCCTGACGGGTAAATAGCATCTGCCCCATTTGATGATGATGCAGACCATCGTCATGATCGCCGTTAAGGGTCGCTTGCACGCCAATCAGCGGCGTATTGAGCGTATCAGGGTCAAAGGATGCATCCGCGCTGAGCCATGCCATGATGTCTGATTCTCGATGTTAAAAGTCATTATATTTATAATCGCCGATTATGCCGCTCCCTACAATGGCGCCTCTGATAAGGGAGGTGGATATGTTAGGTCGTTCGGCGATGGCGCTGGTTACCGCACTACTCATGTTTCCGCAAATCGCGGAAACCATCTATAGCCCGGCGCTGACTGATATCAGCGCACATTTTTCCGTTAGCGCCGCCGATGCGGCGCAGACGCTGGCGGTCTATTTCATCGGCTTTGCCATCGGCGTGCTGTTCTGGGGCTGGTTCAGCGACCGGCGTGGACGGCGGCCGGCGTTATTGCTCGGTCTGGCGGTGTATACCGCAGGCTGTATGCTGGCGCTGGCGGCGCCAAATTTTAGCGTGCTGCTGGCGGCTCGCATCGTAGCGGCTTTCGGCGCGGCTATCGGGTCGGTGGTTGGGCAAACGGTATTGCGCGATGCGTTTGATGGCCGGAAGTTGGCGGCCATCTTTTCCTTCGTCGGCATGGCGCTGGCTATCAGCCCGGCCATTGGCGTTTATCTTGGCGGCGTGCTGGCGGGGGAGTGGGGAATGTATGGCGTCTTCGGGGCGTTGGCGCTGCTGGCGGCGGCATTATTGCTGCTGTGCGCAGTGGTAATGCCGGAAACCCGGCCGCCGCGAACAGGGGATCAGACGCTCTGGCCGTTAATGCTGCGCATGCTGGCGGATGCGAAAATCCGTTTAGCGGTAGTGTTAGTTGCGGCATTGAATATCGGTTTGTTCAGCTATTACAGCCAGGGACCTTTCCTTTTTGCCCGGCAGGGACTGGATGCGCAGGCTTTTGGCTATAGCGGTATGGCGCTGGCGGCAGGGGCGTTAGCCGGCGCGCAGGGGAATCATCTGTTGCTACGACGTGGAGCCGCTCAGCGGCACATTTTTATCTGTGCCGGTCTGCTGTTACTGCTCTCCAGCGCAGGCGTCGGCCTGTTAACGCATTCATTGTTCTTTTTACTGCCGATGATGGGGGTGGCGGCGGCATATGCCATGGCGATCCCCGTGGTGTTGGGGACGGCGCTTAGCGACTACGCCGAATGTCGTGGTAGCGCCGGCGCGCTTTTTGGCCTGGCCTATTATTTGATTATCGGCTTGGGGCTGGCATTTGTGGGGTGGGGGGAATCGTTGGGTATCACGCTGGCAATCTGCGCGGTGGTTAGCGCGCTAACCGGTTGGCGGTATCTGCGGCACATGCTTGATGAGTTTTCCTGATTTGTGATGATTAGCACAAATCACTATTTAGTGGTTCTATGAGTAGATGAAAAATCGATATTGATTTTAATCAAGGAATTACCTGCTATAAAATAGCCAAAAAATGAAGTTAAAATAATGTTTAAAATGATAGATTATTGTTTGTTTTTGTTTTCAATTAAATTAATGAAACATATCTTTACATACAAATAACGTGAAAAATTGTGACCTCATCCCGTAATGAATCGAAATAAATACAGTTTTCTCATTTTATTTGATTGTTTACACCTGTGTTTTAATCAGGAATTAATGTGATATATCTCCTTTTATTGCTTGAAAATTACCCCTTCCCTGCTCGCGTTTAGCTTAAAAATTAACCTTTTTTATCCCCATAAATATTTTTTATCCCCTCATATTTCTTTGACTAAAATCATGCTTAATTTCATGTTTTTGATTTTAACTTATTGATTTTAAGTGTTTTAATTTGTTTTTTGGATAAGGTTGATTATAGGTGAAAGGGCTTTGTGAGTAGTCTCACACAACCAGCGGATCATCATTTGATACACTTCCCGCCGTCAACAAAGTCATTAACGTGGATAACCAATATGAATACTATTCCGCTCCCTAAAACTCAGCACCTGGTTGTATTCCAGGAGGTGATCCGAAGTGGTTCGATTGGTTCAGCAGCGAAAGAATTAGGATTAACTCAACCTGCAGTCAGTAAAACAATTAATGATATTGAAGACTATTTCGGTACTGAGCTCATTGTCCGTAAAAATACCGGTGTTACGTTGACTGAAGCCGGACAGGTGCTGTTGAGCTGGTCGGAATCGATTACCCGCGAAATGAAAAATATGGTTAACGAAATGCACAGTATGACCTGCAGCACCGTCGTTGACGTCTCTTTCGGTTTCCCGTCGCTGATCGGCTTCACTTTTATGTCGGACATGATCCATAAATTCAAAAAGTTATTTCCAAAAGCACAGGTCTCGATGTACGAAGCGCAGCTTTCTTCGTTCCTGCCGGCGATCCGCGATGGCCGTCTCGATTTCGCCATCGGCACGCTGAGCGATGAAATGAAGCTGCACGATCTACATGTCGAACCGCTATTTGAATCAGAGTTCGTGCTGGTGGCCAGCAAATCGCGAACGCGTAGCGGCAGTGCCACGCTGGCATCGTTACAACACGAACAGTGGGTATTGCCGCAAACCAATATGGGTTACTACAGTGAACTCCTCGCCACGCTTCAACGCAGCGGCATCAACAATGAAAACATCGTTAAAACAGACTCTGTCGTTACTATTTATAATCTTGTTCTCAATGCTGATTTCCTGACGGTTATTCCTTGTGATATGACCGCACCATTTGGCTCTAATCAATTTATTACTATTCCTGTCGAGGACGCGTTACCCGTAGCGCATTATGCTGCGGTATGGTCGAAGAATTATCGCATTAAAAGCGCGGCCTCGGCGTTAGTCGAATTAGCGAAAGAATATTCAGCCCATAGCGGTTGCCGACGACGACAATTAATCAGTGTGGATTGATTGTCTATTTATATTAATCGAAACTTAAGCTGCGATTTATTTATCAATCGCTGCCCATTAACGCTATTTTTTTAATTCCAGGTTAAGAGGTTCTCATGCATATTACATACGATCTTCCGGTTGCTATTGAAGATATCCTCGAAGCGAAGAAAAGATTGGCAGGTAAAATATATAAAACGGGGATGCCGCGCTCAAATTATTTCAGTGAACGATGCAAAGGCGAAATCTTCCTTAAGTTTGAAAATATGCAGCGCACCGGTTCTTTTAAAATTCGCGGCGCGTTTAATAAACTCAGCTCGCTGACCGATGCCGAAAAGCGCAAAGGCGTGGTGGCGTGTTCCGCCGGTAACCATGCGCAGGGCGTTTCACTCTCCTGCGCTATGCTCGGCATTGACGGCAAAGTGGTAATGCCGAAGGGCGCGCCAAAATCAAAAGTGGCCGCCACCTGCGACTATTCGGCGGAAGTGGTGCTACATGGCGATAATTTTAACGACACCATCGCCAAAGTCAGCGAAATTGTCGAAATGGAAGGGCGTATATTTATTCCTCCCTACGATGACCCGAAAGTGATAGCCGGCCAGGGGACTATTGGTCTGGAGATCATGGAGGATTTATATGATGTCGATAACGTTATTGTGCCGATTGGCGGCGGCGGTTTAATTGCCGGCATCGCGGTGGCGATTAAATCGATTAACCCGACTATTCGTATTATTGGCGTGCAGTCGGAAAATGTTCACGGCATGGCCGCCTCGTATTACGCCGGAGAAATTACCAATCATCGCACTAATGCCACCCTGGCTGACGGTTGCGACGTTTCTCGTCCAGGGAATATTACCTATCAAATCGTGCGTGAATTAGTGGACGATATTGTGCTGGTCAGTGAAGACGAAATTCGCAACAGTATGGTCGCACTTATTCAACGCAATAAAGTCATTACCGAAGGGGCCGGGGCGTTAGCCTGTGCCGCATTATTAAGCGGTAAACTGGACAGCTATATTCAAAACCGAAAAACCGTCAGCATTATTTCCGGCGGCAATATCGACCTGTCTCGCGTATCGCAAATTACTGGTTTAGTTGACGCTTAATCTTTTTGATGAGGAAAGGATATGAGTACTACAGATAGCATTGTATCCAGCCAGACAAAAGAGTCGTCCTGGCGCAAATCGGACACCACCTGGACCCTGGGCTTATTCGGCACCGCCATTGGCGCCGGGGTATTATTCTTCCCGATCCGCGCCGGTTTCGGCGGCCTGATCCCCATCTTACTGATGTTAGTGCTGGCCTACCCGATCGCCTTCTATTGCCATCGGGCGCTGGCCCGGCTGTGCCTTTCCGGCTCAAATCCTTCCGGCAATATCACTGAAACGGTAGAGGAGCACTTTGGTAAAACCGGCGGGGTGGTGATTACTTTCCTTTATTTCTTCGCGATTTGCCCGCTACTGTGGATTTACGGCGTGACGATCACCAATACCTTTATGACCTTCTGGGAAAACCAGCTGCAGCTGCCGGCGCTGAACCGCGGTTTTGTCGCGCTGTTCCTGCTGCTGCTGATGGCGTTTGTCATCTGGTTCGGTAAAGATCTGATGGTGAAGGTAATGAGCTATCTGGTATGGCCGTTTATCGCCAGCCTGGTGCTGATTTCGCTGTCGCTGATCCCTTACTGGAACTCCGCGGTTATCGATCAGGTGAATTTAAGCGAGATCTCGCTGACCGGCCACGATGGTATTCTGGTGACCGTCTGGCTGGGTATTTCGATTATGGTGTTCTCGTTTAACTTCTCGCCAATTGTCTCTTCATTCGTGGTCTCCAAGCGCGAAGAGTATGAAAAAGACTTTGGTCGCGAGTTCACCGAGCGCAAATGTTCACAGATTATCTCTCGCGCCAGCATGCTGATGGTGGCCGTGGTAATGTTCTTCGCCTTCAGCTGCCTGTTTACCCTGTCGCCGCAGAATATGGCGGATGCCAAAGCGCAGAATATCCCGGTTCTCTCTTACCTGGCGAACCACTTCGCCTCGCTGTCCGGCACCAAATCCACCTTTGCTACGGTGCTTGAATATGGCGCGTCAATCATCGCGCTGGTGGCGATTTTCAAATCCTTCTTCGGCCACTATCTCGGCACCCTGGAAGGCCTAAACGGTCTGGTGCTGAAGTTTGGCTACAAAGGCGATAAAACCCGAGTTTCCAGCGGCAAGCTCAACACCATCAGCATGATTTTTATCATGGGCTCAACGTGGATCGTCGCTTACGCCAACCCGAACATTCTCGACCTGATTGAAGCGATGGGCGCGCCGATTATTGCCTCGCTGCTGTGCCTGCTGCCGATGTACGCCATCCGTAAAGCGCCATCGTTGGCGAAATATCGCGGCCGCCTGGACAACGTTTTCGTCACGGTAATCGGTCTGCTGACCATTCTGAACATCGTTTACAAACTGTTTTAATTAAGCTCAGGACGAGCGGAGTGATGACATGAATGAATATCCGGTAGTACTGGTCATTAACTGCGGCTCGTCTTCAATTAAATTTTCAGTACTGGATGCCGCCAGCTGTGAAGTATTAATGGCTGGTATTGCAGATGGCATTAATTCTGAAAATGCGTTCCTGTCAATAAATGGGGGAGAGCCGGCTAAGCTGGCTCACCGCAGTTATGAAGGTGCATTGAAGGCGATCGCATTTGAATTAGAAAAACGCGGTTTAATGGATAGCGTGGCGTTAATTGGCCACCGTATCGCGCACGGCGGCAGCATATTTACCGAATCGGCGATCATTACCGATGAAGTTATCGACAATATTCGCCAGGTGTCGCCGCTGGCACCGCTGCATAATTACGCCAATCTCAGCGGTATTGAATCAGCGCAGCAGTTATTCCCGGGCGTACAGCAGGTGGCGGTCTTTGATACCAGTTTTCATCAGACGCTGGCGCCAGAGGCATTTCTCTACGGCCTGCCGTGGGACTATTACCAGCGATTGGGCGTGCGTCGCTACGGCTTCCACGGCACTTCGCACCGTTATGTGTCTCAGCGCGCGCTAGCGCTGCTTGATTTACCCGAGCAGGATAGCGGGCTGGTCATTGCCCATCTTGGCAACGGCGCGTCGATTTGCGCGGTACGCAACGGCCGCAGCGTCGACACCTCGATGGGCATGACGCCGCTGGAAGGCCTGATGATGGGCACCCGCAGCGGGGATGTCGATTTTGGCGCGATGGCGTGGATTGCCGGCGAAACTAACCAGACGCTCAGCGATCTGGAGCGCGTGGTGAATAAGGAGTCCGGCCTGCTGGGGATATCCGGATTGTCATCCGACCTGCGGGTGCTGGAAAAAGCCTGGCATGAAGGGCATGAACGCGCGCGGTTGGCGATTAAAACCTTCGTGCATCGTATTGCCCGCCACATTGCCGGCCATGCCGCCTCGCTACGCCGCCTTGACGCGATTATTTTTACCGGCGGTATCGGCGAAAATTCGGTATTAATCCGCCAACTGGTGATTGAGCATTTAGCGGTATTCGGCGTCAGCCTGAATGATGCGCTAAATAAACAACCCAACTCCGCCGGTGAACGCGTTATTTCTTCCCGCGAGGCACGCGTGATATCTGCAGTCATCCCCACCAATGAAGAGAAGATGATTGCGCTCGATGCTATTCATTTAGGCAAAATTAACACATCCCTGGAATTTGCTTAATTACGTTGTGGTCCTGTAGAGAGATTATTTTCATGAAGGTAAATATCGATACCAGCGATATGCTGTACGCCGAAGCATGGCACGGATTTAACGGTACGGACTGGAAAGAAGAAATTAATGTCCGTGATTTTATTCAGCACAACTATACACCATATACCGGGGATGAATCGTTCCTTGAGGAGGCGACGCCGGCGACGACCGCGCTGTGGGAAAAAGTGATGGCCGGCATTCGCGTAGAGAACGCTACCCACGCGCCGGTTGATTTTGATACCAATATCGCCACCACCATTACCGCCCATGATGCCGGCTATATTGAGCAAGCGTTGGAGAAAATTGTCGGTCTGCAAACGGATAAACCGCTCAAGCGCGCGCTGCATCCGTTTGGCGGCATTAATATGATTAAAAGCTCGTTTGATGCCTATGGCCGGGAAATGGATAGTCAGTTTGAATATCTGTTTAGCGAGCTGCGTAAAACCCACAATCAGGGGGTATTTGACGCCTATTCGCCGGATATGCTGCGCTGCCGTAAATCCGGCGTGTTGACCGGGCTGCCGGACGGCTATGGCCGCGGGCGTATCATTGGCGACTACCGCCGGGTGGCGCTATACGGCATCCGCTATCTGGTGCGTGAACGTGAGCTGCAGTTTGCCGATCTGCAGGCAACGCTCGAGCGCGGGCAGGATCTGGAAGCTACTATTCGTCTGCGTGAAGAGCTGGCGGAGCACCGCCGCGCGCTGCTGCAAATGCAGGAGATGGCGGCGAAATACGGCTGCGATATCTCCCGCCCGGCGCGCAACGCCCAGGAAGCGGTACAGTGGTTATACTTCGCCTATCTGGCGGCGGTGAAATCGCAAAACGGCGGCGCGATGTCGCTGGGGCGTACCGCCTCTTTCCTCGATATCTATATCGAACGCGACTTCCACGCCGGGATCCTCAATGAACAACAGGCGCAGGAGCTGATCGACCATTTCATTATGAAGATCCGCGTGGTGCGTTTCCTGCGTACGCCGGAATTCGATACGCTGTTCTCCGGCGATCCCATCTGGGCAACCGAGGTGATTGGCGGGATGGGGCTGGATGGTCGCACGCTGGTGACTAAAAACTCTTTCCGCTATCTGCATACGCTGCACACCATGGGCCCGGCGCCGGAACCTAACCTTACCGTATTGTGGTCGGAAGCGCTGCCGATTGCCTTTAAGAAATACGCCGCCCACGTCTCGATCGTCACCTCCTCGTTGCAGTATGAAAACGATGACCTGATGCGCGCCGATTTCAACAGTGATGATTACGCCATTGCCTGCTGCGTCAGCCCGATGGTTATCGGCAAACAGATGCAGTTCTTCGGCGCTCGCGCCAACCTCGCCAAAACGCTGCTGTACGCAATCAACGGCGGGGTGGATGAGAAACTCAAAATCCAGGTCGGGCCGAAAACCGCGCCGCTGATGGACGAAGTGCTGGATTACGACAAAGTGATGGCCAGCCTCGATCATTTCATGGATTGGCTGGCGGTGCAGTACATCAGCGCGCTGAACATCATTCATTACATGCACGATAAATACAGTTATGAAGCCTCGCTGATGGCGCTGCACGACCGCGACGTATACCGCACCATGGCCTGCGGGATTGCCGGGTTGTCGGTGGCGGCGGATTCGCTTTCGGCTATTAAGCACGCGAAGGTGAAACCCATCCGCGACGACAGCGGCCTGGCGATCGATTTTGAGATTGAAGGCGATTATCCGCAGTACGGCAATAACGATCAGCGCGTCGATAGTATTGCCTGCGATCTCGTTGAACGCTTTATGAAGAAAATTAAGGTGTTGCCGACCTACCGTAACGCGGTGCCCACGCAGTCGATTCTGACGATTACCTCAAACGTGGTGTACGGCCAGAAAACCGGTAATACCCCGGATGGCCGCCGCGCCGGTACGCCGTTTGCGCCGGGAGCAAACCCGATGCATGGCCGCGATCGCAAAGGGGCGGTCGCTTCGTTGACTTCCGTGGCGAAGTTGCCGTTCACCTACGCGAAGGATGGAATCTCTTATACCTTCTCGATCGTCCCGGCGGCGTTAGGCAAAGAGGCGAGCGTCCGACAAACCAACCTCGTCGGTCTGCTGGACGGTTACTTCCACCACGAAGAGCGGATCGAGGGCGGCCAGCATCTGAACGTCAACGTGATGAACCGCGAAATGTTGCTGGATGCCATTGCTCATCCGGAAAATTATCCGAACCTGACCATCCGCGTCTCTGGCTATGCGGTGCGCTTTAATGCGCTGACCCATGAACAGCAGCAGGATGTCATTTCGCGAACCTTCACCCAGGCGCTGTAACGCAACGGGGCGACGATCATGGTCGCCCCATTTTTTATCATCGGTGTGAAACCTGGTCTTCACTGCACGGTAAACCGAGGTGTAGATATGATTAGCGCTTTCGATATTTTCAAAATTGGTATTGGCCCTTCGAGTTCCCATACGGTGGGGCCGATGAATGCAGGAAAAAGTTTTATCACTGAGCTGGCGAGCAGCGGCGACCTGACGCAGACTTCGCGCATTGTCGTCGATCTGTACGGTTCGCTATCGCTAACCGGCAAAGGGCATGCGACCGATGTCGCCATCATCATGGGGCTGGCGGGCAATAGTCCGCAGGATGTCGATATTGACGCCATCCCGGCTTTTATTCAGCAGGTGACCGCGAGCGGCCGTCTGCCGGTGGCGAAGGGGAGTCGGCAGGTCGATTTCCCGCTGCCGGAGAGCATCGTATTTCATGATAGCGCGCTGGCCCGCCATGAGAACGGTATGCGTATCAGCGCCTGGGATCATCAGCAGCCGCTACTCAGCAAAACCTATTACTCAATTGGCGGCGGGTTTATCGTTGAGGAAGCGCGTTTTGGCCAGACTCACGATGTCGCAACGCCGGTCCCCTTTGATTTCCGCTCCGCCCATCAACTGCTTCAGCTGTGCGAGCACAATGGCCTTTCGATTTCCGGTCTGATGATGCAAAACGAGCTGGCGCTGCGCGATAAGGGGCAAATCGATGCTGGTTTCGCCGCCATTTACGCGGTGATGCATAACGGTATTGAGCGGGGAATGAATACCGAGGGCGTGCTGCCGGGGCCGCTCAACGTACCGCGCAGAGCGGCTGCGCTGCGCCGACAGCTGGTGGCCAGCGACAGCCTCTCCCGCGATCCGATGAACGTCATCGACTGGATCAATATGTTCGCGCTGGCGGTGAGCGAAGAGAATGCCGCCGGTGGCCGGGTCGTCACTGCGCCTACCAATGGCGCATGCGGGATTATTCCCGCGGTTCTGGCCTATTACGACAAGTTTCGCCGCCCGGTCAATGCCAACTCGATTGCTCGCTATCTGCTGGCTGCGGCGGCTATCGGTTCACTGTATAAGATGAATGCCTCTATATCTGGCGCAGAAGTTGGCTGCCAGGGAGAAATTGGCGTGGCCTGTTCCATGGCGGCGGCGGGGCTGACGGAACTCCTTGGCGGCAGCCCGGCGCAGGTATGCAACGCCGCGGAGATTGCGATGGAACATAACCTCGGTCTGACCTGCGACCCGGTGGCCGGGCAGGTGCAAATCCCCTGCATCGAACGCAATGCTATCAATGCGGTGAAGGCGGTTAACGCCGCGCGGATGGCGCTCCGCCGAACCAGCGAGCCGCGGGTCTGTCTCGACAACGTCATTGAGACGATGTATGAAACCGGCAAAGACATGAACGATAAATATCGTGAAACTTCGCGCGGCGGGCTGGCGATAAAAGTAATTTGCGACTGACGAATCAGAAAGGAGTGGGCTGGCGCGCCGCTATCGCTTCACCGCTGACCGGATGGTGAAAATGCAGTTCGCTGGCGTGGAGCATCAGGCGTGAGGCCTGATGTGCCGCCAGCCCTCCGTAGAGATCGCAACCGAGAATCGGATAGCCGAGATGCTGGCAGTGGATGCGTAGCTGATGGGTGCGTCCGGTTTCCGGTTGCAATCGTACGCGAGTTACCGCCAGCGAACCACTGGCTGTTGGCAACCATTCCCGTGATAGCACCTGATAGCGCGAGCGCGCCGGTTTACCGTTACGCGCGCTAATCGCCATCCGTGGAAACAGCGCCGGATCTTTGGCAATCGGCGCGTCTATCACCCCTTCATCTTCCTCTGGATGCCCACACAACAGAGCGTGATAAACCTTGCTTACCGCCCGCTGACTGAACTGCTGGCACAGCGCGGCGTTGATCGTTTTGTTACGCGCCACCACCATCAGCCCGGAAGTCCCGAAATCGAGCCGATGCACCAGCGTGCATCCCGGAAAATCCTGCACCAGGCGATGATGGACTGAATCCAGGTTCTGCGGGTTCTTCCCCGACAGGCTGAGCAGACCGCTGGGTTTGTCGATCAACAACAAGTGTTCGTCCTCGTAGAGGATGTTAATCTGCGCGGAACAAGGTGGGGCGATAAAGGTATCAATTACGGTAGACATGGGCAGGTGCTGCTTAAGGGTGAGGCGGATGATAGCGAAATTACCGGCCACAGGCGAATGAATTTGATGGCTATCAAAGGAGATTGGAACGGCTAACAATTCGGATTGCGCTCACGGGTATTATTAGATATTCAACTTGCAGCGTAAATATTTCGCGGTAAATGAAAAGGATTATTCATGATATTGCTAATTAAGGATAGTATTTATTCTTGCGTTAAATGGTTACTATTATTAATTAGCCTGACCGCAGGATTATCCGCAGCGGCAAGCGAAAATATGCCGGATAATTTTTATCGCGTCACGCCTGAGTTGTATCGTTCGGCGCAACCCAATCGACTGCAGATGCAGAACCTGGAGCGTATAGGAATACGCTCAGTGTTAAATTTGCGCCAGTGGCACAGCGATGCTCACGAAGCGCAGGGTACGGGGCTTATTTTGTATAGGGTGCCGATGAACGCGGCTGCGATTAACGACGATGATGTGGTGATTGCGCTGAGCTTTTTACATCGTGCGGTAAAACCGGCGCTGGTGCACTGCTGGCACGGCAGCGATCGTACCGGGATGATTGTCGCGCTCTACCAACTGCTGTTTAGCCATGCGACAAAGTCAGAAGTGCTGGCGGAGCTGCACCGCCCGGAATATGGCTATCACCAACAGTATTATCCCGACATTGCCCGCTATATTGAGTCGATCGATGTAGAACAATTGCGAGCACGGGTGCTGAGTTTATCCGCAGGAAAATTTTAGCGAGCCGTCATTTTTAACGCACAAATTATCGTCATAAAGATTGTTATCGCCATATAGCCAAACCATAGTGCGGCAGTTATCCCTGTGATTATGGTGAGGAATAGTTATTGTTATGTTTAATGAGTAAATAAGGGCTGCCAACAGGCGATACAGCGAAAAAAGCCTGATCGAAAATTTAATTTGTCATTATTTTAGTGTGGGTATATTCCTCGAATCGTTAGTAAAAAATCCACAGGCGCGGAATTGCAGTTGGTAGGCGAACGTGGTACAACAATTGTTATGTTATAACATAGCCTATGAGTCATATGAACGAACCTGCGATCCTGCACGTTGACGGGATAAGTCTTAACGCCCGGCGTGGTACAACGATACTTGATGATATCCAGTTCACGCTCCATACCGGCGAAAAGCTGGCGGTCATTGGCCCCAACGGCAGTGGTAAATCAAGCCTGCTGCGGACGATCATTGGCGACGCTCGCCCGGATAAAGGAACGCTGTACTGGCAGGGGTGTCCACTACGGCAACTGTCGCCTCAAGCGCGTGCGCGGAATATTGCTTTCCTGTCACAAAACGATACCCCTGATTTGCGCCTGACGGTGGAAGAGTATGTTCAATTGGGGCGTTTACCGTATCGTGAATCACCCTCCTCGGCACAGGGACGGCGCATCGTGGATAGCGTGATTAGCGATACGGGGCTGCAGCCTTTACGCCATCGCCCGCTGGGAAACCTCTCCGGCGGTCAGCGTCAGCGCGCCGCGCTCGCCCGCGCGCTGGCGCAATCGCCCGCATTACTCCTGCTGGATGAACCGACCAATCACCTCGATCCGCTGGCGAGGAGCGAGTTGCTTACCCTGGTAAAGCGCACAGAGGTTGCGGTGATTGCGGTGTTACACGATCTTGCCGCGGCTGAAGCTTTTGCCGACCGAATGCTGGTTATCCACCACGGCAAGCAGATGATTTGCGACGTACCCGAGGCTGCGTTGCACCCCAACGTAAGCTATCCGGTTTTTGGCATGACCAGTTTTCGCGTGGCGCATCCCGTTAGCGGTAAAGCGCTGCGCATTTTTGAAGTTCCTCATCGCGCTTAATGACCTCGAGTAAATATGAACAGACTTTTAACTATCTTATGGCTGCTGTTAAGTAGCCCGTTCGCGTTAGCGAATCCCTTTCCCGTTACCGTGGACAGCTGCGGTAAGCCCATCACCTTTAATCAACCCCCACAGCGTGCGGTAATTAACGATCTTAATATGGCGGAAATGGCCTTTGCGCTCGATCTCCAGGATCGGATTGTGGGGCTAACCGGCATCACCGGCTGGTATAAACTAACACCACAGTTCAAAGCAGCGATGGGGGCCATCCCCGAGCTGGCACCTAAATACCCGTCGCTGGAAACGCTGCTGGCGGTCCGGCCGGACTTTTTCTTCGCCGGCTGGAACTACGGCATGAAAATCGGCGGCGATGTGACGCCGCAGACGCTGGCGCCATATGGAATTAACACGCTGGTATTGAGTGAAAGTTGCGTACAGGCCGGCGGGCAGGCAAAGAAAGCCGACATGAGTTTGCTTTACAACGATGAACTCAAGTTGGGTAAGATTTTTGGCAAGCAACAACAGGCCGAGGCGTTGGTGGAAGGGTGGAAACGTCGGCTGGCGAATCTGCCAGCCAGGGCAGCGGATATGCAGCCGCAGCGGGTCTTCGTCTATGACTCCGGCGAAGATAAACCTTTTACCAGCGGCAAGTACGGGATGCCGACGGCCATTATCGAGGCGGCCGGGGGACGCAACGTGATGGATACTCTGGACGCGAACTGGACCACGACGACGTGGGAGGCGGTGGCGGCCAGCGAACCACAGGTGATTATTCTGCTCGATTACCAAACCGGCACGGGAGCCGAGGCGCTGCAGCGTGTACTCGAATCTCATCCACTGATGAAATTGACGCCCGCCGTCCGGCAGCAGCGTTATCTTAAGCTACAGTATGCTGAATTGACTCCGGGCCCGGCGAATATTGCGGCGGTTGAGAAGCTGGCGCATCTCTTATATGCCACGGACGTGAAATGAAGCCGTCAGTGCAACGTTTTCTTCTGTGGACGGCGCTGGCATCCGTGGTTTTATGCGGCTTGATGATTTCGAGCCTGCGGTTGGGGAGTGTGGAACTCTCATGGCAACAAGTGATATCAGCGTTAGGGATATCATCCGCTCCCATTCCCGAAATTTTGAAAACTATCGTCATTGACTTACGTCTACCACGGAGCCTGCTGGCGGCGTTGACCGGCGCAGGACTGGCGATCGCCGGCTTGCTGTTACAGACCACGACACGTAACGAACTGGCCGATCCATTTTTGTTTGGTCTCTCTTCAGGCGCTTCCGCCGGCGCGGTGCTGGTGATCACCCGCTTCGGCGATGTACTGGGGGCGTTTACGCTGCCGGTCTCGGCCTTCGTCGGCGGGATATTATCCGCGCTGGCGGTGATGATATTGTTTCGCGTCAATCAGCTAAGGCGGGCGGAACAGTTAATTATCTGCGGCCTGGCGGTGTCGTTTCTTTTCAGCGCGCTGACCAGCTATCTGGTCTTTTCCGGCGACCAGCGAGCGGCCGGTTCGTTGCTATTCTGGTCATTGGGCGGTCTGGGACTGGCGCGATGGGACAACTTGTTCATTCCATTATTGAGCCTGGGGTTGTTGAGCGGATTTACCCTGCGTCGCTGGCGGGCGTTGGATGCACTGCTGGCGGGGGAGCAGACGGCCTGCTCGCTGGGCGTCGATGTGCAGCGTTTGAGAAGCGAAACCTTTCTCTGCTGCGCGTTGGCTACCGCTTTACTGGTCTCTTTAACCGGGGTCATTGGTTTTGTCGGCCTGATGGTTCCTTATCTGGCGCGTCGGGTCGTTGGCGTCAGGCACCGGCTGACCGTACCAATGTGCGGTCTGCTGGGCGCGATATTGCTCATTGGCGGCGATATACTTAGTCGAAGTCTGATAGCGAATCAAGAATTACCGATTGGTATTATTACTGCCGGGCTTGGCGGCGCGTTTATTGTTAGTCTGCTAATGCGGGCAACACGATAAGCCGAGCCACGGGAAAATAGCGGTTGACCCATTATTGCGCGCAAATAATGGGTTCTATTATTTAAATGAATGTGACTCGCCGATTATAAAGGCACTCTCCGCCGTTGAAGGGGGAACTTTTCTGGATAGAGCGCTTTTGGACGAGGTGGATTTTTTTAAATGATTCGCCAAAAATATAATTGGACAGAAATTTTTTTCAGGCCACGATTGTTGCGGCATGGCGGTAAGTAATGATTTATATCAATGAAACAGACATCATTGGCGCATGACCCGTTAGTTGGTAAGTTCCTGGTTTAATTCCCTGCTCAAAACGCATGAGGCCACGCGATATATTGAGATATTGCAATTTCTGGTTATTTTATTCGTTATTCCCGTGATGAATATTCTTGATATCAATCTAAATATAGTTCATTAATTCGGGTGGTTAACGGTAACCAGTGATTCATTCTGATGTGGTTCAGATATATAAGGGGTGTAATGAACAGCGCTTTCCCAGGTGAGCGACTCAATACCCGTATTCCGTCACTGTTTTCACTGCATATCGAAATTGAACAGAGGGCCGTCAAACTGACGCTTAAATCCCTGGCCGCTAGTCGTTCCGGTAATATTAAAGCCCACCCAATATTCGTTCAAGAAAAAATAAATACCAATAACAATAATTCAAGTTTTTCTGTTTCGGAGTGCCGTTCGCCAGTGAGTTAGCAAGGTGAAATTAAATTTGGAGTTTAAGAACACCTTATTAGAGAAGCGAGAGTAACGCACAGGAGGTGCGATGAAGACATTACGACCACTGTGGGGCAGGGGTCAGATGATCTCCCCACAACATTTTCAACAACAGGTGAACCAGGCGGCCTGGCAAAGCGAATGTATCGCCCGTCTGGGAGTGATGAATCCCTGGGGCGTCATCCGCGTCGAATTTGACGCCGCTCTGCTAAAGCAAGGGACACTGAAAGCCAGCCACCTGTACGTACGCTTTCCTGATGGAACGCTAATTGACAGTGATAATGCTGATGCGCTGCCTGAAGCCATGGTATTGCCGCAAGCGGACTGCCATGAATTAACGGTGGTGCTGGCGCTGCCCCATGAGCATGGCAACGGCGGCAACTGCTTGCAGGTGGAGCAACGTGCAGAGCGTCCGGTACGTTGGCGCCAGGCCTGGCGAGAAGTGCGCAACAGATATGGCCAAGACAGTCGACAAATTGCGGTGATGCTTGCGCAACTGACGCTGCGCGCTGCGGATGACGATAACGGCGATTATCAAACCGTCGCCCTCGCCAGGCTACGTCGCGACAGTCAGGAGTGCTGGTCGCTGGATGAGGACTTTATCCCACCGCTACTGAAAGTGTTAGCCAGCCGCTGGCTGCACGAACAGACGGAACAATTGACGAATCAACTGCGCACGCGCCTGCAACGCCTGATGGCCATGCGCCGGGAGAGCAACGCCAGGATGGCGGATTTTGCGGTGGCGGATGTATCACTGTTCTGGTTGCTGAACGCGCTCAACAGCGCGGAGCCGGTGTTGAGCCATTTTCTGCGTCATCCCCAGGTACATCCGGAACGGCTGTATGAAGCGCTGGCCAGCCTGGCGGGCAGCTTGCTGACTTTCTCCCTGGACCACACCACGGCGGATATCCCGCCCTATCGCCATCAGGCGCTGACCGAAGTCTTTCCACCGCTATTCAAATTACTCGGCGTACTGCTCGAAGCCAGCCTGCCCTCCCGGGTTGTGGTGATTGAAATGACGCACGATGACCGGCGTAAGCGCTGGCATGCCCGCCTGCACGATCCAAGGTTGCGCGAAGAAGCCGATTTTTATCTCTCGGTGCGTTCCGCGCTGCCTGCGTCGCAACTGCTGGAGCAATTTCCGCAACAGTGTAAAACCGGCAGCCCCGATGAGGTTGACCGGGTGGTCAACGGTTCGCAGCCGGGCATTCCGCTGAAAGCCATGAGCCATGTTCCCGCCGCTATTCCGCTGCGCCTTGAGAATCAGTATTTCACCCTTGATATGACTCATCCGGCGGCGCAGGCGATGCTGGCGGAAGGGAGTTGCGTCTTTTACGTGCCCGGCCTGCTGGGCGATCCTGAACTCGAACTGTATGCGGTGCTGCGCTCATGACCCAGGATATCAATATTGATGCTCTGCTGGCGGATAGCTGGCTAACGGTGACGGAACTGCGTCTTGGCGCCAAACTGGCCGAGGGGGAGGGGAAACTTCTTTGGCAGCGTTGTGTAGATAACATTGAACAGGTGATGGCGCAGCTGGTCGCCGCTGATGTCAGCGAGACGAACCGCCAGCACATCCTCTACGCGTGGTGCGCGCTGCTGGATGAAACCGCGAAAGGCCGCAAAGAGGAAGATGACGCCTGTATCGCCTGGTACGACCGGCCGCTTGAGGTCAAATATTTTGGCGGCATGGAAGCCGGAGATGCGCTCTATGAGCGTATACGCCAGACGTTGCGCGAACCGGCGCCGGATATAGCTGTACTGACCTGTTTTCATCGGGTACTGGCGCTGGGCTTTAAGGGGCGCTATAGCCTCAATGATCCGGCGCGCGCAGCGCTTGTCAGCGCGCTTGGCGAGCGCGTACCGCCGTTTGCGGGCGACCCGCATCTGCCGATACTGGCCTCCCTCTCCGGGCGCCGAGGCATGGCTGACTGGCTGCGCCGTTGGCCGGTTTGCCTTGGATTATCGCTGGCGGCGGTAGCCGCGTTGTGGTTGGGATTAAACTACTGGCTGGATACCCTGGTGGCGGCTTTGCGACTGGGAGGCGGACAATGAGCGCGCGCTATCAGCGCCTGCTATGGCTGTGGGGCGGGCTGCTGGCGATGTTGATGATCCTGCTGTTTCTGCCGTTATCCACCGGCGGCCGGGTGCTGGCTGTTGGGTTGACGGCGGCGGGCGTAGCGGCCGGGCTGGTCTACGTCGGGCGCCAACAACGTGAGCGACCTGCGGATGCCGACTGGCTGGTTGAGCTACCGTCGGCGCCGTATCGACAGCCGGTTGTGCTGGTCTGCGGTGACACAGCGGACTGGCCGGGAGAAGGGGCGGTTTACCGTACGGCGCAGGGTTGCTGGCTGAGAGTCGCCACCGCCGCGTTGCAGCAGACGGCGCGTTATTTGCAGCGTGAGCGGCCGGCGCTCATCGCCCAGCTGGCGGTGATGTACTGCGTGCAGCCGCAACAACATGATGATGACGCGGCGCTGACGGCCCGGTTTCGCGAGCTACGCTGGCAGCTTGCTCAGGTGCGGCGTGATACCCGTCGGGCGATACCGTTACTGCTGAACAGCACCCTGTTCGGCGCATCGCTGGAACCGTTATGGCAGACAGCGCGTGCCGAAGAGACGATGCAGATGTGGCTGCCTGACGGCGTGCCGTTCAGCAGCGCAAGCTGGCTGATGCAGGCTGATGGCGCTCATCGCCTGGCGGCGCTGGTGAGGATGAATGCGTTTGCCCGCTTTACGCAGCAGATAGCGTTGAGCGTACTGACGGCGGCCACCGACGATGTTCCCCCGATCGCTCCGGCGGTCGTACTGTATCATTTCACGCCAGCCGGGGCGCCTGCCGTGGCGGATAATCTATGGCAGCGTTGGCTGTCTGAGCATACTTCCCTCAACTCACTACCGGGCTGGTTGCCGAAAATTGCTGCCGATGCGCGGAAACTGCCGGATTTTATTTTACCGATACTGCCGCAGGGCGGCGGCATTACGCCGAAAAGCCGTGCTCTGCGGCGGGCATTCTGTCTGTTCTCCCTCGCGGCTCTGATTGCGCTGTGCTGCAGCGCATGGAACAACCATCAACTCCTCCAGCGGGTTGGTTTTGATGTTCAGCGTTATGAACGGACTGCGATGGACGACCATGCAGCAAAAGCCCGCGCCGTACAGATTTTACGCCAGGATGCGGCGCAACTGGACGCCTTCGCGCGTGACGGCGCGCCGCTGGCGCTCAGTCTTGGGCTCTATCGCGGCGAGCGTCTGCGCCAGCCGCTACTGGAAGCGATTCGCTCCTATGTCCCCCCGCCTCCGCCGAAAGCGGTAGAAAAAATCGTGCCGAAAATTATCCGCCTCGACAGCATGTCTCTTTTCGATACCGGCAAGTGGACGCTGAAACCGGGCTCCACAAAGCTGCTGGTGAACTCGCTGGTGGGGATAAAGGCCAGGCCAGGTTGGCTTATCGTCATCGCCGGGCATACCGACAGCGTGGGTGATGATAAATCCAACCAGACACTCTCTCTGAAGCGTGCCGAATCGGTGCGCAACTGGATGCGCGACACCGGTGACGTGCCGGAAAGTTGTTTTGCGGTACAGGGCTATGGCGAAAGCCGTCCTGTCTCCGGCAACGAGACGCAACAAGGCCGGGCGCTCAACCGCCGGGTTGAAATTAGCCTGGTGCCGCAGGCTGATGCCTGCCGGGTTGCGACAACCTCCGCTTCATCCCCGGCGGATGGCGCTTTCTAAACCGACCATCTCATGACGCTCTGCGCGGACAGGTTTTCCTGTCCGTCGTTTTTGTTGCCGGGTACCGGGGTCAACACAATCTGCCCAACCTTGTGCGCTTTTGGGCTCCTTATCAACAGGAAACAGCGACGGGCGGTAGCGTGGCTGAAAGCGATGGAAGGGAGATAAAGAGAATGGCGTTTGATACAGGAAAATAAACCATGAATGACATAAAGCCTTTGTTTTTCAACCACAGTCATCATCTTTTACAGGTGCATGGTTGTCACTCCTTGCTGGACGTTCTGTGCTTCGAAGGCGAGGAAAACTTAAGCGAGCCTTTCCGCTATACCATTGAATTTACCAGCAGCGATCGTGCCATCACCCCGCAGCAGATGTTGCTGAAAAATGCCTCGCTGACCTTGCAGGCGCCGGTTGACCAGGGATTTGGCATTAAGATCCAGCAACCGGTGCGCGTTGTGCAGGGAGTGATCACCGCTTTTGAACGGCTTTCCACCTCAAAAGAGGAAACGCGCTACGCCTTGACGTTACAGCCGCGTCTGGCGCTACTGTCGAAGAGCCATCAGAATCGGATTTATCAGGACATGTCGGCGCCGCAGATTGTGGAGCACATCCTCAGAACCCGTCACCAGATGCGCGGTGAAGATTTTGTCTTTCAACTGGCGCATGAATATCCGCGGCGTGAACAGGTGATGCAATACGGTGAGGACGATCTGACTTTTATCTCCCGCCTGTTGGGCGAGGTGGGGATCTGGTTTCGTTTTATCGCCGATACCCGGCTCAATATTGATGTAGCGGAGTTCTACGACGACCAGCAACACTACGAGGCGGGGTTGGTATTGCCCTCGGTCGCCCCCTCCGGGCAGCATGACGGCGGGAGCGAATCGGTGTGGGATTTACAAAGCCGACACCGCGTGGTTGAGCGTTCGGTCTTCACCCGTGACTACAACTATCGTAACGCGCCGGAGGATATGAATCTCAACGTCAATGTCAGCCGGGGCGATAGTACCACCTACGGTGAAGCCTATCACTGGGCGGACAACTACCTGACGCCAGGTAATCGCTATCAGCATACTCCGGACCCGGAGAGCGGGGCCTTTTATGCCCGTATTCGCCATGAGCGCTATCTCAACCAGCAGACGCGGCTGAACGGAGAAACAAACTGCGCGGCGTTGGCTCCCGGACAGCAGCTAAAAGTGAGCGGCGGCGAGGAGGTGACGGACCTCTGGCGCCAGGGTGTGGTGATCACCGCTATTCACTGTCGCGCCCGCCGCGACCGCAGCTTCGAAGTGACATTTCAGGCCATTCCCAGTGTTGAGACCTACTGCTTTCGCCCGGCAATCATCAGTAAACCCAGCATGGCCGGGACGTTACCGGCGCGCGTCACCAGCACCAAAATCAACGATCTCTATGGCCATATCGATCGCGACGGACGTTATCGGGTGAACTTATTGTTCGATCGCGATCGCTGGCAGCCGGGCGAGGAAAGCCTGTGGGTGCGCCAGGCGCGCCCTTACGCCGGTGAAACTTTTGGCCTGCATCTGCCGTTGTTAGCGGGCACCGAAGTGGCGATCGCTTTTGAGCAGGGCGATCCCGATAGGCCCTATATTGCCGGCGCCCTGCACGATTCCACGCACCAGGACCACGTGACGCTTTACAACTACAAGCGCAACGTGCTGCGCACGCCGGCGAATAACAAGATTCGCCTTGATGATACACGGGGCAAAGAGCACGTTAAGGTCAGCACCGAATATGGCGGCAAGAGCCAACTCAACCTCGGCCACCTGGTGGATCATCAGAACACGCCGCGCGGTGAAGGGTTTGAGTTACGCACCGATAGCTACGGCGCGATCCGCGCAGGCAAGGGGATATTTATCACCGCCGATGAACAGCTGAAAGCGATGGGCGCGACCGTGGAAATGGATCCCGCGAGTCAATTGCTCGGCAGTGCCGTTGTTCAGCTCAACGACTGGCAGGAGATAGCCCGCACCCACTACAACACCCCGCCGGATGTCAGCACGTTAAAGCAGTTCGTCGGCAAAGCCGTCAACCTCGCGAGCCCCGTCCTGCTGATGAGCGCGCCGAAAGGGATTGGCATCGTGACGGCGGAAACGACGCTGCTGCAGAGTGGTAAAGGGCTGTATCTGCAAAGCGCCAGCGATATTGCGCTGGCCAGCGGCAATCGGCTGTCGGTGAATACCAAAAACGCTATCTCGCTGCTGTCCCACCGCGAAGGGATGCGTATGGTATCGGTGAAAGGTCCGCTGGCGATAGAGTCGCACGGCGATACCCTGGCGCTCACTTCACTGAAGGATATTACCGTTCAATCAACGCAGGGACATCTGCAGCTTACCGCCAAAAATGGCATCACCCTGGGCTGCGGCGGCGGCTACATTCGCCTGACGCCGCAGGGAGAAATCCATCTTCACAGCCCCGGTCTGCTCAGTTTTAAAGGCACGCATAAGATGCAGGGGCCGGCCGGCGAGACGTTTCCGCTTCCCGACCTTCCCACATCGATTTGTAAAGATTGCCTGATTCATGCGCAAGAACTGGCTCAGACCTTTGTTCCGCGTGCCGCCTGACAATCGCCCATTGATATAACTTACCCGGAGGAACAGACCTTGAAACCCATTATTCGGCAGGGTGATACCTTGCGTGAGCATGGCGGTACGGTGATCGGCGGCCATTATCTCTGTTTTGGTAAAGGCATCGCCTGCAAAGGCGACCAGGTGAGCTGCAATGAACATGGCCTGACGGTCATAGCCGAAGGAAGCTCGCTGTATGAAGTGGATGGTTCTCCGGTGGCTCTTGACGGGCATCGTTGCGCCTGCGGCTGTACGCTGGTGAGCTCACGCCCTGATTGCGACGTCGCGTTATGAGACAGCTCACCGACTATCTGCCTTATAAAACTGCCACGCCGCCCCGCAACGGACGGTGGTTATCCGTCGGCGCGGGGCTGACGCTGATTAGTGGTGGAGGCGCGGCGTTAATGCCTGGCGAAGCGCGTGGCGGGGCGTTAATTACCGTCGCAATCGTTGGCGCCATGCTTTTGGTCTTCATCTTTTGGATGTTGCGTCTGCTTTATTACCGCCTGTCGGTCCACTACACCCAGTACTACCAGCAGTTGATCGATTTCGATCATCAAACGTGGTGGGCCCGGCATCAATATAGCGTTGGGCTGGTGGAAACGGTGCTGCTGGGGCCGGTGGGATGTGAACCCGAGCGCTGGCAGACGCTGCTGAAGCGAGAACATCAGCCGCCAAAAGAGAAACTGGAGTCCGGTGCGCGGGCGCTGCGGCTGATTCACTCGGACATCGTGGATATCGACCTGCGTGAACAGCAGCTAGCCCGAATGTTGGCGCAACAATGGCTGGCGCAGCGAGGCGAACATCAACTTCCCGGCCTGAGCGGCTGTTACTGGCAGGGTAGCGAACCGGCGTGGCGAGAATTTTGCGCCGAGCTGCGCAAGCGCTGTCCTACCGTTCAGTTGCCGCATATGGCTGAACCCTGGCAGGGCGAGGCCAGCTTATCGGAGATTACCGCACGAATGAATGCGGCCGGCGACGGATGTTTCATTCTGGTGGCGGGGTGCCAGTCGGTGGCGGTGACGGCGGATTCGGTGAGACCGGCGGGTGAATCTGCCGTGCTGTGGTTACTGGCCCGGGAGGGGGAGGCGAGACTGACCCGCGGCGAGGTTTATGAAGGCGCTGCGGTGGAAAATATCCAGCAGGTCTGTCAGCGGGCGATGCAGCAAAGCGGGGCCGAACGTCCGCCCGATCCCTGTATCGCATTCACACAGCCGCAAATCCCGGAACTGGCGCAAAGCGGCTGGAACAGCAACCAGCTGCTGCAGGATGAAAACTGGGGGGAGGCGGGGCAGATGGAGCAGCTCATCACGATTACGCTGGCGGCGATATTTGCCTGTCGCTTTCATCAGTCTTGCGGCTGGATCGCCCGCGATCCGCGTCATCCTCTCTCACTGGGCATCGTCACCGCAGCAGTCCCGGCACCGCAATCTCAAGACCAGAAGGAATGAACATGTCGTTAATGAATCAGGAATGGATTAGCAAGCTGGAACAATTTGCGCGAAAACTCGCGCTGCGCGACGTCTATCTCATTGCCGATCAAGGTGTTTTAAGCAATCCGTTGTTGGATGGCTTAAATAGACTTTCTCCTCCGGTGCAGTGGTTCTCGCTCTATCAGGGGCAACCGGAAGAGCCGCTGCTGGAGATGGCGCCTTTATTGATGCGGCTGGAGCCAGCTTGCTGGCAGCATCGTCAATGGATCGCCGATCTGATCGCCGCATTTTCCTACAAGCCGGGTCTGCTGATCTTCCTCTCACCGCTGAGTTTTTCAACGCTCGCCGCCCACCTGCGCAATCTGGCCGACGGCGCATGGGAAGACCGTTCTGGCCTGGTGCGCTATTACGATACCCGCATGTTCCCGTTGCTGATGCAGCATGTGCTCACTGAAGAACAAAAAGCATGGTTTTTAGAACCGGTTTATCTCTGGAGCTACCGCGATAGAGACAACAAGATCTGCTGGCTGGAAGGCGAATGTTCGCCAGTTCAGGCAGCGATCCCGGAGGCGATCAAGATTAATTTCAGCGATGAGCAAATGATGAAACTGGATGTCGCTATCGATGCTCAGCGATTTACGGTTTCTGAAAAATTCAGCACCTTTTTTGCCACCCAGGAGGACAAATTTAACACTCTTTGGCAGCTCGGCTGGCAGGTGCATCAGCAGAATTTTGTCGGCGATTTAGCTTCCTGGTTTGAAAGCCACTTTAAGGAATAAAACATCCTCCCTTTTGATAATCAATAGGTGATGATCAGTTCTGTAAGGACACATCAATGATAAAGCATATTCGTATTTTGCCCGGCAGGCTGGCGGTGCTGACCGCCGGTTTTCTCTGCCTGCTGACGGCCTGCTGCGATCATAGTCGCGACGGCATGAGCGCCGCTGATATAGCCGTCTTAAACCATGGTCCGGACGCCATTGTCTCGTTGCAGGTGAACGGCTAC
Organism: Klebsiella sp. K-3; assembly: GCF_051207495.1. Classification (NCBI taxonomy): domain Bacteria; kingdom Pseudomonadati; phylum Pseudomonadota; class Gammaproteobacteria; order Enterobacterales; family Enterobacteriaceae; genus Klebsiella; species Klebsiella sp. K-3. The sequence goes on along the minus strand of NZ_JBPNXF010000007.1, from coordinate 199,918 downwards.
GGGGGACCTGGCGCTAATCCCTACGGCGGTGGCGGCGGCTTCTGCTGCGTGATGGTGCCAGATGTCTGGCGCCCGGGGCTGACGGCAAAAATCACCTGGACTTCCGATCCTAATTCATGGATGAAATCGAGTGATATGTCGAACGATTATGAAACTCACTATCAGCGTCATGGACCGATTACCGTCCCCATTGAGCACTGGGAGAAGGGACAGGCCTGTGGTTTTGAAGTGCATATTTTCCCGTGCGACAAGGTAAGAATTATACGCTCCTGTCACGATCGCTCATCTCCGGCATATCCGATACAGCGTGCGCCTGATGAGGATGAAAAAGCGAAAAAAATATTACTCGACCATGTTAAGGAGAACATTGTATGCCCGACACCGCAGACTCCACGTTAAGTGCCCTGAAGGCGCTTATTGCGGCCTTCCAGACCGGTGCCACTCCGGTCACGGTTAAAACCTCCACTGTGGAAGCATCTGGAAAACCTGTATTAATGTCTGTAGCGGCCAATTTTATTTGACCGCTACAAATATCATTATCAGTTATATATGGAGGTTCATCTATTAGCATAAATACAAGCATTTAATTACGTCATTTATTAATAAGTTATCACTTTATATTTGTAAGGACACATCAATGATAAAGCATATCCGTATTTTGCCCGGCGGGCTGGCGGTGCTGGCCGCCGTTTTTCTCTGCCTGCTGACGGCCTGCCGCGACCACAGTCGTGACGGCATGAGCGGTGCTGACATAGCCGTCTTAAACCATGGTCCGGACGCCATTGTTTCGATGCAGGTCAATGGTTATGGGGGACCGGGGGCTAATCCCTACGGCGGCAGTGGCTTCTGCTGCGTGATGGTGCCAGATGTCTGGCGGCCGGGCCTGACGGCAAAAATCACCTGGACCTCCGATCCTAACGCATGGATGAAATCCAGTGAAATGCCCGATGATTATGAAACTCACTATCAGAAACATGGGCCGATTACTGTCCCTATCGAACGTTGGGATAAAGAACAAGGATGCGGCTTTGATGTGCATATTTTCCCCTGTGATAAGGTGCGGATAGTGCGTTCCTGCTATGGTCGAGCGGCCCCTGAATATCCGATACAGCCTGAGGCTGACGGACTAAAAAAAGCGCAAAACGTGCTTATAAATCATGTTAAGGAGGAGATCGTATGTCCGACACCGCAGACTCCACGCTGAATGCCCTGAAGGCGCTTAATGCGGCCTTTCAGATCGGCGCCACCCCGGTCGCTGTTAAAACCTCCACCGCAGAAGCGGCCAGTTTACCGCCACACTTTCCCGGGCCGGATGATAAAAAGGGGAAAGCGCCAGCGGATGACTCCACCCAGCAGAAAATCGAATACAACGAGCGCGGCCGCCTGCCGGCGAGCAGAACGCAGACCGAAGGCAACTATGCCAGGCAGTACCTGGAGGGGTATGTCGAGGAGTCCGATCATCAATCGGACAAAAAAAACGGAACCGGGCTGCCCCGCCAGCCTGCATACACAATTCGCTGCTGACTAATATTGCCCGGCTCTGGCCTATGAGAAACCGGTATTGATATTTGCAGCGGCCCATTTTATTTGACCGCTACAAATATCATTATCAGTTATATATGGAGGTTCATCTATTAGCATAAATACAGTTATTCAATTACGTCATTTATTAATAAGTCATCACTTTATATTTGTAAGGACACATTAATGATAAAGCATATCCGTATTTTGCCCGGTGGGCTGGCGGTGCTGGTCGCCGCTTTTCTCTGCCTGCTGACGGCCTGCCGCGACCACAGTCGCGACGGCATGAGCGGCGCTGATATAAATGTCTTAAACCACGGTCCGGACGCCATTGTCTCGTTGCAGGTGAACGGCTACAGCGGACCAGGAGCCAATTCCTACGGCGGCGGCGGCTTCTGCTGTGTGATGGTGCCAGATGTCTGGCGCCCGGGGCTGACGGCAAAAATTACCTGGACTTCTGACCCTAACTCCTGGATGAAAATAAGCGATATGCCTGAAAACTATTCGCAATACTATCAGCGCCATGGCCCGATCACCGTGCCCATTGAACGCTGGGAAGAGGATCAGGCTTGCGGCTTTCATGTGCATATTTTCCCCTGCGATAAGGTGCGGATAGTCCGTTCCTGCATTCCACCGGGACAGCCGGGCTACCCGGTACCCCAGTCTCCCCCTGACTGGGAGCAACGAGCGGATAAGATCATTTTCAAACATATTAAGGAGGAAGTTGTATGTCCGACGCCTCAGACTCTCCGCTGAATGCCCTGAAGGCGCTTATTGCCGCCTTTCAGACCGGCGCCACCCCGGTCGCTGTCAAAACGTCCACCGCAGAAGCGGCCAGCTTACCGCCAAAGTTTCCCGGGCCGGATGACAAAAAGTCCGCGGATAACTCTGTGCAGCAGAAAACCGAATACAACGAGCGCGGTCGCCTGCCGGCGAGCAGAACGCAGACCGAAGGCAACTATGCCAGGCAGTACCTGGAAGGGTATGTCGGGGAGTCCGATCATCAATCGGACAAAAAAAGGGAGCCAGGCTGCCCGCCAGCCTGCATACACAATTCGCTGCTGACTAATATTGCCGGCTCTGGCCTATGAGAAACCGGTATTGATATTTGCAGCGGCCCATTTTATTTGACCGCTACAAATATCATTATCAGTTATATATGGAGGTTCATCTATTAGCATAAATACAAGCATTTAATGACGTCATTTATTAATAAGTCATCACTTTATATTTGTAAGGACACATCAATGATAAAGCATATCCGTATTTTGCCCGGCGGGCTGGCGGTGCTGGCCGCCGCTTTTCTCTGCCTGCTGACAGCCTGTCGCGACCACAGTCGTGACGGCATGAGCGGCGCTGATTTAAATCTCTATAACCACGGTCCGGACGCCATCGTTTCGGTGCAGGTGAACGGCTACGGCGGGCCTGGGGCCAATTCCTACGGCGGCGGCGGCGGCTTCTGCTGCGTGATGGTGCCAGATGTCTGGCGCCCGGGATTAACGGCAAAAATCACCTGGACCTCCGATCCTAACGCTTGGATAGACCCGAAGCACATCCCTGATGATCATGCGAGTCATTACCAGCGGCATGGGCCGATTACCGTGCCCATTGAACGCTGGGAAAAAGGTCAGGGATGTGGCTTTGATGTACATATTTTCCCCTGCGATAAGGTGCGGATAGTCCGTTCCTGCATACCACCTGGACAGCCGGGATATCCGGTACCCCAGTCGCCGACAGACTGGAAGCAAAGAGCTCAGAAAATACTTATCAAACATATTAAGGAGGAAGTTGTATGTCCGACGCCTCAGACTCTCCGCTGAATGCCCTGAAGGCGCTTATTGCGGCTTTTCAGACCGGCGCCACCCCGGTCGCTGTTAAAACCTCCACCGCAGAAGCGGCCAGTTTACCGCCAAAGTTTCCCGGGTTGGATGATGAAAAAGGGAAAACGTCAGCGGATAACTCCACGCAGCAGAAAACCGAATACAACGAGCGCGGCCGTCTGCCGGCGAGCAGAACGCAGACCGAAGGCAACTACGCCAGGCAATACCTGGAGGGATATATCGGGGAGTCCGATCATCAATCGGATAAAAAAACGGAACCGGGCTGCCCCGCCAGCCTGCATATCAGCCTGTTCTTTGACGGTACCTGCTGTAATGAAGAAGGGGCTGATGAAGTGTACGGCTCCCGCAATCCGCCGCTGACCAATATTGGCCGCCTCTACCATGCGGCAAACTGGAAAGAGCAGGATGAAACTGCGGAAAACGACGGCTACTTCAGTTACTACTTCCCTGGCTGTGGGGCGCGATTTCCGGAGATTGGCGAGAACGAATACTCGCTGGACGGCGAGCTGTTTGCCAACGGCGGCGAAGACCGTATCAACCAGGCGCTGCTTAAAACCTACAGCAGCATTTGCTATGCGGTGAAAAAGGAAAGGATAGAAGACAGCGAACTGACCAGATACCGGAACAGTATGGCCACCGTCTGGCCCTTCTCGCGGCTGACCCAGAAGTTCAACCGTAAAAGCGCGCTGGATGAGTTCTGCAACAAGCATCTGGATGCCGTGGTTAACCAGTGGCCGTGGCAGCCGACGCGTATGGCTATCCAGCGCTCGCAGCGGCGTATCGCCAAAATCAAGCTGTTCGTCTACGGCTACTGCCGGGGGGCCGCCACCGCCCGCGCCTTTGCCCGCGGGCTGGAGTCGCTGCTCGATGACGCCAGAATGCCGCTCGATGCGACAAATATGCTGCCGGCGGGGACGGTGGTTCCGGGGGGACCCACGCTGCTGGGTATCCCCATCAGTATCGAGTTTATGGGGCTGCTGGATACGGTCTCCGCGGTTGGCGTGCCGCATATCCTGCCGTCGGCCACCGGGCATCTGGGCTGGGCGGCCAACAGCCTGCGGCTGCCGACCACCAAAGGCTTCTTAAAAAGCTGCTACCACTTTGTCGCCGGCCACGAGCAGCACGGCGACCTGCCGCTGGACTCCATTCGCGGTCCGGACGGTAAATACCCGGCCGGGGCGGTGGAGGTGGTCTATCCCGGGATGCATGCCGATGTCGGCGGCGACTGTAAGCCCACCGAACTCGGCAAAGTGCAGACCGATGCCGCCAGCCTGCTGTCAAAGGTTGTGCTGCACGATATGTATGCCGCCGCTTTTGATGCCGGGGCGCCGCTGAGCGTGCCTCCTGAGGTATTACCCGGCGGCGCCAAAGAGAAAACTTATCGAATGATGTCTGTTTATGTATTGGAGCAATTCAAAATCTCCGCCCAGGCCATCGCCCTGTTTAACGCCTGGCAGCAGGCCGGGGCGCAGCAGGCGGGGGCGAAGACCGAAACGTCGGCCGTCAACGAGGCGGAGGTGGTGGCCATCGCCGTGGCTCAGGGCCGGGATCCGGTTGCCGCGCTGAAGGCGGCTCACGACAAGGCGGATAGCGATAAGGCGAAAGCCGCGGCCGCCGCCGCGAAGCCGCCGGAGAACGGCCCGCTGGGCAAGCTGCCGGATCCGGTGTATGTGCCGCTGAAGGCCAAAGCGCTGGAGGTGATGCTGGCGGACCAGCTGAGCTGGATCACCGCCTGGCGCACCGAGCGCTTTGCCAGCCCGCAATACGCCGATAAGTATTATCAGCGCAAGCCCTTTTATCAGCAGGCGCTGAATGAATCATCCGGCGCGCTGCCGTCGGCGGCGGCGCCCGCGGAAAGCAAAGGACCGCGAGAAGTGCCGATTATCGATAAGGATCGGCTGGACCGCGCGGCGTGGGGCTATGACTTTGCCCATACCGGTATCGTGGCGCTGCTGGCCCAGGTGCTGCTGGATATTATTCCCACCACGCAGACCAACCAGCTTGGCGGTCCGCTGGTGGCGGCGCAGGAGTCGGAATATATCCAGATCAAGAAAAGCGGCGATGCCCGGCGGGCGGCGCTGATGGGCTCGCCGACGATGCTGGATTTTTACGATAACTACGTGCATGACACGCTGGCTAAATATAATCACGACCCGCTGCACTCCTCGTTTTCGCACGGTTATTTTGCGTCGCGGACGATTTACGATAACGATGACGATACGTGGGATTCGGTGAAACAATTTGGCCAGCGGGTAAAAGCGATTATAGATATTAATGTCGGCGATATATTAGTGCAGGCGCGAACGGATATGAAAGATCTGAATACGGTATCGGGCGTGCTGGGTAAAATATATCGCGATATAAAAAGCGAGGCTTTTAAAATACTGCTGCCTTAATTCGTTATCGCCATATTCATTATATCCGCTAAGTATCCTTAATAACGCTATACGGGCGTGATGATGCACGCCCGTGGCTAAGGGAATCATCAATTTTATGTTCAAGGAAAAAAATGCCGCGGTAATGACTGTAGCGGCCACCGCGACCCTGTGTCTTACCGTCTGGACGATTGTGGTCCTGCTGGGCGGTCTGGGATGGTGGAACTGGCACGCCAACCGCACGCTGCAGTGGACGGCGGTCCGCGAGATAGTGACCGTCTGTAGCCTGATCTGGGCGTATGGTCTCTGTCTTTGGATACTGGGCTTTATTGCTTTCCACCTGTTTATCAGGCAAAAAGCCGATGGGCAACAGCGTCAGACGCAGACTTTTATTAGCCAGCAGACAAAACCGGCGCAGCCGTTTGCGTCCTTAAAGCACTCTCTTCGTCGCCGCTACGGCCGATTGTGGCGCAATAAGGTCCGCTTGCTGTGGGTCGCTGGCGAGGCGGCGCAGATTGCCGCCATCGTTCCCGGCCTTGCGCAACAGCAATGGCTGGAGGGCCGCGGTACGGTGCTAATTCACGGTGGTAGCCTGTCGGCGAAGGTGGATAACGACCGGCTCAGCGCCCTGCGTCGGCTGCGCGGCCGCCGGCCGCTGGATGGTATCGTGCTGGTGCTGGACAATGCTCAGGCCACAGCCGCGAATCTGGACGAGTATTTGCGTACGCTGGAGCAGGTTGCGCAGGTCCTGCGCTACCAGCCGCCGGTCTATCTGTGGCAACTCCGCGACAGCGACTGGCCGCAGGATACGCGCATTACCCAGACGCTGGGGGCGTTGTTCCCGCCGCGAGCCGTCCCGCAGGATGTTGAACGGCAGCTTCGCGCCATTCTGCCCGCCATGCTGGCGCAGGGTACTCAGCAGTTGTGCGCTGATTCGTCCCACGATTACCTGCTGCGTGTCGCTAAATGGCTGAAGGAGGGCGGTATCAGCGGCTGGAAGACGCTACTGACGCCGTGGCTTACCGGGCATCTGCAACAGATCCCGCTCCGCGGTCTGCTGTTCAGCCCCGCGTTAAAGGCGGAAGAGGCGGTGGACAATGGGCTCTATCCCCACCGTTGGCCGGCCCCGGCCGTCTGGCAGGGGATCATCGCAGACTGCGGCCGCGCGCGCGGCCTGCCGGTGGGGGTGGCGTGGCGCCGCTCCCTCGGCGTCGGCCTGCTGGCGCTGATTGCCCTGTGGGCGGCGGGAAGCCTGCTCTCTTTTATCGTCAACCGCCAGCAAATTGTCAGCGCCACCCAGCGGGTACAGCTGCTGCGGCAGCCCGTCGTTAACGACCAACAGCTGATCGATTTGCAGATGCTGCGCAACGATATCGGCCGTCTACAGAATCGGCTCGCCAACGGCGCGCCCTGGTATCAGCGCTTTGGTCTTAATCATAATGCGCCGCTTTCTGCCGCGCTGCTGCCGTGGTATGGGCGGGCTAACCAGCGTCTGATCCGCGACGCGGCGGCAGAAGCGCTCACCCGGCAACTGACGGTGTTGGTCAACCTGCCGCCGCGCAGCCCGCAGCGGGCGCAGCTGGCGAAAGCGGGTTATGACCAGTTAAAGGCCTATCTGATGATGGCGCGTCCGGACAAAGCCGATGCGGCGTTTTACCGCCAGACAATGACCGCCGCGCAGCAGACGCGTCAGGGAGTCGCCCCGGCGCTATGGCAGAGTATCGCCCCTGATTTATGGGCCTTCTATATGCGTAACTTGCCGTCGCAGCCGACGTGGAAAATCACCCCGGATGCCGCACTGGTGACGCAAGCGCGTCAGGTGCTGCTGGCGCAAATCGGGCGGCGCAACGCCGAAAGCACGCTTTACGAGAACATGCTGCTGCAGGTGCGCCGTAATTATGCCGACATGATGCTGGAAGATATGACGCCGCAGACCAATGCCAGCCGGTTGTTTACCACGGAAGAGGTGGTTCCGGGGATGTTTACCCGCCAGGCGTGGGAGGGCGGCGTCCGCGAGGCGATCGATAAGGCGGTGGCGGCCAGGCGCGATGAGATCGACTGGGTGCTGAGCGATAGCCGCCAGACCGTCAGCGGAGATGTCTCCCCGGAGGCGTTGAAACAGCGGCTGACCGATCGCTATTTCACCGATTTCGCCGGGGCGTGGCTGGGTTTCCTCAATAGCCTTCGTTTAAATCCGGCGCGCAATATTGCCGATGTTACCGATCAGCTCACGTTGGCGGGCGACGTTCGTCAGTCGCCGCTGATTGCGTTGATGAATACCCTTGCCTGGCAGGGGCAGACCGGGCAGCAGCGTGAGGGCGTGGCGGATTCGCTGGTGAAATCGGCTAAAAATCTACTCGATAAGGATAAGCAGCCGTTTATCGATCAGCAGGCCGGCGGCGTGCGCGGCCCGCTGGAGAGTACCTTTGGGCCGCTGCTGGCGCTGATGGGCAAAAATCCCTCTCAGAGCGTGGTCGCCGCAGACAGCACCCTCAGTTTACAGACCTGGCTGACTCGACTGACTCGCGTACGCCTGCGGCTCCAGCAGGTGGCAAACGCCCCCGACCCGCAGGCGATGATGCAGCAGCTGGCGCAGACCGTGTTTCAGGGTAAAAGCGTCGACCTGACCGACACCCAGGAGTACGGCAGCCTGGTGGCGGCCAGCCTCGGCGAAGAGTGGAGCGGTTTCGGCCAGACCATGTTCGTCCAGCCGCTGACGCAGGCCTGGGAAACAGTGCTGCAGCCATCGGCGGCCAGCCTGAACGAGGCATGGCAGCGTTCTGTGGTCGCTAACTGGCATTCGGCTTTCGACGGCCGCTATCCGTTTGCCGCGGGCAAAAACGATGTCTCGCTACCGATGCTGGCGGCATTCATCCGTCGCGATAGCGGGCGGATCGACCAGTTTCTCGCCCGACAGCTGGGCGGCGTACTTAACCGGGAGGGCAGTCGCTGGGTGGCCGATAGCACGTACAGTCAGGGGCTGACTTTCAATCCGGCCTTCCTGAAGGCGATTAATCAACTGAGTTCCTTGTCCGACATCCTGTTTACCGACGGCAGTCAGGGAATGGGATTTGAACTACAGGGGGTGGCGACGCCGGGCATTGTTGAAACGCAACTCACCCTCGACGGCCAGAATCTGCACTACTTTAACCAGCTTGCCGAATGGAAAAGTTTCCGCTGGCCGGGGACTATCAACAAACCCGGCGCGATGCTGAGCTGGAGCTCAATGGCGGCGGGCGCCCGGCTATTGGCGAACGACAGCGGCCCGTGGGGCACGCTGCGTATGCTGGAGAGAATGAAGCGCCAGCAGATCGGCGATGGGCTGTTTCGCCTGACGGTCAATACGCCGGATAACCGGCAACTGCAGTGGCTGCTGCGTACCGAACTCGGCGATGGCCCGCTGGCGTTGCTGAAACTGCGAAACTTCACGTTACCGACACAGATTTTCATCGTGGAGGCTCCCCGAGCAGAACCGTTTGCTGACGGTGACGTAGAGGAATAAGGGCCGACATTCACGCTGCAAGCGCTGCTTTACAAGCGGCGAGTTTTCCAATTCTGACATTTGAGATATTCCATGGACGATTTAACTCTGCGTTATTTTGACGCTGAAATGCGCTACCTGCGCGAAGCTGGCGAGGAGTTTGCCCGCGCCCATCCCGATCGCGCCGCGGCGTTAAACCTCGATAAAGCCGGCGCCCGCGATCCCTATGTTGAGCGGCTGTTCGAAGGTTTTGCTTTCCTGATGGGGCGGCTGCGCGAAAAGCTCGACGACGACCTGCCGGAGCTGACCGGCGGGCTGGTGAGTATGATTTGGCCGCATTATCTCCGTACTATTCCGTCATTGGCGATGGTGGAATTCAGCGTCGACTGGCGGGAGATGAAAGAGCCGCAGCGGCTGAAGAAGGGAACGGAAGTGATCTCCCGGCCCATCGGCGAGACGGGCACCCGCTGCCGTTACACCACGACCCAGCCGCTAACCTTACAGCCGCTCGCGCTCTCCCGCGCCAGTATCAGGACGCTGGCAGATGGCCGCCAGGCGATTTGTCTGCGTTTTGACTGTAGCGCACTGGTGGACTGGCGGGCACTCGACCTGAGCCGTATTCCGTTGTATCTGAACGCCGATGCGCCATTGGCCTGCGCGCTGCATGAAGCGCTGACCCTGAATGTGGCGCACATCGGCATACGTCTGGCGGGGGAGGCCGATAGCAGGCCGCTGGCGGCCCATTTTGCCGTCTGCGGGTTTGGCAACGATGAGGCGCTGCTGCCTCAAAGCGGCGGGTTCAGCGGCTACCAGTTGCTGCTGGAGTATTTCAGCTTTCGTGAAAAGTTTATGTCGGTCGCGCTGTGCGGGCTGGAGAATATGACGTTTCCTGATGCGCCGGGATGGTTTGAGATCGAGGTCGTGCTGGATAAACCGTGGCCGCAGGAGTATGCGTTGTCAGAGAAACATTTGCGTTTACACTGCAGCCCGGTTATTAACCTGTTCCCGCTGGAGTCGGACCCGCTGCATCTGGATTCACTACAAAGTGAGTATCTGCTGCGCCCCATGCGCGTTCAGGATGGGCACACCGAAATCTATTCGGTGGAGTCCGTCACCTCTTCCCGCCTTTCCGGCACCCAGGCGTATGTGCCGTTTACCAGTTTTCGCCACAAAGGCGGCATGTTGCGCCATGATGCGCCGGAATATTATTACCACACGCGCGTTAAACGTGACCCGTCCGGGCTGCATGATACCTGGCTGACGCTGGGCGGCGAGGCGTTTGACCAGCATCGCGTGCCGCAGAATGAAACCCTGTCATTGAGCCTGATCGGCACCAACGGCCAGCTGCCGCGCCGGGCGCTGCAGAGCACGCTGCTGGACACGGTGGTCAAATCCACGACGTCGCGCCTCCAGGTGCGCAATCTCAGCGCGCCGACGTTGCCGTGTTATCCACCGGATCGGGATCGTTTTCACTGGCGGGTGCTGAGCCATCTCGGCAGCAGCTTCCTGTGGATGATGGATAACGCCGAAGTGTTGCGCGGCGCGCTGGCGTTGTATGACTGGACGGACAACGAAATGAACCGCCGTCGCCTGCAGGCGATCGTCGACGTGAGCCACTGTGAGGTGGAGCGTTTTGCCGAGGGGCATTTTCTACGCGGCGTGCAGATAGAAGTGACGCTCGACGGTAACGGCTTCGCCGGACACGGCGACATCTGCCTGTTTGGCGAGATGCTCAACCGCTTCTTTGCCCTGTATACCGACATCCATCTGTTTAATCGTCTGATTCTGATACTGCAACCTACCGGAGAGCGTCTCGAATGGCAGGAGAACCACAAACGCCGCATTCCCGGCTGAGCCCGCGGCTTGAGCGGGATATTCAGCGCATCAACTTTTACCGTTTCTGCCAGCTACTGGAAAAATCGCGACCTGGCGCGCCGGCATTAGGCAGCACGCTGAACCCGGCGGATGATCCGATACGCTTTCGCCCGCATCCGGGGATGGGTTTTCCGGTCAGCGAACTCAAAGCGGTGGAGTATGATGAGGCGCATCCCGACGCGCCGCCGACGCTGCGCACCACCTTTATGGGGCTATACGGTGTCGATTCGCCGTTGCCTACCGCCTGGCTGGATGATATTGCGCAGCAAAGAGAAGGGCATGAGGCGCAGGAAGCATTTCTCGATATTTTTAACCACCGCATTCTGAGCCAGTTTTATCGCATCTGGCGCAAATACTCGTATCCGGCAACCTTTGAAGACGGCGGTTGCGACCGTACTTCGCAGAGCCTGCTGGGGCTGATCGGGCTGGGCATTCCCGGTACCGCTCAGCATATTGCCGCGCCGGTATCTCGCTTTCTGGCATTACTCAGCGTGATGCGCCTGCCCGCGCGTACCGAAGAGGGAATTCAGGCGCTGGTACGCTTGTTGGCTCCCCATACGCGGGCGGAAGCGTCGCCGCACTGCCCACGGACGGTGTACCCGGCGCAGCCGCTGGGTTTTTACGGCGATAACGATTTCCTGCTTGATGGCTACACGGTGCTGGGCGATGAAACGACCGAGATTGCCAGCCAGTTGCTGATCGCGCTGTATACCGATGATATCGCCGAGGCCGCAGGCTGGATGCCGGAAGGGCAAATCTATGCGGACTTTCTGGTTCTGCTGCGGGTTTATCTCGGCTGGCGCTATAAGGCCAAAATCACCTTAACGCTTCCCACGCCGCTGTTACCCGCGCCGGTACTTGGCGAATCGCCGTTTATGCTCGGCATCACCGGCGTTCTGGGCATGGAGGGGGACGCGGTTCCGCCGGATTTACCGGCCACGTTTACCACGGAGCTAGGCGGCTACCGCGGCATGCCGCTTGCACCATTATCACAAGGAAACCAACGTGTTGCATATCACTTCGCTTAAACTATCCGCACTGATTCTTCTGCCGTTCATGCTGGCGGGTTGCGGGCTAACACAGAAAATCAGCGACGGCGCCTCGTCCGCCGTAAAGTCAGTATTTTATCGCCAGGTGAAAACGCTGCGTTTGGATTTTAGCGCGCGCAATGCGTTAAACACCGATAACCGCGAGGATAACAGCGCCTCCCAACCGGTGATGGTACGGGTCTATGTGCTGAAGGATCGCAAGACCTTCGATAAGGCGGTTTACCAGCAACTGGCGGCGGAGGGGGAGGAGATATTAAAAGACGACCAACTGGCCAGCCGCAGCCTGGTGCTCAAACCGGGAACGGAGATGAGTCTCACCATGCCGCTGGATGAACAGGCGCAGTATGTTGCCGTGGTGGCGCTGTTCCGGGCGCCGGATCTGACGAAAAACGACTGGAAGCAGGTGCTTGCCCGTGAGGATCTTGACCCGGACCGCGCGCGCGTCATTGAGGCCAGCCATCATCAACTTGTTCTGCAACCGCGGAAGGAGAAGTGAGAAACGCGCTGCGCAATTTTATATTCCATAAATAACCTGACGGACGCCATGATGGCCAAACCTGATTTTATTTAAGGTTTGGCCTGTCGGGGAATCATTTAACCGTGGGCAGATCGCTATATCGGGTAGTGTATCGCGGGGAGAGCATTTCCCGCTTCATCTGCCACGGTTGCTGGATACCCTGGCCGGCGAAGTAAAGCGTCCCACGTCCGTCTTCTGCATTCAGGCGGTCCAGCACCTCCATCAATTTTTGGCTGTTTTTTCGCGGCGCATTTTCGTCAAACAGATTAAGTTGCGCGACGCCCTGGCTATAAAAATCGCCCAGCATCACCCCGGCTTTCTGGTACCGGCAACCACTTTGCCAGATGGCATCCAGACAACGCGTCGCGGCGGCGATAATATCCCTGCTGTCCTGCGTTGGGGTAAGCAGGGTCACCGAGGCATTATTGGCGTAATACCGTTCGTCAGGCGCGAAGGGCGACGTTTTTACAAAGACGGAGATAAACCGGCAGTATTGATGTTCCTGACGAAGTTTCTCTGCAGCCCGGGAGGCGTAACTACAGATGGCCTGGCGCATTTCTTCGTACTCGGTGATGCGATGGCCGAACGAACGGGAACAGATAATCTCTTGCTTTACCGGGACAAACTCTTCCAGCTCGAGGCAGGGTTCGCCGCGTAATTCACGGACGGTTCTTTCCAGTACGACATTAAAGTGTTTTCTGATGAATCGGATATCTGTGTCAGCCAACTGCAATACCGTCCGGATCCCCATCGTTTCAAGCCTCTTCGCGATGCGTCGACCCACTCCCCAAACCTCTTCCACCGGTAGCGCCGCCATCAATTTTCTTTGCCGCTCCGCATTCGACAGGTCAACCACGCCTCCTGTCTGCTGTTGCCAGCGTTTTGCCGCATGATTCGCCAGTTTAGCCAGCGTTTTTGTCTGGGCTATTCCGACGCCCACCGTCAGGTGCGTGCGTTGCCGCACCGTGGCTCTGAGCTCATGTCCAAACTCGGTAAGAACGCGGCAGTTACGCACGCCGGTAAGATCGCAAAAAACTTCATCAATGGAGTATTTTTCACAGCGAGGCGACATCTCTTCAAGCGTCGTCATTACCCGGTTGGACATATCGGCGTAGAGTTCATAGTTGCTACTGAAGCAAACCACGCCATAATGCCTGAAGATATCTTTTTGTTTAAAGTACGGTTCACCCATTTTCACAAACGGTTTGGCTTCCGCAGAACGTGAAATCACACAACCGTCATTATTGGACAAAACAACCACCGGGCGGCCGCGTAAGTCCGGGCGAAAGACGGTTTCACAAGAAGCATAGAACGAGTTCACATCACACAGGGCAAACACGATCAGCCCGCCGATTTCACGATGTAGGTCACCACGCCAAAAATTTCCAGACACTCTTCACTGCCTGGCATAATCGGCTGGTAGGCGGGATTATCAGGTTTGAGCATGACAACAGGATGTAACTGGAGGCGCTTAACCGTGAATTCCCCATCCACCGCGGCAATAACGATGCTGCCATGGACGGCCTTGCGGGAGCTATCCACCACCAGTAAATCACCATCGCCAATGCCAGCGCCAATCATTGAGTCACCGCTTGATTTCACAAAGTAGGTGGCGCCTGGATGCTGAATCAGCAGTTCATTCAGGTCGATACGCCGTTCAACATAATCCTGCGCGGGGCTAGGAAAACCGCAGGGAACAAGGTCGCTGAACAGAGGTAATGCCACGATCTGGCGTAGCTCGGTTAGTGTGAAAAACTGCATGATGATCACCGATTATCTTTACTGTATGTATATACAGTATTGTAGATCGATGGCAGAGATCAAGAGGGTCGTACCTTATCAAAACCTGCGCCAGCGCCCGGCAGGCGGGGGGGTTATGCCTGAAGCCGATTGATAAACAATAGATTACCTCATCGCTAATATTAGCGACTGCGCCGTTTAGCTGGCGAAAATAGCGTGACGATTTTATGTAAAAACAATCTGAATATGACTGAGGTAAAGGATCTGATATTAACGAGGCAGGGGATGTCTGCGCGATTAACGCGCAGGGATTGCTCACCGGCCGACCGTATGCAAGAGCAGGCCGGTGAGCAAATGGCTGTGATGGCAGTTCGCAGCCGCGGTTATTTTAAAGCGTCCGGGCCGGTTTAAACATATTTCTTCGCGCCAGGAGACTATTTTCAGACTTACCTCATTACCGTTTCTAATAAGTCAAACCAGTAATTAATGCCTGTTAAGAAAGCTCCACTACTAATAATGACGGTATAAAGATGAACAAAAGCACAGAGTTGAATAATTAAGAGTATTCCTGGGTGAAATCTCGGGCAGAGAGATGACTTCTGATAAATATTCAGGATAATTTATCAATCTTAAGGAATTAGCCCCGCGGCTGCCTGCACCATAAAGGAATCCATATGGTTAATCGGATATCGATCCTGTCATCTGTCGACAGCTCCTCGTTATTATTCTGGAAATTCAGCGGGCAGGAGAAACTGTCCGAACCTTTCCACTTTCAGGTCGATTTACTCAGCCAGGATTTTGCTATCGACCGTCAGGCCATGCTCGGCAAAAACATGACGGTGGCGGTTCCCGGCCAATGGGGACAGGAGCGTTATCTTTCCGGCAAAATCACCGCCGTAACCGTGCGCGCCGAAGATCTTGGCGAGACGCGCTACGCCGTCTATCAGACCACGCTGGAACCCGATTTCTGGCCGATGATGCGCGACCGCAACTTCCGTATTTTCCAGCAGCAGCGGGTACCGGATATCGTGGCCAAACTGTTTAGCGAGCATAACGTTAAGTTTGAGGACAAACTTACGCGTAGCTACCGGCAGTGGGATTATTGTGTACAGTACGCGGAAAGCAGCTTCCATTTCATCAGCCGTTTGCTGGAGCTGGAAGGTATTAGCTATCTGTTCCGCCACGATAAAGACGGCCATACCCTGGTGCTGATGGATGACTATCAGCAGGCTGAATCCTTCCCCGGTTATGAAACTATTCCCTGGCATGCGCAGCCGGGCGGCGGCGCGGTCGGCGAAGAGGGCATCAGCCAGCTGATGGCGAGCCACGTCGTCACGCCGGGGCTTTACAGCACCGATGACTATGATTTTCGCAAGCCCCACGCCTGGATGCTGCAAACGCTGCAGAATCCGGTCTCGCCGACACCGGGCAAAATCGACGTTTACGACTGGCCGGGGCGCTTTATGGAGCACGGCGACGGCGAAGCCTACGCCCGTATTCGTCAGCAGTCCTGGCAGGCCGAACAGCAGCAAACTCAGGGTATCGCCACCGCGACCGGTATCGTCCCGGGACACACGTTTACCCTGACGCATGCGCCTAACATGGCTGATAACGCTAAATGGCTGGTGGTGGGCGCCCGCTATGATTTTGAAGAGAATCAGTATGCCTCCGGCGGCGGAAATACCGCGCAGCACCGCATCACATTCACCGTTATTCCCGCCGCGACGCCATTTGTCCCCGCGTCAAGGACCGACTGGCCGCGCACCTACGGGCCGCAAACCGCCCGCGTGGTAGGGCCGAAAGGAGAATCGATCTGGACCGATAAATATGGCCGGATTAAGGTGAAATTCCACTGGGACCGCGAAAGCCAGGGCGATGAAAATAGCTCCTGTTGGGTGCGCGTTTCCAGCGCCTGGGCCGGCCAGGGTTACGGCGGGGTGCAGATCCCACGCGTCGGTGATGAAGTGGTGGTGGACTTTATTAACGGCGAGCCGGACCGGCCGATTGTCATTGGCCGCGTCTATAACGAAGCCAGTATGCCGCCGTGGGCGCTACCGGCTGCAGCCACGCAAATGGGCTTTATGAGCCGTTCAAAGGATGGTTCGCCGGACAACGCCAACGCCCTGCGTTTTGAAGATAAACCCGGCGAAGAGCAGCTCTGGCTGCACGCTGAGCGCAACATGGATACTGAAGTCGAAAACGACGAGACCCATGATGTCGGCAATAACCGCACCAAAACCGTCGGCAAAGACGAAACCAGCCATATCAAACAGAACCGCACCCGCACTGTGGATGGCAATGAAAGCGTTACCGTCGGCAAAGATCGTAGCAAAACCATCAATGGTAATGAAACCACCACCGTTGAGCAGAACCGTACCGAAAGCGTGAAGGGGAATGAGACCCTAAGCGTTGAGCAGAACCGCGATGAAACCATCAGCGGCAACCATACCACCACGGTGAAAAGCGACCATACCGCGACCGTCGAAGGCAAGCAGTCACTGACGGTAGTACAGGATCGCACCCGTCAGGTACAGGGTAACGAAAGCGTCAGCGTCCAGCAAAATCGTAACGTGCAGGTCACCGGCAATCAGACGCTGGGAGTGACCGGCAATCACGATATTTCCGTGACCGGTAAGCAAACGCAGACCATCACCAGTAAGCAAGAGGTGACGATCGGCGCCGGGCGTACCCTGAGCATCACCGGCGGTGATACCCGCTTTACGCAAGGGAGCGTAACCGACAGCGCTACCGATACCGTACATATCAACGTGGGCGAAAGCGGCATTCTGATAAGCAACGGCAGCGTGGAGATTACCGCTGGCGGGTCGACGATCACCATTAACGCCGCCGGCGTGATGGTGAATGGTAAGAAGATTGAGCTCAATGCCTGACAGGGAAAGGGAATGAACGCGGCGAAGAATCCGACCGAAAAAGTGATGAGCGAGCTTGAGCTTAGCTGGCTGGACGCCAGCGAGCAGGCGGAGCAGATCCGCTTATTTATCTGGCGGGTGCCTGCCGGCGGCGAGTCGCTGCTTGATGGTTTTATCGCGCTGCAGCAGCACCCTGAAGGGCGCTCGCTGCCGGATCTGTTGCTGGGGCTAACCACGCCGTTTGAGACCGGCTATGGCTACAGCGACGCGCTCGGGCGCGAGTTTGTGGAACACTACGAAGCGACGCCGGATGCCGCCATATGGGATGCCGAACGCTTTCTCCCAACCTATAGCCCGGCGCAGTTGCGGCAGATGCTGCAGGATTTTGCGACGACATTTCATGACGATTTACGTTATCTGGTGTTGGTGCTGAAACCCTCCGCCGTCAGCGATGAAAAGGCGTTGAACCGCTGGTTGAACGGCTGGCTGGCGCAGGAGGCGTGCAACGCCAGACTGTTACTTATCGACACCCTTGAGCAACCGATTTGGCAGCCGCTGTATGAGGCGCATCCGCGCAGGGTACGGCTGCTGACCGATGATGTCGACAGTATGAAAGTGATGCATCAAACCGCGCGTGGACAGAGCGATCCGAATCCCGATCGCCTGCTGTTTCGCCGCTATCTGGCTGACGCCATGCTGCTGCTGGAAAAAGGCAGCGCCGCGCAGGTGGCCGCGCGCGGCGGTATGGCGCTCGGCGTCGCCCAGCGCTGCGGTTGGGCCGAGCAGCAGGCGATGATGCATAACCTGATCGCCGGCGGTTGGCTGAAAGGTAACGATCATCAACGGGCCGTCGATCACTACCGCCAGGCGCAAACCATCAGCGGCGAAATTGCCGACCCGGCGCTTAAAGGGCAATTGCGTACCCAAAGCACTTTTGGCGAGGCCGGCGCCTGGTTCGCGCGCAAAGAGTATCTCCAGGCGGCGAAAGGCTATCGCCGGGCGGCGGGCGAAGCGCAAACCATTCCACACCCGGTATTTACCGTAGAAGGCTGGCGGATGTCCGGTTTTTGTCTCAACCTCGCCGGGCACCGGGCAAAAGCGATGGAGGAGTATGCCCACGCCATCCAGGCGGCGGAGCCGATCCCACGGCAAGAGCGCGCCCAGACTACGCTGCCGCTGGCATTCCAGGATCTGCTGCGCATCCATGATAAACGGCGGACCGAAGCGCTTGAGGCTTGCGCGACGCGCTGGCAAAGCGAAAAACAGCGCTTAATCCAGCAGGCGGAAGACCGCTTGCCGCGGGAACCCGTCGTCGAACAGGTAAAACGCGTGGATCGGCAGTTACAGCTACAGCTGGAAGCCGCGTTCGCGCTGATCCGCGAAGCGCGGGAAAAACTGATCCGCGGCGGCGATGACAGCTTTCGTCGCGTGATCCGCCTGGCGCGGGAGACGCTGCATCCGCACTGGAACGGCCTGCCGGAGATCGCCCACCCCTTTGATGCCCCGCCGGGTGAATGGCAAAGCCTGCCAGCCTGGGGAAATACCGATGCATCATCCACTGAAACTGCAGGGAGCAACCCGCTATGAAGACCCGGATTATTATTATTGTTGCCGTGACGCTGCTGGCAATCCTGTTTTTAAGCTTCTCGGACGGCGGTTTCGCCACCGAAGTGCGTACCTTCCTGCGCGCGCTGCTGCGCGCCATGTTCTGAGGCGCGTCTGATGCATTCCGGCGCTCACTTCGACCCGCAGCTTGGCCTGGATATCCATACTTATCCCTGGCCGCTGCCGACGCCGCATATTGGCATCGTTTTCGACGTGTTTGATTATCTGCCGCTGCTGGGGACTACCGTGCACGTCAACAGCATCAAACGCGCCAGCGCGGGGACCGGCGGTATTGCGGTACATATCCCGGTCGGCGGGGTGTGGGTGCCGCCGCTGCGCGCGCCTGGCGGCCCGCAGATGGAAGACGAGCTGTTTATGGGCAGTAAAACCGTCGCCGTCGACGGCGAGCCGTTTTCCCGCATCGGCATGCCGGTACTGAGCTGTAACATCCTCGGAATGGTGCCGCCGTTCCGCCTGAAGCGGCTGAGCAAACCAAAGCCGCTCTCGCTAACGCTGCCGCTGACGTTTAACCTCGCGATTCCCAACAATGTGATTGTCGGCGGGCCGCCAACCATCAACCTGATGGCGCTGCTGATGCGCGCCGGGTTAAGCGGGTTGGGCAAGGGGTTGAAGAAAGTTAAAAAAACGCCGCAGTGGCGGCTGTTTATGCGGCGGTTTAAAAAGCTGCGCCAGAAGCTGTTTCGCAACATGGATCCCGGCGTCCTGAAATGTCGGGTGCTACGCGCCGAACCGGTTGATATCCGCGACGGTAGCGTGAGCCTGGAGCATGAGGATTTTCTGTTACCCGGACGCCTGCCGCTGGCGTGGACGCGAAGCTACTCGTCGGCGGATCTCGATGAAGAAGGGCTGTGCGGTTACGGCTGGTCAACCCCGGCGGACACCCGCCTTGAAATACTGGCCGATGAAGGCGTCGCGGTGCTGACTCAGCCGGAAGGGATGACGCTGTTTGCGGCGCTGCCGCAGTCCGACGGCCGCGAGCAGGGTATTGTCGGCCTGCCGGACGGCAGCCGCCTGTGGCGGGAAACCCGCAATGGCGAATGCTTCTGGCATGTTGAGCAGGAAGGGAGCGCGCGGCTGCAGTTTCGCGGTAAACGCGGGCCGCTGGCGATTTACCGGCTGGCGGACCGTAACGGTAACGGCTGGCAGTTCGACTGGCAGGGGCGCGAGCTTGAGCGTATTCGCGAGTTCAGCACGCGCGGCATGAGCGGCAGGGAGATCCTCGTCACCTGGCAGGATGGCCGCCTGCGGGCGCTACGCCTGCGCAACGCGCTGGATGACGAGATCACGCCGCTGACCCGCTATGAATACGATAGCGATAATCAGTTGAGCGCGGAGATCGATGCGCTTTCGCATCCGCGGCGCTTCTACTATCAACAGCGCCATATGACCAGCCATGTCGACCGTAACGGCCAGGGCTTCCACTACCAGTTCAATGACGAGTGGCGGGTGGTTCACGCCTGGGGCGACGGCGGCGTATGGGATTACCATTTCGCCTGGCACGACTTGCTCAACGAAGTGGAAATCACCGATTCCAACGGCCATGTAACGTCTGTCAGCTTTGATGATAACGGCCTGCCGGTTTCGGAGATCGATCCGACCGGCGGCAATACCGTCTTCCACTACGATGATTTTGGCCGCACCGTCGAACTCATTGAGCCGGACGGCGGCGCGCGTCGTTGGGAGTATGATGAACAGGGGCGAATGATCGCCGAACATCTGCCGGACGGTAGCCAGATTCAGGCGGCCTACAATGAAGACGGCGATGTGCTGACGCTGATTGATGAGAAAGGCGCCTGCTGGCGTTCGGACTATGACGAACGCGGCAACCTGCTGGCGGGAACGGACCCTACCGGCGTCACCTCGCGCTATCAGTATGATGAGTACGGGCAGCTGAGCGCGGCGGACGTGCCGGGTTCCGGGCAGAGTCGCTATCGCTATGATCGGTTTGGTTTTTTGCAGGCGCTGAGCCAGGCCGGCGCGGGAACCACTCAACTGCGGCATTCCGCGCGCGGCACCCTGCAGGAGCGTATTGACGCCGGCGGCGGCAGCAGCCGTTTCCACTGGGACAGCAAGGATCGGCTGGTGGCGATGGTCAATCCGCAGGGCGGCGAAATTCGCGTCGCTTACGACCGGGAAGATTCACCGCTTCACTTCACCGATGAAGCCGGCCAGATAACCCGTTTTCGTTATAACCGCACAGGAATGCTGGCCGCCTGCGAGACGCCGGATGGCGCGACGCTTGGCTATCAGTACGACCTGGAAGATCGCCTGCTGGCGGTGATCAACCAGAACGGTCAGCGCTGGCAGCTGGACCGCGACGCGCTGGGGCGCATCGCCGCGGAGACCGATTACTGGGGACAGGTAACCCGTTATGGCTGGGATAAAGGCAACCGGCTGATCAGCCGTGAGGATCCGCTGGGGCGGCTGGTGCGCTACGGTTACGACCGCGGCGGGCGGCTAAGCGAGCGGCGCAGCGGCGATACCCTGCAGGCGAAGTATCATTACGATCCCTGCGGGCGGATGGTGCTGTGTGAGAATCCGTGGCGGCGGCTGGCGTGGCGCTATGATGACGCCGGGCGGGTGCTGCTGGAGGAGCAGGACGGTTTTCAGCTGCATTACGGCTATAACGAGCGCGGCCTGCTGGTCTCACGACGCAGCGACAGCGGTCATCAGGTGCGTTACGCCATGGATGAGTATGACCGGCTGAGCCAGATCCAGCTGAATGACGATGCGCCGATCGTGCTGGGTTACGATGAGGCCGGGCGGCGGGTCAGCGAGCAGCTGTCGGCGGAGGTGACGCGTCATTTCACCTACGACCGGCTCGGCCAGCTGACGTCGCAGCAGGTGTTGCAGAATGATTTACCGCTGTTCGCTAGCGGCTTCAGCTGGGATAGGCTGGGTAACCTGACCCGGCGCGATGACAGCCTGTGGGGCAGCGATCGTTACGCTTACGATCCGGTGGGGCGCTTGACGGCCCATACCGCGCCGGACGGTACGCTGCGGCAGTTTGTGCAGGATGCGGCGGGCAGCCACCTGCAGACGCAGACCCGGGCGGTGAATGAGAGCGCCGGAGGCTGGTTCCGCGAGGGGCAGCAGCGCGGGGTGCGTTATGTATTCGATCGCGCGGGCGAGCTGCGACAGCGGCGCGATGTCCGGCATAACGGCGAGAAAGAGGATTTCAGCTGGGACGATAACCGCCAACTGGTGGCGGTGCGCAAGGGCGAGCGGCTGGTGCGTTACGGCTATGACGGGCTGGGGCGCCGGGTGTTCAAGCAGACGGCGGAAGAGACGCGCTGGTTCTACTGGCAGGGCGACGCGCTGGCGGGGGAAACGGTCACTATCACCCGCGAACCGCTGGCGGCACAGAGCATTTTTGATACCGGCAGCCGGCTGCAGCGGCAGAAAGCGCAGGCCGCGCTGTTCGGCAGTATGCGCGAGTACGTGTACTATCCGGGAAGTTTTCAGCCGCTGGCGCTGCTGACGCAGGAAGCGGGCAGGAAGGAGAGCTGGCACTATCATTGTGACCCGAACGGCGCGCCGGTCCGCCTGACGTCATTACAGGGCGAGATAGTGTGGTCAGAGAAGACGGGCGTATGGGGAGAGAAAGGGGAGGTCTACGCCGATCGTATCAGCAACCCGCTGCGTTTCCAGGGACAGTATTTTGACGCTGAAACGGGGCTGCACTATAATCGACATCGTTACTATGATCCTGAAATTGCGGGATTTATTAGTCAGGATCCGATTGGATTAGCCGGCGGGCTGAATGTTTATCAGTATGCGCCGAACCCATTAAGCTGGATCGATCCGCTGGGACTAAAATGTGGCTTCGCGGAAAAGGACAATATAACCCAAAGGTGGGTAAATAAATTAACAGGTAAAACTCCGGCTGAAATAGACTCCCTTTTAACATCTAAAGGTTGGACGAAGATCTATCCACAAGCTGGTAGGCCTGAGGCTATTCAACATATACAATATGTGAAAACGACAAAATCTGGTACAACATATAAATTAGATTATCATCCTGGTGGTAACGCAAAACAACAAAATATTCATGGAAATGATTACTGGAAGGTTTATAGGACTAATAGTGAAGGTGAGGATATCGTATATGGACGTATAGGTCATGGTGGTTTTGAAAATTATGATCTAATAAAGGACTCTCCTGTTTATGTCGACGGTGTATTAGTAAATGGTGGGATGTAAAATGTTTGATTTTTCTGCAGAAATAAAATCATTTCATTCGTTAGGCGATGTGCTGTTAAATACAAATATATCTGTCTATCTTGCTGAAATGTATGCTGACCATTGTGTTGAGTACAAAGAGTATCTTCTACCTGATGCGAGTAAGAGATTTGCCTATGTATTGGATGATACTTTAACTATATCAACCGAACCTGATGGAAATATATTTTCTATTGGATGCAATCAAAATTACAAAGGGTTATACAAAAACTTATTATATGCCGGTCAAGAATTTGGTGAGATAAAAAAACTCACTTATCGGCAAAGAATATTTAATGGTTCCATTATTATAGACGAGGATTTTGGCATTCAATTTATATTACCCTCACCATTTGATGAGATAGCTGACAGTATAGATAACATTCCGTCCGACTTGAAATTGAATGAAATATATATAGGGGATTTTTCATTTTGGAATCCATGTAAATAACAAAGCAAAGCCGGGTAATAAATTAACTCTTCCCGGCCTTTATAGCAACGCTGCGCTTTGGGAACTCTATCTTAGAGCTTAGATTGGTGCGGGTTGACGGTACGATTGGCCCAGGGGATAGGATTGTTCGTCTGATCCGATTGGATTAGCCGGTGGGCTGAATGTTTATCAGTATGCGCCGAACCCGCTGGGATGGGTGGATCCGTGGGGGCTGACTGGAAAACCGTTAAACTCACCTGATATAAGCAAGTGGCTTAATAAAGGGGGAACGGTTTGGCAAGAAGTTGAAAGCAAAGTTTGGGTATACCAAGATAGTGCTGGCAATGTTGTTCGCTATCCAGAAGGGTTTCCAGATTTTACACCATATGAAAGGCAGAGTGTTAATGTTCCAGACTTAAGGGGAGATCATAGTAAGTCACCTGGAGGAGATTTTGGTAAAGCAGATGCATTAGCGCCAAAAGGCCAGGCGAATTATGATCTTAATACGTGGCATCATCATCAAAATGGCATCACAATGCAGGAAGTGCCCAAAAATATTCATCGCCGGTTCACCCATAGAGGCGGTGTATCTAAAATAAAAAGCAACTGTCAATAATATCAGGAGTTATAGAATGCCTATTTTGACTGGATTAAGTATTGATAAACAAGATATTAGTTATCTGGAGGGACATTTCTCTGTTGCTTTTCCTGATGATTACAAAGATTTTTTAAAAAAATACAATGGATATAGAATCGTGGCACCTGACTATTGCGATCTACCATTCGACAAAGTTGATAATGATTTTATTTCATTCGATGTGCTTCTTGGTTATAAGACTAGTAATAGTAATTTTGATATAGTTGAAATTAATGAAGAGTTACTAGATGAAATATCGTTTATTGATGGTGCACTAATAATTGGCATGGATCCAAGTGACAATGGCTATGTCCTGATAACTAAAAATAATTTGGCCGGAGTTTATTACTGGGACCGGACTTGCCTACATGCTGAGGATAATAAACAAAGCTATGATATTAGTGATGATGATGATTTAAATCATCTTTATCTTATAAATAAAACCTTTTCAGATTTTTTTGGAAGTATAATGAATCTAACAGCCAATAAAGGAATGAAGTTATCTACGGGATTGTAATGATACTCTTAATTTAAGGATGTACTTCTTTAATACCCTGTATGGTTAATTATCATGCAGGGTTCAATAATAAATTGGATTGCACATCTATAATGCCAAGTATTAAAAAGTAAGAAATGGAATCATAGGATTTAGGGAGTCTTGCTTCCTGACAGATATAAACATTCTGGAGATTTTATTGGCCCAGAAGAAAAATCTCAGTATTTCCAGTAAAGGAGTATTGCACTATGAAAGAACTCGAAAATCCAAGAATTGAATCCGAAGTTAACTCCTTTGTTGAAAAAGGAAATGCGTTGCGTAATGACAAAAAATATGCTCAGGCTTAAGAGCAATATGAAAAAGCCTAGAATATTTTGCCTGAACCAAAACCAGAATGGCAAGTTGCTAACTGGATTACCGCAAATATATTCAGCGCTTATTTTGACCTTGGTGATTACAATGAGGCAAAAAAAGGGGCGAAATGACGTTGCAAACGAGAGTAAGAAATATTTCTTTAAATGATAAAAATCCTCGCTACTGTGTGGGTTTTGCAATGCGAAAGCCCTTTGAGCAAATGGTATAATGCCGGGAAAAAGGATTCCAGCCGGCGGCACAGGCATTTTTTGATTCCGGCAGCCGGCAGCATGCGCCGGTCCGCCTGACGTCATTGCAGGGCGAGATAGTGTGGTCTGAGAAGACGGGCGTATGGGGAGAAAAAGGGGGGGCTACGCCGAACGTATCAGCAACCCGCTGCGTTTTCAGGGCCAGTATTTCGACGCTGAACGGCTGAATACCTTCTTTACCTCTTTCGCGGCGTCCCCTTCTTACTACTGTACATCGCTTTATCCGCACTGTTCAGCAATGTATCGGCATCCGCGGCATCGTGAGGGAAAAGCGCAATGCCGATGCTGCCGGAAATCGTAATAACATGCTCGTGGATCAAAAATGACTGAGTCAGCGCATTGCTGATTTTTTCCGCCGTTTGTCGGGGGAGCGGATCGTTTACCTTTAATCCGGGGAGCAGGGCGATAAACTCGTCGCCGCCGAGGCGGGCTACCGTATCACCTTCTCGTAAAACGCTTTGCAGACGGAATGCTACCAGCCGCAGCAGTTCGTCACCCACGGCGTGGCCGTAAACATCATTCACCGGCTTAAAGCGGTCGAGATCGATAAAGAGCAGCGCCACCTCTGTCTCATTGGCGATAGCCTGAGTAATCGCCAGCTCCAGGCGATTAACCAACAGCCTGCGGTTTGGCAATCCGGTCAGCGCGTCGAAGTTGGCGTGCAGCCAGACCACCTGCTCCCGCTGTTTGCGGTCGGTGATATCGCGAATAAACGCGGAGAAAATCTGCTTGCCTGATTGTTGATGCGGCCAGATTGACAGTTCGATAGGGAACTTGCCTTTAGTGCGATGCAGGGCGGTAATTTCGATGGTGCGATTAAGGATATTCGACGGCTGAGCCGCCTGAAAGCGCATTAAACCACGTGCGTGCTGCTCGCGAAACTCTTCCGGCACGATCATCTCGCCCAGGTTGTTGCCGATAGCTTCCCCAGCGGACCAGCCGAACATTCTTTCCGCGGCCTGGTTCCAGTTAATCACTACGCCCGCATGATTGATGGTAATCACCGCATCTTGTGCGGTCTCAACCAGCTGTCGATGGTTCTCCTCGCTTTCTGCCAGCGCTCGCTGCATCGACTCAATCTCGCTGATACTCTCTTGCAGCTCACGATGCATTTCCGCAAGCGAAAGCGAGAAAAAGCGAATACGCTCTTCTACTGACATATTTTTCATTTCGGCGTAGAGATCGCTGGCGCTACGTGGTGGCATAAGGCGTTCCTGATGAATCGATGAGAATATTCAACCAATATAACAATAAGTGTAGTTAAAAAAAGATCCGCTGCTGACATCTCCGCTATTTTATCTATTAAATAAAATCTATTGTAAATTTGTCCAGATTTAAATTTAACGCTTAGTTACAGATGGATCATATTCCGGAGGTAATAATCCGCACTCTTTATAAAGCGTATTAAGGACAATTTATCGTGAATACTTTCTTGCGTAACACCCTGGCCGCCGTGTTGATGACCGCGGGTCTTTCCATTGCCGCTCAGGCCGCGACGAAAACCGAAGTACCGCCGTTATCCCAGGACCCGGTGGTGCAACATCTCAAGCTGAGCAACGATCAGGTCAGCAAAATTCAGGCCCTGCGTCAGGAGCTCGAAACAAACCTCAAAAAAATCAAAATTGGTGGTTACCAGGATGGTGCGCTGGTTGATGTGATCCAATCCGGTAAATGGGACGATGCGAAAGTAAAACAGCAGCTAGCCGCTTTTGCGCAATTGGATCAGCAGACGCGTTATTACCGCGTGAAATATTACTTCGGCATTAATCAGGTGCTGACGGCTGAACAGCGCGAGCAGGTAAAAAAAGATCTGCAGCAGGCACTCAACTAAGCGATGTCCTAATGCTCCGCAGCCCGGCGGAGCATTGATAGTTGACTTTCCGCAATGAAAAGACAAGGGTGTCATCATGAAGAAGTTTCTCTTTATTGCGCTGGGAATGGCCGCGTTGTTTAGCCAGGCTGGCGTCGCCGGGACTAAAACGTTGGTTGATTATGGCGTCGTACAGGAAAGCCATATTATTAGCACTCCGCATCAGCGCCAGCCGCTTCGCACGCTGGCGGCAGGAACGCTGGGCGGCGTGGTCGGCCATCAGTTCGGCAACGGCAAAGGGCAGACGGCGATGACCGCCGCAGGCGCTCTGGCCGGTGCTGGCGCCTCTCGCTATCACCAGGATCGGCAGCAGGGCGCTCAGCAGGTCGAACTGTTAATCAAAACCAGTAGCGGTCAGGTGATACAGGTGCTACAGGGTTACGACGGTCGGCTTATCTTCAACAAGGGAGATAAGGTGCGTATCCTGACGTCGGGAAATGATACCCGGGTGGATAAATCGGTGTAATGCGCCAACCGGGAGCCAATACATTCCCGGTTGGCGTGACACGTTATGCCGATTTCAGCATATCAAAGCGGATAATCCGCGAACGTCCCAGCTCTTTCGCCCGATACAGCGCGGCATCTGCGGCACGTAGCAGGCTGTCGCTTTGCGCGTGTTGCGGATAGCTGGCGATACCGATAGAGACATTCACCTGGCCTATATCCGTCAGCCCGCAGCGTAAAGTCATATTTCTCACGTTGTTGTAGATTTCAGTCGCGCAGGCTTCCGCTCTGGCCTCATCGCTGCCGGAAAGCAGCACCAAAAACTCTTCGCCGCCATAGCGGAATGCCATGCCAATATCGCGAACCGCGCGCTGGATGATCGCTGCGACGTTTTTAATCACCAGATCGCCCGCTTCATGGCCGTAATTATCGTTAACCGCCTTAAAGTGATCGATATCAATCATCAGGCAGCTCAGCGGACTGTTGTTGCGCACCGCCAGATTCATCTGCGTATGCAGCGCTTCCTCAAGATGGTGGCGGTTTCGCAACCCGGTCAGAGAATCAAACAACGCTTTTTCCAGCAGCGCGTTGCGCAGACGCTGATTGGACAGCGCCAGGCCCAGCGCTTCCGCCATGAGTTCGAGATAGGCGCGGGAAGGGGCTGTCTCACTGGTGACATTACGAAAAGAGAGCAGGCCAATGGCTTCACCCTGGGCGATCAGTGGGACGCACAATGATTGCTCGTTACATTCTTGCGGCAGATGATAGCAGGCGATGTCCGGCTCGCCGTTAACCGGCGGATGGCTCAGACCGCGGCGTACTGCCCAGCAGTTATCAGGATAAAAGACTGCGGGCTCGTCAGGTGGCGAAAGCCACTGCGCGACGCAGCGCATCTGCCAGGGATCGGTATCCAGAATATACAGCCGGCCAGGAACGTCAGGCGCGATATTGGGGGCGAAAAGTTCAGCGACCTTCACCACATCCTCAAATGACTCACATCCCTGCAAGCGTTGAGTCATGCGCGCCAGCAGTTCACGAACGGCCCAGTCGGCATCGCGTTGTTGTTCAAGGCGCTGGCGGGCAAGGCCATTTTCGCGAAAGATGCGGATCGCCTGCGCCATATCGCCAATTTCATCGATCTGTTTGAAGTGCGGTGGTTCGACGGCATAATCCTGCGATGCCAGACGTTGTACCACATCGCTGAGTCGTACCACAGGGGTGAGCACCCGGCGTTTGAGAATAAAGCCGAGAACAAATAAAAACATCAAGGCGGTCAGGCCAACCATCGCTTCCGAAAGCGTCCGCCAGAGGCGCGATTTTTCAGTCGCCTGCTGCATGGCGTTGTTCGTTCGGCCTTCCAGCAGCAGGCGGAAATGATCGATTTGCGTTTGCACACGCTCCAACTCCTGCTCATAAGGCTTACCGTAAACCTGCAAAATCGCCTCTTTCTCTTCGCCGCGAGCGACGCGATCGATGGCGGTCTGCTGTTCATCTTGTAATTCATCGGCAATACGCAGACCGTCGCGCAACAGCGCCAGCTCCTGCTGGCTGGCGCCAATGTCTTTTAGTTTAAGCAACCGATTTTCAATTGATTTGAGAGTTTGGATCTGCTGACGATACTGTTGCAGCGTCTCTGGTTGTTTTTCGATGACGTACAGTCGCGCGAGGTCTGAAAGCTCCCACGCGTCGCTTTCTATCTCATCGGCAAGACGAACGAACGTATCCCGTTGTTGTACTGCCTGGCGTTCAGCGCGATCGGCGCCGGAAGCCATTAGCATCGCAATACCGGATGCAATGGTCAGCCCTACGGTGATCCCGTAGGCCCAGTTAGTCATGGTGGCGATTCTCACCGAGTATTTCCTTGCAGGCAGATGAATGAGCGATTCGTATTTTTATTATAGAACCACGCCGCCAATCAGAAGATTCAAAGGCGCGGTATGCGGGTGACGAGGTGATGTAGCGCCTGGGCATGCTGGCGCAAAACAAGATACACATCGTTATCCAGAGCGCCATTTATAACATCAGCTTCGATAAGATGTAACGCCTCTTGATACGGCATTCCGAGCCGATAAGGGCGATCCTCAACAAGCGCGGTAAAGATATCCGCAACGGCGATAATTCTGTCTGGAAGGTGTAAATAACGATGATTTAAATGAAGTGGATAGCCGCTGCCATCGAGTTTTTCATGGTGATTAGCGGCCCAATCGATGATTTCCGCCAGATCGGTGAAATCTCGTAATATTTCACCGGTCATATAGCTATGTTCGCGGATCAATAGCGCTTCGTCATCGCTAAGTTCAGCCTGTTTTTCGAGGATCGCCAGTGGAATATATATTTTGCCGATATCATGCAAATAGCCGGCAATTTCAATTTTGCGGCATACCAGCGGCGGTAAATTCATATAGACGGCGAGGGCATAAGAAATTTCGCCAACCATAATGCTGTGGCTGGCGGTGAAACTACTGTAAGTATCGACAATTTTCGCGATCAGCAAACAAATATCTTTCAGACCATCGATGTCAATAAATACGTCATTAATCGGTCCCACAATTTCCAGCAGCCGCTGAATATGTTCTGCTTGCATATGGCGCCAGAAGGTAGGGTGTTGCGCCAGTTCACACAGGGTATCGCACAGTGGCGGATCGATATCGCGATAGTCATCGACAAAGCGGGCGATGAGCGCTTTTTGTTGGTCCGGGGCAACGACGCCTTGCGTAGGAAGGAGCCGTTCAAAGCAGTCCGCAAAATAGACGATATGCTGCTCCAGATTACCTTTGCGAGTAGGGCTAAAGTGGTGATCGCCAATAATGGGGCTAATAAGAGTAAAAGTATCCAGGCCGGCAAGCATCTGTACGCCGCGGATTTGGTGTGGGTCATAAAGATTATCTATCGCATTCAGTGAGTCAATGCGCCGCTTATCGCCAAGTACGCCGATATCATGCAGCAGCGCGGCCAGAAAGACGGTTTTTTGCTGGGGAGCTGGAAGATCCAACGCCAGTGATAATTTGTAGCTTATCAGCGCCGTGCGCTGTAAATGCAGATCCAGCCTCGGGTTGATGGCATTAATGACGCGCGTGATCAGCATTAAAGCCGACTTTAAGGCAATACGCATTTTTTTCTCCGTCCATGCAATCCGCTGTTGCCGTTAATCCTGTGGCATCCGAAAGTGCGCTCAAACGCCTCCCGGACGCGGCGCGAGTGAAGCGACGCATATCTGAGGCTTCATCCACGCTCCGTAAACAATTCATTTTAGCTCACATAGCCGCTTTCATTCTGGTAATCACATGATGAATCACTTCACAGTTTGATTCATATCTAGTTGCGGTGAGGAGTGATGGCTTTTACATCACCTTTCAGGAGACGGTGAGCGCGGACTGGACAATGCCCAAATCCGCGATAATGTTTTGTCAGTCTCAATTTTGTGAGATGGCATCGGCAATGCCGCATTATTGCCTGGAGTGCATCGAAGAGTAATCAAGAGGGGATGAGGTCGATATTCCTGCGAACGTGACTACTAGCTGCAAAGCTATACTTTTGTCAGTATTTATCAGTAAGCATAAATAATCCTGTTCTTATTTATATTTATTAATTACTAACATTTTAATCGGCCAGCGCGGTATGTGAATATTATTATCTACAGTGATTGTTTATATTGAACGCATTTGAGGTATGTATGTTTTTTGGTCGTTACTGTTCGGGGCTTGATGCGCTGGGAGGCAGCGTCAGTAGCGGCCTGCGTGAATCCACGCTTGTAAAATCGCCAGATGGCAGTTTAAGTCCATTCCTATATCAGAAAAAATCATTAGCGCGAAAATGATTATCAGTGTGAATATGAATGAACGGACCTCAATTCTGCTTTACAATTTGTAACATCTGTGAATCTATTATGTATTTTAGCGTTAAGTGTAATTTTTTCTTGCTGCCGTGAATTTACCAGGATTACTATTGTCTGACTTGCTGTATCGCCTAATGACGGATGAAGGGACTCGTTTTTTCCTTAAGCGTTACCCTATATTTTAATGTTTACAGGAAAAACCATGTCTTGCGCCTTTAAAAAACATCTATTGCTTCCCCGTTATTGGGTGACCTGGTTTGGCCTGGCCATTCTTTGGTTAATCGTCCAACTCCCTTATCCCGTGTTACATACGCTCGGCACCAGCGCAGGGCGGCTATCGCGTCGCTTTCTGAAACGTCGGGAACACATCGCCCGGCGTAACATTGAGCTATGCTTCCCGGAAATGTCCAGCGCTGCCCGCGAAAAGCTGCTGGAAGAGAACTTTATGTCCCTCGGCATGGGGCTTATCGAAACGGGTATGGCGTGGTTCTGGAGCGATGAACGCGTTAAAAAATGGTTTGACGTCGAAGGCATCGCTAATCTGAACGCTGCGCTTAGCGCCGATAAAGGCGTGATGGTTGTTGGCATTCACTTTATGTCACTGGAGCTGGGTGGCCGCGCAATGGGCTTGTGTCGTCCGATGATGGCGACGTATCGCCCGCACAATAGCCCGCTTATGGAGTGGGTGCAGACTCGCGCTCGTCTGCGCTCGAATAAAGCGATGATCGACCGTCGTAATCTCTCCGGGCTGGTACATGCGTTGAAATCCGGTGAGGCGGTGTGGTTTGCGCCGGATCAGGATTACGGCCCGAAGGGCAGCGTTTTTGCGCCGTTCTTCTCGGTACCACAGGCGGCGACGACTAATGGTACTTGGGTGTTGTCGCGCCTCTCCGGTTCGAAAATGCTGAGTATCAGTATGGTGCGCAAGCTGGATCGTAAAGGCTACAGCCTGCATATCAGTGAAGTTATGAATGATTATCCCGGCGAAGATAAACAGATTGCCGCCAGCTATATCAACAAGGTCATTGAACGCGAAATTCTGCGTGCGCCGGAGCAGTACCTGTGGGTGCATCGCCGGTTCAAAACCCGCCCGCTTGGCGAAACTTCGGTATATTAGTACCACAGTTGCGCTCCACGCTTTCAAAATGACCGCAGTTGCGTTAACGTGAGCCGGATCATACTTTTTGTTGAAAGCGAAGGAGTGCAGCGTGTTCGCTGAGTTTGGTGTTTTGAATTATCTGACCTACCTGGTCGGGGCTATTTTTATCATTCTCGTACCTGGTCCCAATACCTTTTTTGTACTGAAAACCGGTATCGCGCACGGCGTTAAGAAAGGATACCTTGCCGCCGCCGGCGTGTTTATCGGCGACGCGGTTCTGATGTTCCTGGCATTTGCTGGCGTTGCGACGCTTATCAAAACGACGCCGGTGCTGTTTAATATTGTGCGCTATCTTGGCGCGATTTATCTGCTTTGGCTGGGCGCTAAAATGCTCTACTCGGTATTTAAACAGCGCGAGGGGCATGATGCCGCCGATGCTGAGCCGGGGAGCGCGATCCTCAAACGCTCGTTAACCCTGAGCCTGACCAACCCGAAAGCGATCCTTTTCTATGTCTCTTTTTTCGTCCAGTTCATTGACGTTAATGCGACATCGCCGGGCGTCGCGTTCTTTATCCTGGCGCTGACGCTGGAGATCATTAGCTTTGTCTACATGAGCTTCCTTATCCTGTCTGGCTCGTTTGTTACGCGCTATGTGAAAACCAAAAAGAAACTGGCGAAATTGGGCAACAGCCTGATCGGCCTGGTCTTTGTTGGCTTTGCCGCACGCCTTGCGACGCTGCAGTCCTGATCCCGGAATCGGTTTGCCAGCGATAATCGCTGTGTTGTAACAAAAACCCTTCAATTTTTATTGCATTGGTGTTACATATACAGCCGATTATCGCTCACAGAGAAGGGAACCCGGATGATTCTGCAAAAAATCCTCAGTAATAAAAACGGCAAGAAGTTTCTGTTGTCGATGGCGACGGTATTTGCTATTGCGCTTGCCGTCGTGGGCCGCGCAACGTTCGGTGGCGTGGTGAGCGAGTACAACATGCCGTACTCGGAGTGGACAACCTCGATGTTCTTCCTGCAAGGCGCGATGGTGATGGTTTACAGTACCGTGTTCACCGTATTATTTGCTATCCCGCTGGGCTTTCTGTTTTTAGGCTCTGACCGTCAGGACTAAAAGCAACAAGGCGAACACTAGTTCGCCTTTTGCGTGATCCCGTCTGTCACCATCCTCGATCATGATGATGATGGTGGTGGTGCCGATGATGGTAACCATCATCCACGATACATCCCGATAACAGCGTGCACAGCGCAATAATCAACGGTAACACCATCGGTTTTTTCATTACTCACTTCTCCAGTTAATGCCCGCTTTGCTGCATAAATACAGCGAAGCGGCTGATGAAATGAGTGTATCGTCCTAACTTATTGAGTAGATAAGACAACTCTGCAATAGCGGGGCGGCGGGAAAAATTGAGATTACCACCAGCCCAATTCGGTGCCGGCAACCACCACGATGGCGACGATAATCATAATGATGGTCGTCTTTTTCATGATGCCCCCCCTGGCGCCGCATAGCCGCCAACAAAAAACCAGCCCAGAAAGACCACGGCGACGATGAAAATCACCACCGGAAAAAGAATACCCAATTTCATGCTTAGTTCCTGTCTCTTAACGTTATGTTATCTATCATACTGGAAAGTTATGCTTTCTGGTCAATATCGAAAATGGTCAGCTTGCGGCGTGAGTTTTTGTCGTGATACATGGCTTCATCCGCTGCGCGCAGCGCCTGCTCAACGTCCATATTTTGCGGATCGACTTCGATCACTCCAAAGCTGGCGCCAGGGTATTCTATACCGTGTCCGGCCAGACGGTAACGCCCGGTAAGCTGCTGGCGTAGGTGGGCAATAAATGCCTCCTGCTCAGATGATTCAAGCGCCGGGCCGATGATTAAAAATTCATCGCCGCCGAGGCGGCCAACGGTATCTTCGTTACGTACGTTGGCACTTAATCGTTCACCTATCTGGATGAGAAAACTGTCGCCGCAGGGGTGGCCCAGTTTATCGTTAATCGCTTTAAAATCGTCGAGGTCGATAAAAATAAGCAGGAGCCTGCGCTGCTGGGCGCGAGCTTGAGTAAACAGCGTTTTAAGATGTTTAAACAACGCGCGGCGGTTAGCCAGACCGGTCAGCTCATCGGTATAGGAGTGCATCTCCAGCGCCGCATTCGCGCTGCGCAGCTGCTGAACCAGCGTCTCTTTCTCCACGTAATGGGAGATCAGGCTGGCGAACAGGATCATTACCTGCTCACCTTCAAGATTATAGGGCTGTTTGACGCGGCTGGTGGCGCACAACGTACCATATAACGAACCATCGGCAAGATGGACAGGAATACTAAAGAACGTGGCGATCCCGAGTTCCTGCGCGGCGGTGCAGGAGCGCCAGCGTTGGCCAACCTCGTTGCAAAATATACAGTTATCATCGATTGCGCGTTTGCAGAGCGACTCGTCCCAGGGAACGGAAAAGCCTTCCGGGATCTGCATTTCGCTGCTGTTGTGGGCATACATGACTAACTGGCGCTGCGCTTCTAAATCAATCCGTGTCAGATAGGTGGACTCCATACGAGTCACCAGCTCCAGCATTTCCAGCAGTTGTCGCACCAACGTTTCGAGCGTTCGTTCGGTAGCAAGCGTCTGTGAGACGCGGGCAAGAATGAAGTCTGACATGAATGAAACGGCCCCCGGAGGTTAGCGCAGTACTGCGAGCTGGCGCAGCGAACAGCTAATAACAAACAAATTTATAACGAATGTATCACATTTAGCAGGGGGATATCTGCTATCGCGACGGTAAAAAAAAGCCCCATCGGGGGCGATGGGGCAAAACTCATTGATTATGGAATGATCTGTTCTCTGGTCAATTCGAGAACGAGCGCTACTCTAAAGGGCAAAAGTGTAGTTAAAATGGAGAAACCGTGGAGATTCAGGGCGAAAGGTCGCTTTGAATAAAACAGGAGTAATTATGAAGTGGATAGTAATGATGTTGCCGCTGATGCTAGCGGGCTGCGCTCAGTCACAACAGCCTGATGCGCCGCCGCCGCCAAATTCGATCGGTATGGCCAATCCGGCCGCCGTCTATTGCGACCAGAAGGGCGGTAAGCAGGTTCCGGTCCAGACGCCTCAGGGCGTACGCACCGACTGTAAACTTCCCAGTGGCGAAACGCTTGATGAATGGGAACTGTGGCGGCGCGATCATCCGGCGAAGAAATAATTCGCCGCCGCTAAATTAAGCTCTTCAGCCACTCCGCCAGCACCAGCGCATGATTTTGTTGCGTATCTTTTGCCGCATAGAGCAGGGTTAATGGCTGCTGGTTGGCCAATTTGGCGAGCCGTAGACCTTCATCGCGATGGGTTTCCAGTTCTTCGCGGTACTGCTGGCGGAAGTGAGAGAAGTCAATCGCTTCTCCGTGCAGAGCCTTGCGTAAATCGCTGGAAGGCGTCAGGCTTTTACACCATTCGTCATAATGCAAATCCTCTTTTTTTATCCCCCGTGGCCACAGGCGATCGACCAGCACGCGGTAACCGTCGCTGGCCTCTGTAGGGTCATAAACGCGTTTACATTGAATCATCATTATTCTCCCGTCGTTATGTCATTCTGGCGGCAAGCCCGTGCAGCGCACCGCTAAATAACCATTGTGTTCCGCGAATGATATCGCTAATCTGAGGTTCCTTGTGTTGCCCGATAATCCTCAGACATAAGGATCCTGCTATGAACACCCCTTTGCGCATTGCCCTTGTTGGCGATTACAACCCTGACGTGATTGCCCATAAGGCTATTCCGCTGGCTATTGATGATGCTGCCGCGGTCCTGGAACAACCGGTGAGCTATGACTGGTTAGCCACCAGCGAGATTGTCAGCGCAGACCAGCTCACCGATTATGACGCCATCTGGGTGGTTCCCGCCAGCCCGTATAAAAACGCCGATGGCGCATTCATCGCCATTCGCTATGCCCGCGAAAATAGCATTCCGTTCCTCGGCACCTGCGGCGGTTTCCAGCACGCGATTATCGAATATGCCCGTAATGTTATGGGATGGCAGGATGCGGCGCACGCCGAAACCGATAGCGAAGGGCGAATGGTCATTGCGCCATTAAGCTGTTCGCTGGTGGAAAAATCAGATGCTATCGAACTGCGCGCGAACACGCTGATCGCCCGCGCTTATGGCCGGGACAGCATTGAAGAGGGATATCATTGTAACTACGGTATTGCCGAAAGCTTTGCCCATGAACTGGAGCAGGGCGCGCTGCGGGTAACCGGGTGGGATGAGAACGGCGAGATCCGCGCCGTGGAGTTAACCACCCATCCGTTCTTCGTCGCCACGCTGTTCCAGCACGAGCGCAACGCGCTGGAAGGGCGTCCGGCGCCGCTGGTACAGGCTTTCCTGCACGCGGCTCGGCAATAAAAAATCGGCAGCCCTGGCTGCCGACTCTTGTGATTAATGAATTTCCCGCGCCCTGCCGGCAAGGGCGCCGAACAGCGCCATGACCACTGCGATGAGTGCGACGATAATTAACGGTATATGCCAGTCGCCGTAAGCATCATGGATTTTACCGATGAGCGGCGGTCCGCAGGCGGCCAGCAGATAACCAATAGTCTGCGCCATGCCGGAAAGCGCCGCGGCCTGATGCGCTGAGCTGGCGCGTAGACCAATAAACGTCAGGCCAAGGATCATGGTGGCGCCGGATCCGAAGCCAAAAATCAATGTCCAGATCACCGCCTGACCGGGCAGTAACCACAATCCCAGCGTGCTTACCACGCACATTAAGGCTACCAGAACGGCGATGCCGCGCTGATCTTTTAGCCTGTGGAGTACCAGCGGGATGGCCAGGCCTGGCGCGGCGGTTGCCAGCTGCAGCAGGCCATGTAGCGAGCCAGCCTGCGCTTCGCTATAGCCCATACTCTGCAGGATTGCGGGCAGCCAACCAACGATAACGTAATAGACCAGTGAATTAATCCCAAGGAACAGCGTGACCTGCCAGGCCAGCGCCGAACGCCAGATCCCCCGATTGTGCGCAGCGCCCGATCCGGTCATCGGCGTGGAAGCCTGACGACGGGCCTGCGGCAGCCAGAGTAATAGCGCCAGCAGTGGGAAAACCATCAGTAGCAGCAGCGCGCCGCGCCAGCCAAACCCCGCCAGCGCCAGCGGCACCACCATCGCGGAACCTGCCGCCGCCGCCGCGCCCATGGTAATGGAGTAGGCGCCGGTCATCCGGGCGACATGGCCGGAAAAATCACGCTTAATTAACCCTGGCAACAGCACGTTACCCAGCGCGATGCCGCAGCCAATGAGCGCTGTACCGATATATAGCCAGGCTGCTGAGGGGAGGGAACGTAATCCGATCCCGAGGCAAATAATCACCATCGCCAGCAGCAGGCTACGCTCAATGCCGAAACGGCGGGCGACGCCGGCCGCCAGCGGAGAGACCAGCCCGAAGGCCAGCAGCGGCAGGGTCGTGAGCAGCCCGGTTTGCGCCGTCGTCAGTTGGTATTCAGCGCGTATCGCATCCAGCAGTGGGGCGATACCGGTGAAAGTTACCCGTAGCGTGGCGGCGATAAATAAAATTCCGACAATCAGCAGCAGTTTGTTGCCGTTGGCAGAGGAAGAAACAGGACTCATAACATTCTCAGACTAATAAACAGGGTCGTAACAATAGCCTGTTTAACGGCTGTTTGAATCAAGCTAAAATGACAGATTATCGCTAATATCGGACAATTTGATGATTGGACTGGGTTTAGACGGCTATGAACCAGATAGCGGCCATGAAGCGGCGCTGGCGTTTCGCATTCAGGTGGTGGACGACGAGCAGTTTATTCCGCGTCATCAGCACCGCAAAGGTCAGCTGATCCTCGCGTTGCACGGCGCTTTAACCTGCGAAGTGGATAACGCCATGTGGATGGTGCCGCCGCTGTATGCGGTGTGGGTACCGGGTCAACTCCCGCACAGCAATCGCGCAACGCCAGGAGCGCAGGTGTGCTTTTTGTTCATTGAGCCGGGGGCGGCGCCGATGCCTGAGCATTGCTGCACGTTAAAAATCTCACCGCTGGTGCGAGAGTTGATTATGACCCTTGCCGAACGCGGCAGGGAGGCGCTTGACACGTCGCCTACGCAGCGCCTGGTGCAGGTATTATTTGATGAGCTACCGCAACAACCGCAGGAACATCTGCAGCTGCCGGTTTCAGGACATCCGAAGATCCGCCGGATGGCCGACACCATGGCCCGCGATCCGGCGCACTGGCAGACGCTCTCGCAGTGGGCGGCGGCGTTCGCCATGAGCGAACGCAATCTGGCACGGCTGGTGGTGCGGGAGACCGGGCTTAGCTTTCGCCGCTGGCGGCACCAGCTGCAGCTGATCCTGGCGCTGCAGATGCTGGTGCGCGGACAGACGGTACAGCAAACCGCCCAGACGCTCGGTTATGATTCAACAACCGCCTTTATCACCATGTTTAAAAAAGGATTAGGGCAAACGCCTGGCCGCTACCACGCCAGTTTATCTAAGCCTTTCCGATAAAAAGCGAAATAATGCCGGCGGCGATAAGCGGCCCGACCGGGACACCGCGAAACAGCGCAACGCCCAGTACGGTACCCACCAGCAGCCCGGCGACCAGCTGAGGCTGCGAACCCATTAGCGCGACGCCACGTCCGCCGAGCCACGAGACGAACACGCCCACGGCAATCGCCAGCAGTGACTTCCAGTTCACAAAAGAGTGGATCAGCGTTGAGGGCGGTAGCGTTCCGCTGGCGATGGGAGCCATCACGCCGATGGTCAAAATGATGATACCGATGGTCAGCCCCTGCTTTTCAATCCAGGGAAAGAAAACATTAAGCGGCGTCACCCGCACGATGATGAGCACCAGTATTGAGATAGCGACCGTGGTGTTATGACTGATAAAGCCGAGCGCCGCCAGCCCCAGCAAGATAAACAGGGTTGTATCGAACATTCCAGAGGTCCTTGCCAAAATAAAAAAGAAACCTGCTTACTCTACGCATAATCGCGTGAATAAACAGGCTTTTAATTTATTTACTGCAAATCAGTCTACCAGCGCCGCCCGCGAATCTTGTCGCACACTGGCGATGTGCTAAATGACGCGACGGAACGCTGCCAGCTCAGGGCGGGCGATACGCAGATAGTCGTCGGTATTCATAATGATCGATTTTTCCAGCAGGCCGGCATTAAAGGCTATCTCGGTAAAACGTTCGAACAGCATCGGGTCGGCGACCAGTTTTAGCTTAGGGTGAAAGCTAAAGGGCGGAATGGCGCCAAATACGCAGGCGGTAAGAGCATCGACCTCCGCCGGGCTGGCGAGCGACGCTTTACTGCCGCCAATATGCTGCGCCAGACGGGATAAATCGGCCTGCTGATCGGCGGCAAGGATAGCCAGTACGTGCTGGTTTATCCCATTACCTTTCACTGTACAGACCAGCGCTTTGGCGCCCTGTCCCAACGCGGTACCGCGGATTGCTGATACGGCTTCACATTTGCCAACGGCTTCATGTTCCATGACCCGATAGCGAGCCTGCTGCTCATCAAGGAGGCGGCATAACCGCTGGTGTATGTCGGCTGTCTCTGGCGATTGCATATTGCGATGGTTCCTCTGCTGAAAAGGGCAAGCTTAACTCCGCGCGGCGGCAATGAAAACTTATCAGCGAATGCCGGGGATTTTTTTCTGCTTTTTGTTTATATACAGGCGCGCATCGGCTGCTTTCATTGCTTCACCGAGTGAGTGTTCTGGCGCGAGATGTTCCGCTCCCCAGGAGAAATCGACGCGCTGTTGATGGTCATGAATCGCCAGATATTGCCGGATCCTCGCCGGGATATTTTCCGCTTCATCTTCCGGATAATCGATCAGAATTAGAAAGAACTCATCGCCTCCTAAGCGCACGCCATAATCGCTGCTGCGAATAGAAGCGGAAATAGCCTGCGCCAGAAGAATAATCGCTTCGTCGCCGGCGTTATGCCCCCAGGTATCGTTGATCTTTTTCAGTCCATCGCAGTCAAGGGCCATTGTAACGACGTTAACCCCTTGCGCGGTAAGTCGTTGCAGGCGTGATTCCAGCATCGGGGTAAGGATCTTACGATTATAAAGGCCGGTCATGGTATCGCTGATATTCTCTTTCGACACCGAGTTGTAGTGGCGGAAATGAACCCGCACCAGGTGCAGTAACGCGGCGGTTGAGAGTAAATAAAACAGGAAGAGTTTCCACGAGCTGAGCAGAAAATACATAATATCAAGAGATAAGGTTATCCGTAAGTTTTCTGCTACCTGATGGGTGTAATGGGCGTAATTCAACAGATGTGTTTTACTATTATGTACCTCAATGAGCGCGCCGGTATCGGAGTCCTTCAAGGTAATATCCAGATAGCGCCACACCAAAGGTCGGTCGCTGGTGTATAACAAGGCCTCAATCTCTTGCGCGGTCACATCGACCATCACTACGCCTTTGAGTTTATCCTTGAAATACACTGGCGTTAAAAACGATAAAATATTCTTTCCCGTCATCGCATCAACATACACGGTCGAGATGAGCGAACGACCCTGTTCTAAACCATCAAGGCTGGCCTGGCTAATACCCAGTTTACTGTCCTGAAGAAAATTCCAGTTCTGTATCGGATTGCTTTTAATTCTGACGGGCGCATAAAAGTAGATGTATTTATTTACCAGATCTATGTAATAGCGAAAGCGTTTTTCTGATTTGAGCGTCGCAGGAACCTCTGGCTGCCAGCTATCATTTCTGGCAACCGCGCGATCGAATGCCTGGAGCGCAGGAATATCGCCACGCCATTTGCCGCAGTCGGCATGTGCGGCGCTTAGGGTGCCATGCAATTGGGGATAGGTATAGCCGGCGATATTCAAACCACTGACATCCCCGTTGTGTTGTACGCTATTACAGACCTGTTCTAACTCTGTTTGGTTTGGGGGAGTATCCAGCTTGCGCAGAAACTGAGAGATGATGAGTTGATTCTGATACTTATCATAGAGAAAGGTCGATTCTCCTTTTTCTATGATGTATCGCATATAGCCTGACATATCGCGATGGGTAGCGATTAATTCGTATACGAGAAATGAAGACGTCAACACCACGACGCCTGCGGAAATAACATGTCGCAGTAATTTATTCTGTAATTTCATGATGTTTGCATTCGTCCTACTCGTTTAGCTGATTTTATCATAGTGGATAAACTGGCTACCAGAGCGTGGGTGAACGAACGGCTGGTCAGAAAACTATGCTGACAGATAGTTCAGGAGTGGAGAATAGGGCAAGGCAGGCTGGACTAAAAAGCGGCACTCTTCATGACGCGTGTCTGAAGAGTGCGCAGGACTGGCCTAAGGCCACTCATGAGGCGGCGGAAGCAAACATTTTGCCACTTCCGGCGAGCTGTGACATGACAGGCTGATAAACATCGATAGATTCGATATTGTCAAAAGTCACCATGTCGGATTTACAAAAAATGCATTTCGCGCCGAAGGGATTTTTTTCGCTCACATCAAAATGTGAGGTTCTGTACTGTGACCCATGGCAGCACGGGCATCGGAAATGAATATTGTTAATCATAATTTTATCCTTTTATATTATTATGTTTTTTTACATTTTGTCACTCATCCACAGATTATAAATACGTAAAGTTTCTGGTGAGCTGAGCTTCAAAACGGAAATATCTTTAATGTTACTACTAAAAATAGCATGTCTGACAAATTATGTTATCAATTTATGCCATTTTGTGGTGATTTGAATGAGATGCTTCTTATTTATCTACTCAGGTCAAAGCCGTCATCGTTATCGTAAATCAGAAGTTCGCATCAAATTTAGCCGGCGTTTAACCGTCTTACTAAGCCATTACTCTTATTAGTCATCTTCTATCCAGTTTTTTAATGTATCAAAGCATACAGGATTTGATTTGCAGAAGAATCTTAATACTATTGGAGAGACTCAGGAAAGGTGGTATCAGCGATAGCGCCTGGAGGTGTGAGTAACTGCTTGGGTAATATCTTTCTGTCTTTCAAATCGACGTAGCCATTAACGCATAGTAGAAAAAATAGTGCAACATTTATTTTAGCCATCCAGAGGCCCAATGCGTAAAGGATTAATTCGGTAATTATCTAAATGTAAATGAGCGGAGCCTGAACCTGGCTATTTATGTGTTTGTGGTACAGAAAAATCAGCCAGAATGGGTATTTATCTGGCTGATTGATGAGGCTAAGTATTGCTGGTGGTGCCTTGTTTATGGAACAGTTCGCGGAACACCGGGTAAATATCTTCCTGATCGCGAATATGCTGCATAGCAAAATTCTCAAATGTTGCCTGCAGATGTTCATACTCGCGCCACAGAGTCTGGTGGGCGCGGCGGGTGATTTCGATATAGCTGTAGTAACGAACCACCGGCAGTATTTTCTTCGCCAGCAGTTCATGACACAGCGGCGAGTCGTCTGCCCAGTTATCGCCATCCGACGCCTGCGCGGCGTAAATATTCCACTGCGCCGGGTCATAGCGGGCTTTAACAACCTCATCCATCAACTTCAGGGCGCTTGAAACAATCGTGCCGCCGGTCTCCTGGGAATAGAAAAACTCATGTTCATCCACCTCTTTCGCCTGGGTGTGGTGGCGGATATAGACCACTTCAACGTTTTTATAGGTCCGGCTGAGGAACAAATACAGCAGAATGTAAAAACGTTTCGCCATGTCTTTTGTGGACTGGTCCATTGAACCAGAAACATCCATCAGGCAGAACATCACCGCCTGGCTTGAAGGCTCCGGTCGTTTCTCATAGTTTTTATAGCGTAAATCAAACG
Organism: Klebsiella sp. K-3; assembly: GCF_051207495.1. NCBI lineage: Bacteria > Pseudomonadati > Pseudomonadota > Gammaproteobacteria > Enterobacterales > Enterobacteriaceae > Klebsiella > Klebsiella sp. K-3. The sequence continues at coordinate 156,576 of NZ_JBPNXF010000007.1, read as the reverse complement.
TGTCGATAAACGGCACGCGCTCAATTTTAGCCCGCAGTTCCGCAATCTCTTTACGTAGCCGCTCCTCTTCCAGCAGCTGCGCTGGTTCGCTTTTGGCAATGGTATCGAGACAGTCTTCCAATGCCCGCAGTTCGCGCCGCTTACCGGCGGTCATCGCGGTTCGCCGCGCCAGCGAATTCTGTAATGAACGCACCACGCTGATATTGGCCGGCACGCCGTTGGCGGTAAAACCCGCACGATGGGTTTTGAACTCGTTCAACTGGCGTTGCTGGTTTTTCTTCAGGTTGGGAAGGGCCAGATCTTCAAACAGCAGGTCAAGATATTCATCTTTGGAAATCTGAAAGACGAATTCATCCTGGCCCTCGCCATCGGCGCTGGCTTGCCCCTGACCACCGCCGCCTCCACCGCCGCCGCCCTGTGGGCGTTCAATGCGGTCGTTCTGCACAAAGTGATCGTTGCCGGGATGGACGCGATTACGTAGCCCGCCGCGCCCCTGATGAAACATTGGCTCGTTAATATCGTCCGTCGGAATGGAGACGGATTCACCGCTGTCGATATCGGTCACCGAACGTTTATTGATGGCTTCGGAGATCGACTGCTTTATCTGCGCCTTGTAACGGCGCAGAAAGCGCTGACGATTGACAGCGCTTTTGTTCTTCCCGTTCAGGCGTCGGTCTATGAACCAGGTCATATGCCCTCCTGTACTGCATTTGCCAACTGTACCCTGATGTTGCTTAGGGTATATGTCTTTCGTTATACGAGCAGTGGTGCAGAAACCCGGCAGCCGCGGCTACCGGGTTTGTCGCTATCAGGACGATTTACGTACCCGCAGGTACCATTCGCACAGCAGGCGCACCTGTTTACGGGTATAGCCTTTTTCCATCATGCGATCGACAAAGTCATCGTGTTTTTTCTGCTCGTCGGTAGACGTTTTGGCATTGAACGAAATGACCGGCAACAGCTCCTCGGTATTGGAGAACATTTTCTTCTCAATAACCGTGCGCAGTTTCTCATAGCTGGTCCAGTTCGGATTACGTCCGCTGTTATTCGCTCTGGCGCGCAGCACGAAGTTGACGATTTCGTTACGGAAATCTTTCGGGTTGCTGATCCCGGCGGGTTTCTCGATTTTCTCCAGTTCCGAATTCAGCGACTCACGGTCGAACAGTTGCCCGGTATCCGGATCGCGGTACTCCTGATCCTGAATCCAGAAATCCGCATAAGTGACATATCTGTCAAAAATGTTCTGTCCATATTCGGAATAAGACTCAAGATAAGCAGTCTGGATCTCTTTACCGATAAACTCGGCGTATTTCGGGATCAGATAGCCTTTGAGGAATTCCAGATAACGTTCGGCCTGCTCCTGCGGGAACTGTTCGCGTTCGATTTGCTGTTCCAGTACGTAGAACAGATGGACCGGGTTAGCCGCCACTTCGGCATGATCGAAGTTAAACACCCTTGAGAGAATTTTAAAGGCAAAACGGGTAGAGAGACCGTTCATCCCTTCGTCAACGCCGGCGTAATCACGATACTCCTGGTAGGATTTCGCTTTCGGATCGGTATCTTTCAAGCTTTCGCCGTCATAGACGCGCATCTTCGAGTAGATGCTCGAGTTTTCCGGCTCTTTCAGGCGCGACAGGATTGAGAAGCGCGACAGCGTTTCGAGCGTTCCAGGGGCGCATGGCGCATGGGTCAGCTCACTGTTATTCAACAATTTTTCATAAATACGGATCTCTTCCGAGATGCGCAAGCAATAAGGCACTTTGACGATATAGACACGGTCAAGGAACGCCTCGTTGTTTTTGTTATTACGGAAGGTCACCCACTCGGATTCGTTGGAGTGCGCGAGGATAATACCGTTGAACGGCAGGGCGGAGATACCCTCGGTTCCGTTATAGTTGCCTTCCTGGGTCGCCGTCAGCAGGGGGTGCAATACTTTAATCGGCGCTTTAAACATCTCGACGAATTCCATGATCCCCTGGTTGGCGCGGCACAGCGCGCCGGAGTAACCATAGGCATCCGGATCGTTTTGCGCATAGTGTTCCAGTTTACGGATATCCACTTTCCCCACCAGCGCCGAAATGTCCTGGTTATTTTCATCACCGGGTTCCGTTTTGGCGATGGCAATCTGTTCGAGGATTGACGGCCACACTTTCACGACGCGGAATTTAGTGATATCACCGCCGAACTCGTGCAGGCGTTTAGCCGCCCACGGCGACATTATTGTGCCGAGATAACGGTTAGGAATGCCGTATTCTTTATTGAGGATCTGCGCGTCCTCCTGCGGGTTAAACAGGCACAGCGGATGATCGTTGACCGGGCTGCGTTCGCCGTTGGCGCTCAGCACGTAGATTGGCACTCGCTGCATCAGCGATTTCAGACGTTCCGCCAGCGAGGATTTACCGCCGCCGACCGGCCCCAGCAAATACAGAATCTGTTTTTTCTCTTCCAGACCCTGCGCAGCATGTTTCAGATAGGAAACAATCTGCTCGATGGCATCTTCCATACCATAGAACTCTTCAAACGCCGGATAGCGTGCGACAACCCGGTTTGAAAAGAGGCGGGACAGCCGCGGCTCCAGGGCCGTATCGACCATGACTGGTTCACCAATGGCCGTCAATAGCCGCTCTGCCGCGTTGGCATAAGCACTGCGATCTTGCCGGCAGATGGTAAGAAACTCCTGCAGTGTGAACTCTTCGTCCTTGGCAGCTTCATAGCGCTGGCGATAGTGATCGAATATATTCATGGCATGCCGTCCTTTCGTTTTTTAGCACAGGTTGAGAGCCGTTCATATGAATAGTAGGGGCCCCCGGAAGGAGCAGGCTGAACGACATCCTTTACTTATCAGCAACCCTCGTGCCAGGTTACAGAAGCGATTTGGATAACGTGCTCTGCGACTACACCTTCTAAATTTAAGCGTAGATGCATTTAGAAAACTTGCATGCCGCTAAAACTCAATTTCAATGACATATCAATAACTCATCCGGAAACCAGGCAATTTTTCGCATATCTTGCCAAAGCCTTTCATTAATCTGTCATGAAGTCGCAAAAGGGCGGTCATTAAGCAGTGGGAAATTGTTCGGTTTAGTGTAAGAGCAAGTAAAGCATTTGAGGCATGACCTCTACGACGTTAAACTGCACGCGCTAATTATTTGACAACAGGAATATGGATCGTGACTAAAATCAAACTTCTGGCACTGGGTGTGTTCATCGCGACGTCAGCTAGCGCAGTGCACGCTGACGGGAAGTTAACGCTGGGGGCCGGCGTGGGCGTCGTCGAGCATCCTTATAAACAATATGATGCAGATGTTTACCCAGTACCTGTCATTAGTTATGAAAGTGAAAACTTCTGGTTCCACGGTTTGGGTGGTGGCTACTACCTGTGGAATGATACCAACGACAAACTGTCCGTGACCGCTTACTGGTCGCCAATGTATTTCAAGCCGGGCGACAGCGACAATTCGCAGATGCGCAAGCTGGATCGCCGCAAATCCACCATGATGGCGGGTTTAAGCTACGTTCATAACACTCAGTACGGATTCCTGCGTACGACGCTGGCCGGCGATACGCTGGACAACAGCAACGGCATCACCTGGGATTTGGCATGGCTGTATCGTTATACCAACGGCAACCTGACCCTGACGCCGGGTATTGGCGTGGAGTGGAACAGCGACAATCAAAACGAATACTACTACGGCGTCTCGAAGCATGAGTCGAATCGTAGCGGCATGCGCAGCTACGATCCTGACAGCAGCTGGAACCCGTATCTGGAGCTGGCGGCGAACTATCGTTTCCTCGGCGACTGGAGCGTTTACGGTATTGCCCGTTACACTCGTCTGTCTGACGAAATCACCGATAGCCCGATGGTGGACAAATCCTGGAGCGGCCTGATTTCGACGGGGATCACCTACTCCTTCTGATAGTGCACTTCCACAGACTTTTTTATGCATCAAAACAGGGCGTTATGCCCTGTTTTGCTATACGGTGGTGCGGAAGTGGCGACCTCCCACGACAATTCGCGATTATGCCGGGTGGCGGCTACGCCTTACCCAGCCTACGGGTCGAGCCCACTGTCGCCTGGAAAACACGGTGTTAAGTAGGCCGGATAAGCGAAGCGCCATCCGCTCACGCCAGACGCTTGTCGGTCTTAACGCTTCACAACGCGAATGGTCTGCGCCAGGCGAGTGGGTTTCTCTTCGCTGGCTTTCTGCGGCGCGGTAACGCAGCAGGTTTCCACGCACACGAAAGTTTTGTAGCCGTCATCCGGCATATCACCCATGCTGACGGAAAGCGCCGGGCCCGGGTTCCAGGCAACGACGTTACCGTGATGGCGATGGATCACGTCGATGTTGCGCTTCAGCACGTCATCATGAATCACGCTGCACGCTTCGGCATTCAGATAAACGCGGTCGGTGCGGTCCGGGAAGGTCTGGATGCCGTCTTTCAGCACGCCTTCTTCGGCATTCAGCACTTTATCAACATAGCGGTCGCCAAGGCCGCTAACTTTCACCGCCGCGATATCGCCAACGTTGAAGTAGGTGTGCAGGGCGGATGTGGTTTCAAACTCGCCGTGGGCTTCCAGTTCGATCTCGCAGGTCTTACCCAGCTTGAAGCGCGCATACAGCGTAAAGTCGTGCGGCCAGTATTTGCGGGTTTCGTCACTGCTCTGCAGTTCGAAGGTCAGCATCACGCCGTTTTCATCTTCGTCCTGGCATTTTAGCGCCCACGGCAGGTTGCGTGCGAAACCGTGCGACGGTAGCCCCTGCTGCGCTGACGGGCCGAACCATGGCCAGCAGATTGGTACGCCGCCGCGCAGGGCGACGCCGTTTTTAAATGGGGTATTGTTGCTTAACCACAAAACTTCTTCTTCACCGGCCGGCTGCCAGGAGAGCAGGTGAGCGCCCTGTAGGGCGACGGAAGCTTTTACCTGCGGGTGGTCAACGACGATAAGTTCAAGATCGTCCAGCTTACGGCGGGAGAATGCAGGAGAAAGTTGTTCAATCACCGGGAGAGCAAAAATTTTATTAATCATTACGCCATCCTCTTTCAGGCAAAAAAAAGAGCGACCGAAGCCGCTCTTATTGATTACTTATTCATCTCAACTTATTTGGAGATGTGAGCAATCAGGTCCAGAACTTTGTTGGAGTAACCAGTTTCGTTGTCGTACCAGGAAACCAGTTTCACGAAGTTGTCGTTCAGTGCGATACCAGCTTTAGCATCGAACACGGAAGTGCAAACTTCGCCGTTGAAATCGGTAGATACAACGTCGTCTTCGGTGTAACCCAGAACGCCTTTCATTGCGCCTTCAGAAGCCGCTTTGATTGCTTTCTTGATTTCTTCGTAGGACGCTGCTTTTTCCAGACGAACGGTCAGGTCAACAACGGATACGTTCGGAGTCGGAACGCGGAACGCCATACCGGTCAGTTTGCCGTTCAGTTCTGGCAGTACTTTACCTACCGCTTTAGCAGCGCCGGTAGAGGACGGGATGATGTTCTGAGCTGCGCCGCGGCCGCCGCGCCAGTCTTTGTGAGACGGGCCATCAACGGTTTTCTGAGTGGCGGTAGTCGCGTGAACGGTAGTCATCAGGCCTTCAACGATACCGAAGTTGTCGTTGATGACTTTAGCCAGCGGAGCCAGGCAGTTGGTGGTGCAGGATGCGTTAGAAACGATGTCCTGGCCTGCGTAAGTGTCGAAGTTAGCGCCGCGAACGAACATCGGAGTGTTGTCTTTGGACGGGCCAGTCAGAACGACTTTTTTCGCGCCAGCGGTGATGTGTTTACGAGCGGTTTCGTCGGTCAGGAAGATACCGGTTGCTTCAGCAACAACGTCAACACCAACTTCGTCCCATTTCAGGTTAGCCGGGTCACGTTCAGCGGTAACACGGATTTTTTTACCGTTAACGACCAGATGACCGTCTTTCACTTCAACGGTGCCGTCGAAACGACCGTGAGTGGAGTCATACTTCAGCATGTAAGCCATGTACTCTGCGTCTAACAGGTCGTTGATTGCAACGATCTCGATGTCAGAACGTTTCTGAGCAGCACGGAAAACAATGCGACCGATACGGCCAAAACCGTTGATACCTACTTTGATAGTCATATATTCCACCAGCTATTTGTTAGTGAATAAAAGGTTGCCTGTAAAATTACAAAAACCTTACGCAGCGTCAAGCGGAATCGTGTCAATCATTGCGACAAATCAATCCTGAGCAGACCTTTGCGCGATTGATTTGCCTCACTCTCCCTTTGAGCCCAATTCCATATGGGGACTGCGTCCGGAATTTTAAAGGTCATATAAGATAAAAATGTGATTAGCATCACAATTATCTGGCTGCCTGATGGCATCGGATAAGTTTAGAACAAAAGTACAGGTTTCATTGTTAATGTTTTGTTAGAATCGACGGGTAAAGTTGCCCTTTCAAAGCGAGAAGTAATCACATGGCTAATAAACCATCTCCTGACGAGCTCAAACAAGAATTGAGCGAGATGCAGTTTTATGTGACGCAGAATCACGGTACCGAACCGCCGTTTACCGGACGGCTGCTACATAATAAAAAAGACGGCATCTACCACTGCCTGGTCTGCGATGCGCCGCTGTTTCACTCACAATCCAAGTATGACTCCGGCTGTGGCTGGCCGAGCTTCTATGAGCCGGTGAGCGACGACGCGATTCGTTATCTCAATGATTACTCGCACGGGATGCAGCGTACGGAAATTCGCTGCGGCAATTGCGATGCGCACCTGGGGCATGTCTTCCCGGATGGCCCGCAGCCGACCGGCGAGCGTTTTTGCGTCAATTCGGCCTCTTTAAGCTTCACCGATGACCAAAACGGCGAACGAACTAAAGGCTAAGAAACGATTCAGCAAATTATTCCAAGACGGATGAGCAGATGATGGATATCGAGCAAATTATTGCCAGTATGACGCCGGAACTGTACCAACGTTTAGCCACCGCGGTGGAGTTAGGAAAATGGCCGGACGGCGTTGCGCTGACCCCGGAACAAAAAGAAAACAGCATGCAGCTGGTGATGTTGTGGCAGGCGCGCAACAACACGGATGCGCAGCACATGACCATCGACACCAACGGTCAGATGGTGATGAAGAGTAAACAGCAATTGAAAGAGGATTTCGGTATCGTGCCGAAGCCGATTGCAACGTTCAAACCGCAGTAACCTGCCGTACTGAGCGCCCGGTCTAGCCGGGCGGCTCTTCATGTCACCCCGGTTGCGCAGGGCTTCCGGGGCTCATGCTTTATTGCGTCTTAATGCCTAACGACTCGGCCAACTGGCGGGCAAGCTGGTTTTTATCATCAGCGCCATACTCCCAGAACATACCGCCTGCTAACCCTTTGCTCTTGATGTAATCGGCTTTGATCGCCACCGAACGAGGGTTCTCGTAGGACAGGGCGAACAGCGCTTTGCCATCGGCAGAATTTACCGATAACCACGGCACCTTCGCTTCGTCATCCCAGTGCTCAGTAAAGCGTTTCTGCGGATCGTTGAGCAGTTTGGCAACAATATCGTTGTATTTCACATAGGTATCTTTGCTCAGGTCATAACCCAGCGATTTAAACAACTCGATTTGCTGCGCCCCGAAGTAAGGTTGGGTAGCCGGGTTTTTCTGCGCGTCTGGCTTACTCCAGTCAATCCCTGGCTCGACGGCACGTTTCGGGACCCGGCCATAGAAACCAATCCCGAGATTCAGCTGACTTGGTTTCAGACCCGCTGCCAGATAGTTATTCACCACAAAATCGGCGCTGTATTTATCCGCTGCGGCTACGGTCGGCCAGTGGCGGGAGTCATAGAGATTTGAGTTAAAATATTGCGTGCCGTAGGCCATGTCGTAGGTCATCAGATTGATGTAATCCAGCTGCGGGGCGACCGCTTTCACGTCGACCCAGCTTTTTGGACTTTCAACATTAGCGCCCACGGCGATGGTCACCAGTTTCTTTGTGCCGACGGCGGCACGCAGTTCTTTAAGCAACGCGGTAAAGTTATCGCGATCCGCCGGCTGGCTGGCCACCAATCCCCAGGCGCCGTTAACCGGAAACTCCCAGTCAAGGTCGATGCCATCAAGGCCATACTGGTTAATGACCTGCTGGACCGAACGGATAAACACCGCCCGGCTTTCCGGCGTGGCCGCCGCGCCGGAAAATCCACGCGCGCCCCAGCCGCCGACGGAGAGCAGGACTTTTAGATCCGGGTTTTGCTGACGTAGCGCCGGCAGTTTTTGTAAATCCGCCTGTACTTTCGGCGACAGCCAGATTTGATGGAGATGGTCAGGATCTTTCAGCGCGTCGTTGGTCTCGTCTTTTTCATCGTTGTAGATAAGGCCGAACGAGTAATTAAGGTGGGTTATTTGTCGGACATCAAGCTTGTCGATATCGCCGCCGGGGCCTGCGGTGACGTCGCCGCCGCCGTTAAAGTAGCCGACCGACATGTAAGATTGCGCGGAAACGACAGAGGCGCAGAGCAGGGGGAATGCTGCCAGCAAGGGCAAAAGTTTCATCGGAGTTCCTCTTTGACAATGATATACCCGTCATACTTCAAGCTGCAGATGCGTTGGCAGCGTGCACTCACCCCAGTCACATAGTTATCTATGCTCCTGGGGATTAATGAGGGACATCCTTGTCCCTCACCGAAGGCCAGCCTTTGGCTGGTCAAATTCGTTCCTGACGAATTTGTCGCGCCCTTGCCGCCTTTCTACAACTTGAATTATTTAGGGTATAAATAAGCACACGCCACGGAAATGGCGTGGCGAAAAAACAGCCTGTCCACAGTATCAGCCCTTATCCGGGGAAACTGCGAGACAGCTCAATTTATCGAGGTTAACGAGGCGGTAAATACCGCCCGGCGTGAGGTGCGCCGGGCGTGAGGTCAGGGCTGAGTTTCCAGCCAGTCATCGAGGGTGTAGAGCGTGGCTCCGGCGGCGGCCATTTCCATAAAGGCAACGGCGCTGTCCTGCGGCTGCAGGTTGACGCCGCGACAGCCGTCGGTGATAACGTTAACGGTGTAGCCCAAATCCAGCGCATCGAGCACGGTAAATTTAACGCAGTAATCCGTCGCGAGGCCGAGAATGTTCAGCTCCGTCACGCCGTGCGCGCGTAGCCAGCCATCCAGTTCTGTTTTCTGCCGGTGACCGTTGTCGAAAAACGCGCTGTAGCTGTCGATTGCCGGGTTTTGCCCTTTATGAAACACGGCGTTGATGGCCTGCTGTTTCAGTAACGGGTGCAGCGCGGCGCCATCGCTATGCTGCACGCAGTGATCCGGCCAGAAAGTCTGCGGCAGGCCATCGAGCTCTCCCTGGGCATAGGGCTCGGCCTGATGCTGACTGGCAAAGCTACCATGGTTGGCCGGATGCCAGTCCTGGCTTGCGATGATGGCGTCGCCGCGCGCCAGACTCCAGTCGATCAGCTGATTTGCGATATCAATGGTGCTGTCGCCATCGGGGACGGCGAGTGCGCCGCCGGCGCAGAAATCGTTTTGCAGGTCGACCAATAGCAGCGCGCGGTGGCTCATGGCTTGCTCCTTACTCATCGGGGGTCAATTCGCCGCGCAGGTTTTGCTGCATGGCGTTTCGAATGGCCGCACCATCAAGGTTCTGACTGAGCAGATAGTGTAGCTTGGTCAGCGTCGCTTCCACGGTCATATCAAAACCGCTAATGACTCCGGCCTGCGCCAGCGCGTTGCCCGTGGCATAGCCACCCATATTCACCTTACCCGACATGCATTGCGTCAGGTTCACCACCACAATGCCGCGCTGGCTGGCTTCCGCCAGGACCTGAATAAACTCGCCGTTCTGCGGCGCATTGCCTACGCCATAGGAGCGCAGGATCAGCGCTTTCACCGGCTGACGCAGGAAATTACGCACCACATCGGCAGAAATCCCAGGATAGATAGTAACCACGCCGATAGGCTGCGGCGTAATCGGGTGGACGATCAACTCGCCATTTCCGTGCGGCGCCGGCGGGGTACCGAGACGGCGGATATGGATGCCGGCTTCCAGCAGCGGCGCCAGGTTTGGCGAAGCAAAGGCATCAAAACCGTCTGCGTGGGCCTTGGTCGTGCGGTTGCCGCGATACAGACGATTATTGAAGAACAGCGAAACTTCGTTGATGGGATAGTTGGCGGCGACGTACAGCGCATTGAGCAAGTTGATTTGCCCATCGGAACGCAGCTCGGCTAGCGGGATTTGTGACCCTGTCACAATGACCGGCTTACCTAAGTTCTCCAGCATGAACGACAGCGCCGAAGCGGTGAAGGCCATGGTATCGGTGCCGTGCAGGATAACAAAACCATCGTACTGGTCGTAGTGGTCGCGAATGTCGTCAGCGATATGCTGCCAGTCTTCCGGCGTCATATCAGACGAGTCCATTAACGGCGCATATTCATGAATAGTGAAGTCCGGCATCTCCGGACGGTGGAACTCGGGCATCAGCGCTAGCTGGCGCTGCAGGTGGCCGGAAACGGGGATATAACCGTGATCGGAGCGCTGCATACCGATGGTCCCACCGGTGTAGGCAACGTAAATCGATTTCTTTTGCATAGCATCGCTTAGGTTGGACGTGAACAGGCGCAGTATAAAGTGGCAGGCAAAAAAATAAAGCGCTAACCCTGGGAGTTGCAGAGAAGCGCTTGAATTTAATGTCGTTGAAACGCTGCCCCACTGTGGGGGCAGACGGGGAATTAACGAATATTGGCGCAGGTCAGACAGAAGGCATAGCGGTTCTGCGGATCGTTAAATGCCGCCAGTTTATCGCTTTCCGTTTTCACAACGTCTGCTGCAGCCGCAACCGGCGCAGGCAGATATGCCTGAATCGCGGCCGGCAGAGCAGCGCGCACCGAACCGGTCAGACTATCCATCACCATCGCGAAGAACGTTGGTTCTTCCTGATACCAGGTGATATGCCACTGTTTCAGTTTCGCCAGCTCCGCGGCTTTCGCCACCGCGTCGTCGAAATCGCCGAGGCTATCTACCAGGCCGTTGGCTTTGGCGTCTTCACCGGTCCAGACGTGGCCTTGTGCGATTTGGTCAATCTTCTCCGGCGTGCTCTTACGCGCGTTGGCGACCAGAGTGATAAAGCGCTTATAACCGTTCTCGATGCTCATCTGGATCAGCTGCTGAACTTCCGGCGGCAACGATTTGGTGGTCGAGACATCGGCCAGCGGCGAGGTGGCGACGCCATCGGTATGGACGCCAATTGAACCGAGCGTATTTTCCACCGTGTTAATCACGCCGAAGATACCGATGGAGCCGGTGAGGGTGCTCGGGTTCGCCACGATGTAATCCGCCGGGGTGGAGATCCAGTAACCGCCGGATGCCGCCATGCCGCCCATTGAGACCACCACCGGTTTACCCGCCGCTTTCGCCGCCGCCAGCTCTTCGCGAATCACTTCCGAGGCGCTGACGCTGCCGCCAGGGCTGTTGACGCGCAGAACGATCGCTTTCACTTTCGGATCCAGGCGCGCGTCGCGGATTTGCGCCGCGGTGGTGTCGCCGCCGACGTTACCCGGCGTTTCTTCACCATCCATGATGGCGCCGTTCGCAAAGATAACCGCTACCGCTGAACCCTGTTCAGCAGGCGCTTTGACGTTGTAATCGTAGTAGCTAATGGCGCGATAGTTGTTATCCGCTTTGCTCCAGCCAAACTGCTTAGTCAGCGCTTTTTCCACTTCCGTCGAAGTGGCCAGCTCGTCGACCAGCTTGTTATCCAGCGCGTATTTCGCGGTATCGCCATCGACTTTACGCAGGCCGTCGATCACGCCCTGAGCGCCGGGGAACAGCTGCTGCGCGGTGATCTGGCGGTTAGCGGCAATAGTGTTGAGATAGTTCTGCCACAGTTCGCCAATCCAACGGCTGTCCGCTTCACGCGCAGCCGGCGACATGTCGTCGCGAATAAACGGCTCGACGGCGGATTTGTAGGTACCGACGCGGAAAACGTGGGTCGAGACTTTCAGTTTATCCAGCAGCGATTTGTAGTACAGACCGTTGGTGGCAAAGCCGTGCAGGTCGACTTCACCCTGCGGCGAGAGCCAAATTTTATTGGCGAAGCTCGCCAGGTAGTATTGCCCCTGGGTGTAGCTGCTGCCGACGGCATATACCGGTTTACCGCTGTCGCGGAACTCGCGTAGCGCTTTACCGATGTACTGCATTGAGGGCTGATCGCCGCCGACGAAGTTTTTCAGATCCAGTACGATACCGGTGATATTACGGTCGTCTTTCGCCTGGCGAATCGTCTGTACGATATCGAACAGCGAGTTCTCCTGCAGACGATCGGAACTGGCGCCGAACAGCTGGCGGCCGATGACTCCCAGTTTGCTGCTGGCGGAAGGTTTATCAACGACCACGCCGGTGATGTTCATCAGCAGCGCGCCGCGCGCGGTATGTTCCGCGGTGCTGCTGCTAAACTGCGCCCAGATGCCGACGCAAATCAGCACCAGTGCCAGGAACACCAGGTTCAGCGCGAATTGGCGAATGAAATTGAGTATTCGCCATGTCCATTTAAAAAATCCGGCAAGAAATCGCCAAAGGGTTCGCATGTATTCTCCCTAATATTTTGATGATGGGTCAGCCGCAGGGGCTGCCGCGTCTGGCTATCCTAAAGAGAGTGCCGACGCTTGTCAGCAGGAATCACCCATCGGGCTGTAACAAAATCCATGCGCATGTTAATTTTATGCAAAATGACATCACAGGAGTTACACAGATGGATGCTCTCGAACTACTGATAAATCGCCGCAGCGCGTCGCGCCTGACCGACCCGGCTCCGGCTGGCGAACAGCTGGAAAATATCCTTCACGCGGGGATGCGCGCGCCGGATCACGGCACGTTACAGCCGTGGCGGTTCTTTATTATTGCCGATGATGGCCGCGAACGCTTTAGCCAACTGCTGGAAAAAGGGGCGATGGCCGCCGGGCAGGATGAAAAAGCCATTGAAAAAGCACGTAATGCGCCGTTCCGCGCACCGCTGATTATCGCGGTGGTCGCACGCTGTGAAGAACATCCGAAGGTACCGCTGTGGGAACAGGAAATGTCCGCAGGATGTGCGGTGATGGCGATGCAAATGGCCGCAGTGGCGCAGGGCTATAACGGTATCTGGCGTAGCGGCGCGTTAACCGAGAGTCCGGTTGTCCGCGAAGGCTTTGGCTGCCGCGAGCAGGACAAAATTGTCGGTTTTCTCTACCTCGGCACGCCGCAGTTAAAAGCATCGACCACGTTTGCGCGTCCGGATACCGCGCCGTTCGTCACGCGCTTCTGAGTCAGCGCTTGTTCCGCCGGGCGCGTTGTTGCTTACCGGGGCTACAGCGCTGTGCGATTTAGTAGCCCGGAGAAGGCGCGTTAAGCGCCGCCTCCGGGAGTTCAACGGCGATGACGTTACTTCTGCGTTTTGGCGAATTCATCTTTGGCTTTCTGTAACTGCTGCTGGAAGGCCGGGTTGGTGTGCAGGGTCGCCACTACCGCCGAGCCGACAATACGCGCCGCATCGACGTCGCTCTGCCAATGATAGCCGCAGATAACCCGGCTTTCGCCCAGCTCATAGCCGCGCTTAAGAATTTCGTTTTGCCGCTGCGGATTGATCTCCGCCAGTACCAGCGCGGTTGCCCAACCGATAGAGGTGTGGCCGGAAGGGTAAGAGCCATTTTTCGACAGCTTGTCCTGCTCGGTGGTGTTACAGGTTGAAACGCCGTAGAACGCAAACGGGCGAATGCGCATATATTTCTCTTTCGCGCTGCGGGTGGCCAGATCGCCGGCATCCTCAATCATATTCGTCAGCAGCTTATGTAACTGCGGCGCGTCTTTTTCGGTGATGGGCGAACCAAAGGCGCTGGAGAAGGCATTCGCCACGCCGCCGGCGCTAAGGTTGGCATCTTCAGCCGCCAGTTTACCGCGTTCGGTATTGCGCAGCAGTCGTCCTTTCTCATACATCGCCTGATCGTTTAAAAATGCGATGCTGCCAACTTCCGGCGGCGGCGGCAACAGCGCCAGGCTATCGATGGCCTGGGCATTTTTCAGATAATAGAGATCGGGTTTAGTGGTTGCATCGTTGCCGGCAGGGACCAGTGCGAAAGCGTTAACGGAAAACAGGCTGGCGAGGCAGAGGGCGAGAACGCGCTTTTTCATCTACATTTCCTTACGGTGTTATATGTCCAGAACAATGGTTTTGTTTTTAGTCACATTTTTGTCATCTGTAAGTAAAAGTTAAAATCACATTGAAAAAATTGTTCGGTATCGCAAAAACGCATATTTGTCTGCTTAATGAGCAACCACTCGCGATTTCGGACTGTCGCACTTATCACCTTGCCGTTTGGGCGCTACCATAGCGGGATTGCAATGACAGGAGATGTCCATGAGCGAGCAAGCTATTCGTTTAACGCAATACAGCCACGGAGCCGGTTGCGGTTGTAAAATTTCCCCTAAAGTGCTGGAAACCATTCTGCATAGCGAGCAGGCGAAGTTTGTCGACCCGAACCTGCTTGTCGGCAACGAAACCAGCGACGATGCGGCGGTCTACGATTTGGGTAACGGGACGTCGATCATCAGCACCACCGATTTTTTCATGCCGATCGTCGATAATCCTTTTGATTTTGGCCGTATCGCGGCGACTAACGCCATCAGCGACATTTTCGCCATGGGCGGCAAACCGATTATGGCGATTGCGATACTTGGCTGGCCAATCAACACGCTGGCGCCGGAGATTGCTCGCGAAGTGGTTGAAGGCGGGCGTTTTGCCTGCCAGCAGGCCGGGATTGCGCTGGCGGGCGGTCACTCTATCGATGCGCCGGAACCGATTTTCGGGCTCGCGGTGACCGGCGTGGTACCAACCGAACGTATCAAGAAAAACAGCACCGCGCAGGCGGGCTGCAAGCTGTATCTGACCAAACCTCTGGGTATTGGCGTGCTGACTACCGCCGAGAAGAAATCGCTGCTGAAGCCGGAACATCAGGGGCTGGCGACGGAGACCATGTGTCAGATGAACCTTGCCGGCGCCGCATTTGCCAATATCGAAGGGGTAAAAGCGATGACGGACGTCACCGGTTTCGGCCTGCTGGGGCATCTCAGCGAAGTCTGCCGCGGCGCGGGCGTTCAGGCGCAGCTAAACTACGCCGATATTCCTAAACTCCCGGGCGTTGAAGCCTATATCGCCGCCGGAGCGGTGCCGGGCGGCACCGGACGCAACTTTGCCAGCTACGGCCACTTGATGGGCGAGATGCCGGCGGCATGGCGCGATCTGCTGTGCGATCCGCAAACTTCCGGCGGCCTGCTGCTGGCGGTAACGCCGGAAGCTGAAGCCGAAGTCCAGGCCGCTGCTGCGGAATTTGGCATCAAGCTTGCCGCCATTGGCGAGCTGGTAACCGCCCGCGGCGGGCGTCCAATGATCGAGATCCGTTGATTAGATGCGGTTGTTTATTGCAGAAAAACCGAGTCTCGGTCGCGCTATCGCCGATGTGTTGCCTAAACCGCATCGTAAAGGCGATGGCTTTATTGAGTGCGGCAACGGGCAGGTGGTCACCTGGTGTATCGGCCACCTGCTGGAGCAGGCGCAGCCGGATGTTTACGACGGCCGCTATGCGCGCTGGAACCTGCTCGACCTTCCTATCGTACCGGAAAAGTGGCAACTGCAACCAAAACCGTCGGTCACGAAACAGCTGAACGTCATCAAGCGCCTGCTTGGCGAGGCGCAGGAAGTGGTTCACGCGGGAGACCCGGATAGAGAAGGGCAACTGCTGGTCGATGAAGTGTTGGACTACCTGCAGCTGGCGCCGGAAAAGCGCCAGCAGGTGCAGCGTTGCCTGATTAACGACCTGAACCCACAGGCGGTTGAACGGGCAATTAACCGCCTGCGCGCGAACAGCGAATTTGTCCCGCTGTGCGTATCGGCGCTGGCCCGCGCTCGCGCCGACTGGCTGTACGGCATCAACATGACCCGCGCCTACACCATTCTCGGGCGTAATGCCGGCTATCAGGGGGTGTTGTCGGTTGGCCGCGTACAGACGCCGGTATTGGGGTTGGTGGTACGTCGTGATGAAGAGATAGAGAACTTCGTCGCCAAAGATTTCTTTGACGTCAAAGCGCATATTGTCACGCCAAAAGACGAGCGGTTTATCGCCACCTGGGTGCCAAGCGAAGCCTGCGAACCCTATCAGGATGAAGAGGGGCGTTTACTGCATCGTCCGCTGGCCGAGCATGTGGTTAAACGTATCGAAGGCCAGCCGGCAATCGTGACCGGCTATAACGATAAGCGCGATTCCGAACCGGCGCCGCTACCGTTTTCGCTGTCAGCGTTACAGATCGAAGCGGCCAAACGCTTCGGCTTCAGCGCGCAGAACGTGCTGGATATCTGCCAGAAGCTGTATGAGACCCACAAACTGATTACCTATCCGCGTTCGGATAGCCGCTACCTGCCGGAAGAACATTTTGCCGGCCGCCATGCAGTACTGAATGCGATTAGCGTCCATGCGCCGGATCTGCTACCGCAGCCGGTGATGGATCCGGAGATCCGCAACCGCTGTTGGGATGATAAAAAGGTCGATGCGCACCACGCGATTATCCCAACCGCGCGCAGCAGTCAGGTCAAACTCAACGATAACGAAGAGAAAGTCTATAACCTGATCGCTCGTCAGTATCTGATGCAGTTCTGCCCGGATGCGGTATTCCGCAAGTGCCAGATTGACCTTGATATTGCTAACGGCAAATTTGTCGCCAAGGCGCGCTTCCTCGCCGAAGCGGGCTGGCGCGCGCTGCTTGGTAATAAAGAGCGCGACGAAGAGAACGATGGTACGCCGCTGCCGGTGGTCGCCAAAGGCGATGAGCTATTGTGCGAAAAAGGTGAAGTGGTGGAGCGACAGACCCAGCCGCCGCGCCACTTTACCGACGCGACGCTACTGTCGGCGATGACCGGTATTGCCCGCTTTGTGCAAGATAAAGAACTGAAAAAGATCCTCCGCGCGACCGACGGTCTGGGGACGGAAGCGACCCGCGCCGGGATTATAGAGCTGCTGTTTAAGCGCGGTTTCCTGAATAAAAAGGGGCGCTATATCCACTCATCGGACGCCGGTCGGGCGCTAATCCATTCCCTGCCGGAAATGGCCGCGCGCCCGGATATGACCGCCCATTGGGAGTCGGTATTGACGCAAATCAGCGAAAAACAGTGCCGCTATCAGGACTTTATGCAGCCGCTGGTAGGGACGCTTTTCCAGCTTATCGATCAGGCGCGGAGGACACCGGTGCGCCAGTTCCGTGGAATTATCTCACCGAACGAGGGTAAGAAAAAGAGCGCACTTCGCAAGCGTACCAGCAGAAAGACGCCACCTGCGCACGATCGAGGGGAAGATACTCCGACATAACCTCCGCCCCCTGCGCATAAGGATTCCAGGGGGCGATTTTAATGTTATGTTGTATATCATATCGCGGATTTTATTTTAAAATAGACCTTTCCTGTAATGAAGGAATAATTAATATATTTTATTATTGAATGATTCCTGTCTTTTTATATGTCTGATGTAGTGGTGTTGATTTGTTTTTCAAATCATACTTTAATAATATTTAAAATGAGTGGGTTTTATTTATACTAGAGCAGTAATCGCAGAGATTTATTCGCAATAGAAAATAAATCTATTCAGGACTGAAAATATCAAGGACGAAAATGATAATTGGTATCGATTTAGGTACAACGAATAGTCTGGCTGCCGTGTGGCAGAATGGTCAAGCGGTGCTCATACCCAATGCACTAGGTAAATATCTTACGCCTAGTGTGGTGAGTGTTGATGAGAACGGTATGGTGTTGGTGGGTGAAGCAGCCCGCGATCTCCAACTGGTGCGGCCGGCCAACTGCGCGGCGAACTTCAAGCGGTTGATGGGGACTGCGCAGACCATTATGCTGGGTAAACAGGCTTTTCGCCCGGAAGAACTCTCTTCACTGGTACTACGCCAGCTAAAAGAAGACGCTGAGAATTTCCTTGGTGAAACGGTAAATGAGGCAGTCATCAGCGTTCCCGCCTATTTTAGCGACGTGCAACGTAAAGCAACGAAAATTGCGGCCAGTATGGCCGGGTTAACCGTCGAGCGTCTGATTAACGAACCGACCGCCGCCGCGCTGGCCTACGGCCTGCACAACCAGGAAGATGAACACCAGTTCCTGGTATTTGATCTGGGTGGCGGCACGTTTGATGTCTCTATCCTTGAGTTGTTCGACAATATTATGGAAGTACGCGCCAGTGCCGGGGACAACTTCCTCGGTGGCGAGGATATTGTCGATATTCTGGTCGAGGCCTTTCGCCAACAGCAGGAATTCATGGAAGAGATCGAATGGCGGGAACCCACGCTACAGCGGCAACTGCGGGTAGAGGCTGAACGGGTTAAAAGAGCTCTGAGCCTGCGTGAAGCCGCGGTTTTCAGCGTGGAAATAAAAGGGCAACACTACCAGTGGCAAATCACCGAAACGGATTTTGAGTTGCTGTTAGAATCTTTTTTCGCCCGTATTCGGGAGCCGCTGGAAATGGCGATTCGTGATGCCCGGTTGGATATCTCTCAGTTAGATCAGGTCGTTCTGGTGGGAGGTTCAACGCGGATGCCGCTTATCCGCAAACTTGTCGCGCAACTCTTTGGCCGCCTGCCAGCAATGCATCTTAATCCTGACGAAGTGATAGCCCAGGGGGCGGCGATCCAGGCGGCGCTCAAAGCGCGCAATAGTGAACTTGAGGATGTTGTGGTCACTGATGTCTGTCCCTTCACCTTGGGCGTTAACACCTCAAGGACCTTGGGACACACACGGGAACAGGGATACTTTGCACCAATTATTGAGCGCAATCGCAGTATTCCTTGTAGCCGAATGCGGAAATTTTATACTGTTCACGACGACCAAGCCACTGTCGACTTTAAAATTTATCAGGGCGAGAGCCGAATGGTAGAGAATAATATCTTTCTGGCCGAGCTTTCTATTGCCGTACCACCCAAGGCGGCAGGAGAGGTCGAAATAGAAGTTCGTTTTACCTACGATATTAACGGACTGCTTGATGTTGATATTCATGTGCCGTTAACGGGCAATCGCAGCAGTCTGCTGATTGAACAGCATCCCGGAGCGTTGACGGAAGAACAGCTTCAGCAGTCGCTTGCTAAACTCAGCGCGCTGAAAATCCATCCTCGCGATGATCAGGCAAACCAGGCGCTAATGGCGCGTCTGGATCATCTCTATCAGTTGAGCCTTGGTGATACTCGCGAATGGATAAGTGATTGTTCGCGGCAGTTTAGCTACTTGCTGGAAAAGCAGGATAACGATCCGATTGTTGCTTTTCGTGAGCGGCTTAATCACATTCTTGACGACCTTGAGACGGACCGACTGCTATGAACTGTTGGGATATTCTGGGATTAGCGCCGGGAGCGGAGCCACGTGACATTAAGCGCCGTTTTGCGCAATTGGTAAAAATTCACCGTCCGGAGGACGATCCACAGGGCTATCAGCGGCTACGTCAAGCCTATGAAGCGGCGCTGAGCTGGGAAGAGAATGAGGATAATTTTCCGGAAGATGAAGAAGATGATGAGCAAGAGGACGGAGAACGTCATCCGGAGCAGACTTTCTTCCCCCGGCAACGCGGACCTATCCCGCTACGATCCGCAGACGTAGGCCGTGGCGCACTGGGCTGGCAAAATGTGCTGGAACGTCTGTTTCAGGTGAATGAAAGACAGCCTGAAAATGCCAGCAAGCAGCTCGAGGCCGCGTTGGGCGAACTCGAATATCTTGATCTGAAAGCGCGAATACGTTTTGAGGAAGAATTGCTGATCAATCTGCAGCAGCTTACTCGCCCGTTACTGACGTTAGCTGCGGCAAAATTCTTCCGTTGGCATCTGGTTGCCGCCGGGACTCGGGCCGCCATTCAGACTGCGATAAACGAAAGTTGCCTGCTGTATCAAAAATTAGAACAAGAAATAGCACCTCATTTTATTGCCGATATGTCGGGGGCTGAGGAAGTGGAGTGCGGCGATAAAATAAAAAAAATTTATTATTCAATAAGGGATAATGAAGTAAGTAAGACGTGGTTCGATGTCGTACTGCTATTACAGATTGGCAAATTTCAGCTCTCATCCAATTTTTTATGCCAACTCATTGAACTTGTTGAATGGTCATTTAAACCGGATGATAAAGTGCGCATATGGTCTTTGTCCGACCGTTTTCATGCCCTGGCCGCCGTGCATAAACAAAGTTATCGACAGCTCATTGCCGCGATAAACGTGCAGAATAATAATTATACTTCATCGATGGTTGTTAGCAGTTATTTAAAAGCTGCAGAACAGGGCCATGCCTTTTCATATAATAAACTGGCGGAAAAATATTATGCTGGCGCGGATGTCGAAAAAGACGACGCTCAGGCGGCATACTGGTATATCCGCGCGGCCGAGTCAGGACATATTTCTGCCCAGTACAATGTTGGAGTCCTCTATCGTGATGGCGTTGGCGTTGAAAAAAATGCGCAAAAAGCATTTGAATGGTATATGCAGGCCGCGCTGCAGGGCGATGACAAGTCGCAATATGCCGTGGGGGTTATGTATGAGACAGGTTCTGGTATCGAGCAGAATCTGACGCTGGCGTTTGAGTGGTATCTGAAGTCCGCAGAACAAGGAAATAGCTGGTCACAGCTTGAACTGGCAAAGATGTTATGTGGCGGCGGGACTGGCGTTGAAGAGGATCTGGCGAAGGCTTTTGCCTGGTGCGTTAAAAGCGCCGGGAGTGGGTATGACGCCGCGCAAAGTCAATTGGGGATCATGTACTTTCATGGCTGGGGTGTCGCGCAGGATTACCACCTGGCCAAGGAGTGGTATCTCAAGGCAGCGGGACAGGGAGAAAATACCGCTCAACATAATCTGAGTATTCTCTACCGCGACGGACTGGGAGTTGAAAAAGATCTCCAAAAATCTTTTGAATGGTGTTACCAATCGGCCATCCAGGGTTTTGTTAATGCGCAAAATGAACTTGGACATAAATATTATTATGGGCAGGGTATTCCGCAGAATTACATTCTGGCATATGAATGGTTTAGTAAAGCTGCTGGACAAAATGATTGTTGCGCGCAATTTTATCTCGGTGAGATTCATCGCTTTGGTTATATTCCCGATAGTGATTATCAGCAGGCGCTTTATTGGTTAAATCTGGCGGCGGAACATAACTATAGTCATGCGCAATATGCTTTAGGAATGATGTATTTTGATGGAGCTGGCGTAGAAAAAAATACGCAGACGGCGTTTCACTATTTTCATGCTGCTGCATTACAGGGGAACGCAGCAGCACAAAATAGCCTGGCCATTATGTTTGAGGACGGTAATGGCGTGACTCAGGATTTCCATCAGGCTAGCAAATGGTACATGCTTGCAGGTGAACAAGGTTTGAATGACGGCCAGTTTAATCTTGCGCTGTTGTATAAAAATCATCTCGCGGATCACCGCCAGGCCGTCTACTGGTTCACACAGTCCTATGAGCAAGGTGAGGATCTCGACGCGGCATTTATGCTTCATAAGATCTTTCAGGAAGGCGGTAAAGGAGTTGAGAAGGATGAAGAGCTGTCATTTACCTGGTGCGCCCGGGCGGCGCTCAGAGGACATAAAAAAGCTCAAAATGTGCTCTGTATACTCTATTATTGCGGATGTGGGGTCGAGAAGAGTTACGTTGATGCATGGGCCTGGGCACTTATTTTTGGCCCGGTAGGCATACTGTTAAAAATAAAGAAGTCAATGTCGTCGGAGGAAATTACGCAAGCGCAAGCTCTGGCAAAAGACCTGATAATACAGTATGAACTGGAAAGTACCTTTCACCCGCTATCGTAAAAATGGCGAACCTAAAAAACACCTCATCCGGCAGAGTCTTCAGCGGATGAGGTGTTGCAGGTATTTTAAATCACACCCTGCGCCAGCATGGCGTCAGCGACCTTGACGAAGCCGGCGATATTGGCGCCGCGAACGTAGTTGGTCTGTTTATCTTCACCGCCGTATTCGACGCAGGCGTGGTGAATATCCAACATAATGTGGTGCAGACGCGCATCCACTTTCTCCGCTTTCCAGCCCATACGCGCGGCGTTTTGCGCCATTTCAAGGCCGGATGTGGCGACGCCGCCAGCGTTGGCTGCTTTGCCCGGCGCGAACAGCACGCCAGCGTCGAGGAACAGATCGGTGGCGGCAATGGTGGTGGGCATGTTGGCGCCTTCGGCAACCGCTTTAACGCCATTGGCGATCAGCATTTGCGCGGCATCGACGTCCAGTTCGTTCTGGGTCGCGCACGGCAGCGCGATATCTACCGGCACTGACCACGGCTGTTGGCCTTCGAGGTAGGTCAGACCGAATTCGCGCGCGTAATCGGCAACGCGGCCGTGGCTACGCTCTTTAATATCGATCAGGCGGGCCAGTTTCTCTTTGGTGAAGCCGGCTTCGTCTACCACCGTACCGTTGGAATCGGAGGCGGTAATGACGCGCGCGCCGAATTCCATGGCTTTCTCAATGGCGAACTGCGCCACGTTGCCGGAGCCGGAGACCGCGACGCGCATCCCTTCGAAGCCAAGACCGTGGCGCTTGAGCATCGCTTCTGTAAAGTAAACCAGACCGTAACCGGTGGCCTCGGGGCGGATGAGACTGCCGCCGAAGGAGAGACCTTTGCCGGTGAAGACGCAGGCGCTATTGTTGGAAAGCTTGCGCATCATGCCGGCCATAAAACCGACTTCGCGGCCGCCAACGCCGATATCGCCCGCCGGCACGTCGGTGTCCGGGCCGAGATGACGATATAGTTCGGTCATCAAAGCCTGGCAGAAGCGCATCACTTCGCCGTCGCTTTTACCTTTCGGGTCGAAATCGCTGCCGCCTTTACCGCCGCCCATCGGCAGCGTGGTGAGGGCATTTTTGAAGGTCTGTTCGAAGCCCAGGAACTTAAGGATCGACAGGTTGACCGACGGGTGGAAGCGCATGCCGCCTTTGTACGGGCCAATCGCGGAGTTGAACTGCACGCGCCAGGCGCGGTTAACCTGAACCTGATTGCGATCGTCAACCCAGACGACGCGGAACTGGATGACGCGCTCCGGTTCGACCAGGCGTTCCAGCAAATTGAGCTGACGATAGCGCGGATTCTGTTCAAGGAACGGCCACAGAGTGGTCATCACTTCGCGGACGGCTTGAGCGAATTCAGTTTGATGCGGGTCGCGCTGTTGAACGCGGGCGAGAAAACTTTCCAGAGTACACGCCTGATCCATAGATGTAATTTCCCCTTACGGTTGTGGTTGCTTGTTATTTTTTATACCCGGCCTTGAAAATGCCGTTTTTCCGACTATAACACCGGAAATCGTTAGGCTGACAAGGAAAAATTGAGCGCGGAGAAAAATTTATAATTCGACAAGGGTCATAACTAAAAACGATGACCCAGGTCGGAGAGGGGGAAGAGAAACTAACCTGCCTGTTGAGCGATAAAGGCATTCAGCAGAGGAATATCCGCTGGCGCCAGATCAAATGCTAATGCTTGCGCCGGGGTACACCAACGCAGTTCGCTATGGTAACGGGCGACGGGTTCACCGCGAAATTCGGCGACCCACCAGGCATGCAGGTGGATCAAACGCCCGGAGACTTCCCGCTGATGGCTGGCGATATAGCGGGTTGGCCTCGCAACAATTGCCAGTTCCTCTTCCAGTTCGCGGGCTAACGCCTGCGGCTGGCTTTCGCCATGTTCGACTTTGCCGCCGGCGAACTCCCACAGCCCCGGTTGATCGGCGTGCGGCGGGCGCTGCGCCAGGAGAATTTTGCCGTCACGTTCAATAATGGCGGCGACGACATCAATCGTTTTTTGCATAGTTATCCTGAATCATTCAAATACCGGGCTTGCGCATAATGGCGTATTATCTCCGTCTTTCCCCTGTACCGACAACCTTTTAGCCTGATGGAGCGTCACCGTGCTTGATAGCCGCCTGCATCCCCGATTGAAGCCCGTACTGAATGCTATCGCCCGCGTGCTCGACCGTCCGGGGATCTCCCCTGACGGCCTGACGCTTTTCGGTTTTGCTATCGGCGTGCTGGCGCTGCCGTTTCTGGCGCTCGGCTGGTACGGCGCCGCGCTGGCGGCTATTGTGCTGAACCGGTTACTGGATGGCCTGGATGGCGCGCTGGCGCGGCGGCGTGGTCTCAGCGACGCCGGCGGGTTCTTGGATATTTCGCTCGATTTTTTGTTTTACGCGCTGGTGCCGTTCGGTTTTATTGTTGCCGACCCGGCGCAAAATGCGCTGGCGGGCGGCTGGCTGCTGTTTGCGTTTATCGGCACCGGCAGCAGCTTCCTGGCATTTGCGACCCTTGCGGCAAAGCATCAGATTGCCAATCCGGGCTATGCGCATAAATCATTTTATTATCTAGGCGGGTTGACTGAAGGAACGGAGACAATCCTGCTATTTGTGCTGTGTTGCCTGTTTCCGGCGAACTTCCCCTGGCTGGCGTGGTGTTTTGGCGCGCTATGTTGGCTGACAACCTTCACCCGTATCTGGAGCGGCTACCTGACGCTGAGGGAGGCGCAAAGCCAGAACCTCCCTCAGTAGTAGGATTATTTGCTGCTGTCCGGGCCACGTTCGCCGGTGGCTACCGGGTTTTGCGGATTACTGCTCCATTCGTACCAGCCGCCGTCGTAAACGGAGACGTTTTTCCAGCCCATCGCACGGGCGTACATGAAGGTTTCTGAGGCGCGCCAGCCAGTGCCGCAGTAAAATGAGACCTGCTGGTTGGGCAGAATGTTCCACTGTTTCCACATCGCCGCGATATCATCGGCGCTGCGCATCGTGCCGTCCGGATTATGGAAGTCTTCCATATGCGTGGAATCGCTGCCGGCATGACCCCAGCGGGCGCCGGCAATATCGCCCTTCGGCTTGATGTAGCTGTAGCCGCTGGTGGTGCCGATAAATTCCGGCCACGAGCGGACGCTGACCAGCGAAGCATCCTGGCGGTGTAGTAACCCGCGCGCCTGTTCGGTATCGAGCATTAACTGTGGCTGACCGGGGATCGGCGCGCCGAAATCCGGCACCGCTTTTTCTTTGGCTGGCATGCCGCGCTCGACCGGCAGATTCGCGTCGGACCAGCTTTTCCAACCGCCGTCGAGCAGGCGTACATCTTTCACCCCGGCATACAGCATGATCTGCGCGACGCGCGCGGCGGCGTAGACGTCGCGGCCGTACAGAATCACCGTGGTGTCATGGCGAATACCGTGTTTAGCCAGCATCGCTTTTAGCTGTTCATCGGACACTTTGTTCCACAGCGGCTCGCTTTCCACTTCATTGGTATCAATATAACCGGCGCCGGGAATATGATTCAGCAGATAAAACTTCGGCGCGCCCCAGGCCACTTCAAACAGTTTCCAGTCGCCCTGCGGGGCGGCGGTAACGGTTTTACCTTGCTGTAAATCGTGGATCCACTGCGGATACACCAGCTGCTCAAAGTGCGGCAGCTTCTGCAGGCGCTCGCCCTGACTGAAAGCGTCGCTAAGGGTGCTGAGTTTGGTGAATCCGGCTTCTTTCAGGCGCGCCGCAACCCTGGCGTTATCGTCAGCGCCGCCATATAACGCGATTGGCGTATCGGCCTGCAGCTGGTGCTGAGTAGCCCAGGCACGCAGTTGTTCGTTGCTCATTGCGCCAAGCCAGCTAGCAGAGAGGTTTAGCGCCTGCGGTTCATGGCCCTCTGGGCCGTTGGCGCTTTGCGGCCAACCGTTATAGAAAGCGCTGAGGCGGGTGTCTATCGCCACGCCGTGCTGCTGTTGCAGCGTTGAAAAATCCAGCGTTGGCATGGTATCAGCGGCGAAAGTAGAGGAAGCAGCAAGCCCCATGAGCAGGGCGAGTGCGGTCAATTGAGAAACACGTTTCATCGAAATGCCCGACGGTAGAAAGAGGAGGGCTCATTTTCTGCTCCTGATAAGGGAATTTCTTTGCGATAACGCAGGTTAGGCGAAATTTGCCTGCCAGGCGGCGATATTTATACAGCGTCCGCCCGACGGGAGATCCTGGCTGTCATGAGTCACCAGGAGCGCCGGGATTGCCAGCCGGTCAATTTCCGCAAACACCCACTGGCGAAAATCGGCGCGAAGTTCTGCATCCAGGCGATTAAAAGGCTCATCCAGCAGCAGCGCTTGCGGTCTCGCCAGCAGAGCGCGCAGAAGGCTGACGCGCGCGCGCTGTCCGCCGGAGAGCGTGGCCGGATCGCGCGAGGCGAAGCCCGGCATACCGGCGCGCGCCAGCGCCTGTTCAACTTCAACCTGGCGCGCCGCGCCGCGGATCTCCGCAGGCAGGGCGAGCTGTAAATTGTTGCCCACGCTGAAGTGGTCAAACAGTAGCGCATCCTGAAACAGGATGCCAATGCGCCGCGCTTCGGTGGCGAGCCTGTCGCAGCGGCGTTCGTTGAGCCATAATTCACCTTCGGCGCGAAAAGTGTCGGCAAGCGCGCCGATCATCCAGGCGAAAAGGGTTGATTTACCGCTGCCGGAAGGGCCCATCAGCGCCAACACCTCGCCGGGAGCGACAGAAAAATTTACCCCCCACAACAGCGGTTGGCGGTGGAGGGTTAATGTCAGATTGTGAACGGTTAGCATTAGCGTAATCCCCGGCGGCGACGGCCTATAAACCAGGCTATCAGCGCAGTAACCATAAAACAGATCGCCGGTAGCAGCAATTGCCACAGCGCTTGTGCGGCAAGCCGCGTACTGTCGCCGCCGCTGCTCAGCGCCACCGCTTCGCTGGTCAACGTCGGCGTACGTCCGCCGCCGAGCCACACGGTCGGCAGATATTGCGCGATACTCACCGAAAACCCGACCGCCAGCGCGGTGAGCAGCGGGCGCGCCATTGACGGCAATTTGACCCACCAAAACAGGCGGCCGCGCCGCCAGCCAAGCGTACGGGCAATCAATAACAGCCGTGGATCAAGATTGCGCCACGCCGGGGAGAGGATAAACAGCATCCATGGCACGACCCATAACAGATGCCCCCATAATACCGTCATCAATTGACCGTCGAGCCAGCCCGCGAGCGCTAATTGATATTGACCATCGGCAAGCGGCAGCGTCGGGATGATTAATGGCAGCCAGAGTCCGTTATATCTGGCGGGACCGAACTCCAGCCACAGCAGACACAGCGCGGCCCCCAGTATCGCCGCGCCTAACGCCAGCCAGAGGCTGTTGCCGATCGCCTCAGCCGTTGGCAGCGTCCATTGTGAAATGCCAGCCAACAGCAACGCGCAAACCAGACCGCAGGCGGGTACCGCCTGCGCCAGAATATGTCCCGTCGCTGCGTTGGCAGGGGGGGCGCGCTTGCCGCGTAGTGCGGGAATGCTTTGCCGCCAGCGGCGCCAGCCTACCGATGCGATGGCCGCGAAGATTAACGTGAAGGCAAGCAGCAGCAGGCTGGCCAGCGCGCCTTTCGCCTGTTGCAGCGGATCGCCCTGATTAAG
Organism: Klebsiella sp. K-3; assembly: GCF_051207495.1. NCBI lineage: Bacteria > Pseudomonadati > Pseudomonadota > Gammaproteobacteria > Enterobacterales > Enterobacteriaceae > Klebsiella > Klebsiella sp. K-3. Next base: position 129,151 of record NZ_JBPNXF010000007.1, on the reverse strand, counting down.
CCACTGCCACGCCAGTACCGCCAGCGTTGGTGGATTTCCAGGACCGATCACCAAAGCGGCATCCACCGCCGACAGACTCCAGGCGACGGTGGCCAGCAGAACAAGGCTCATCGATGGCAGCAGCGCTGGTACAATAATCCACTGCAGACATTGCCTGCGGTTGTAGCCGAGGGTTTTCATGACTACGGTTTGGGCGGCCAGCTGTTTTTCGCCCAGTACGCCATACGCCACCCACAGTAAAAAAGCGCTCTCTTTGACCGCCATTGTCAGGCCCAGACCGATACCGTAGCGATCGGCCGGTGGGCTCAAGGCGGGAAACAGACGATACAGCCAGCCGCCTTCGGCAAATAGCAGCAGGGCGGCGGTGGCGAAAGCGACATGGGGTACGGCCAGCAGCAGCGGTAATCTTCTCGCCAGGCGCTGCCAGCCGGCGGCTGGCCATAACGCGCCAATCACCGTCAGGGTGATGAACAGCGCGCCGCCCACCGCCAGTAGCGTAGAAACTAGCGTCGCGGCCAGCGCCTGCGGCAACTGCGGATCGCTAAATAGCCCCCGCCAGGCCGCGGCGTCGACGGCGGGTATCGCCATCAAAGCGGCGGCGGGAAGCATGGGGAGGTAGATAAGCGCTATCGCTCCCCACGTCAGCGCAATTAGTGGGTACCGTAGCGGCGCAACCATTCCTGCTCCAGCGCGTCAACCCAGGCGGCGTGCGGTTCTGCCAGCATCGGCGGCGTCGCTTTCGGTTGTACGGCGTACAATGCGGCGCGCTGGGCGTCGTTGAGTCTTTCGGGATCGAGTACGCAGGGATCGCCCCAGATTTGCGGATCGGCTTTGCGTAACTGAGCCTGTGGCGACAGCAGGAAGTTGGCAACCACCTGTGCGCCTGCCGTCGCGCGGGCGTTGGCGGGGATAGCGACAAAATGCACGTTGCCGAGCATCCCTTGTTTAAAACCGAAGCTATAACTGTCTGGCGGAAGTTCGCCGCTGGCGGCTTTTTGCTGCGCATGCAGCGGATTGAAGGTCAGCGATAGTTGTAGCGTGCCTTGCGCCAGCATCGCGTCCATCCGCGCCGGCGACAGCGGAAAATCGCGGCCCTGGCGCCAGAGCAGCGGGTGTAGCCTGTCGAGATAGGCCCAAAGCGGCGCGGTCACCGCGGCGAAACTTGTCTCCTGCGGCGGCTGGCGCAGGGCCTCCGGCCGATCGGTCAACGCAACCAGCAACTGCTCAAGGAAAGCGGTGCCGGTAAAATCCGGCGGCCGCGGATAGGTGACGCTGCCTGGATGCGCTGTGGCGAAAGCCAGTAGCGCCTGTGCGCTGTCCGGTGGTTGAGCCAGCTGCGATCGGCGGGCGATAAAAGTCAGCTGCGCGCCGCCCCACGGGGATTCCGCGCCGTCGGTGGCGATGGAGAAATCTTCGCGAACCGGTTTTTGCGTATCGACGTAGCGCCAGTTAGGCAGCTTTTCGGCCCAGCCGCTGTGCAGTAAATTCGCCTGCTTCAACGTGCGGAAATTCTCGCCATTAACCCACAATAAATCGATTGAACCGCCGCGGGAACGACCAGCACGCGCCTCGGTCTGAATACGCTTAACGGCATCGGCGGCATCGGCGATATGTACAATACGCAGATCGACGGCGTAATCGCGTTTCACCTCGGCGCTGACCCAGTCGAGGTAGCGGTTAACCGCCGGGTCGCCGCCCCAGGCGTTAAACCACACCGTCTGGCCACGCGCCTGCTGGCTGATGCTCTGCCAGTTCTCGTCGGCGTTGGCGAGAGTCGGGGCCAGCAGCAGCGCGGCAAGCCAAATTAAACAATAACGCAGACTGCGCATATTGACTCCTTAGGGATGAGTGTCAGAAACATCGGGCTTTGGAATTTGGCACAGGCCCTGCGCCGGGATCGCCAGCGCGGAATTAAAGCGTGCGGATAAATTTTGCAGGCCGATCAGCGCGGTTAGCTCGGTTAACGCCTGGGCATCGAACTGCTGCGCCAGCCGGGCGCGCAACGCATCATCGACGGTGGGCGGCGTCATGCTCGCCGCTTCGGCATATTCCAGCGCCAACCGTTCGCTATCGCTGAATAATCCGCTGTTGCGCCAGTCGTTAACCGCCAATAGCTTTTCGCTGCCGCCGGCGCGCTGCGCCAGTTTCATACTGGTGATATCAATGCAAAATTCACAGTGACACAACTGGGCGATACGGGCGCTCACCAACGAGCGTAGCAGCGGATCGAGCGGCGAGCGCCGGCGTTCCAGATATCCGACAAACATTGAGACCAGATAAAACGCCAGCGGGATGCGCCCCCACCAGCGGATAGGGCTGAGTACCGCGCCATAATGGCGACGGTGTAGCCACGCCTGCGGGCGCAGGATCAATGGAATCGACGTTAACGGCGGTAGATTCATGGCGATTTCCTGTTGTGATGCGCAACGTATTGCGCTTTGACTATCGCGACTACGATAGCTAAAGCGAACAAAATAGATAAACCGCTGAGCAGCCAGAACCGCCCCCCCGTCAGCAGGCTTCCGGCCCACGAGTAGACGATAGTCGCCGGTAATTGGCCGACGCCGGTGGCAACCATAAAATGGCGAAAGCGGATTGAGGTTAGGCCAGCGGCATAGCTCACCGGATCGAAAGGGACGAAGGGCAGCAGGCGGCAAACCAGGATGGTGTGCTTGCCGTAGCGCCTAAAAAAGCCATCTACGCTCTGTAATACCGTCTTGCCGGTCAGTTTTTCTACCACTTCACGGCCCAGTACGCGCGCAATAAAAAAACACAGCGCCGCGCCAGCCATCGCGCTGACCCATGACAACACGCCGCCCCACAGTGCGCCGAACAGCGAAGCATTGGCGAAGGTAATTAAAAATGCCGGCAGCGGCGCGACAATCGCCTGCAGGATCATCAGCCCGAAAGAGACCAGCGCCGCCAGCGGGCCATAAGCGTGAATAAAACGCTCCAGCGCCTGCTGATCGAGAGTGGCAAACGCGCTAAGGCTATGTTGCACAAAGGAGCGTACGCCCGGTATTAACCACCAGCCGATGAACGCCGCCAGCGCCAGCAGGACGATAGCGCCGCGTGAGAGCCACAGCCGTTTTCTGTTATCCATTTTCATCGCTTACCGCGGATGTTGCGACACTAATGCGTTTATAGCGGCCATACCGCCTGGCGGCCTGGGTTAATACAAAAAGCGCCAGGCCGGCGATGCTGAGTTTGCCAATAAAGGCCAGGGTGATGCCATCGCGGGCCAGTTCGCTGGCCATAAAAGTATAAATAAACAATCCCGGTAGGGTGGCGATGGTGGAGATAAACGTAAAGGACCAGAAGGGGATCGCCGTCAGCCCATAGGCATAGTTCTGCAGATTATAAGGAAACAGCGGCACCAGCCTGGTGAAAATCAGAAAATCGCAGCCGCTGCGGGCAATACCGCGTTCGAACGCCTGAAAAACGGCGTGGTGACCGCAATAGCGCTGCAGCGCTTCGCGCCCCAGCCAGCGGGCCAGCAGGAACGACAGCGATGAGGCGATAGTCGCGGCGATAAGCGAGAGAAGCGTGCCCAACCAGGGGCCGAATATCATACCGCCGACGATGACCAACGCGCTGCCGGGCATCAGGCACAAGGCGGCGATGATAAACAGCAGGATATAAAGCGCATAGCCTGCGCTACCGCTGTGCAGAATAAGTAATTGAAGATCGTGAAGGTGGCTGAGCAGTCGCGTCAGCCCGGCGTGATGAACAAGCCATGCCAGCAGGGCAAACAGGAGTACGGCAAACAGCAGTTTATAGCGTGTTGGATAACGGCTTCTTTTGCATAGGGGTCTCCTGTCTTCGTTTTGCCCGGCAGGAAACGCCGGGTGCGCGCGACAGTATAGTAAATTGCCGTGAGCGACAATGTATACCGTTCACTTTATTGATTTTGCTCAGGATAGCGGGGCTCCGCGCCGGAGCCCCAAGAAGAATTACGGCTTAAAGGTTGCCCATACCGGCGCATGATCGGAAGGCTTTTCCATTCCGCGGATGTCGTAATCGATGCCGGTTTCGACGCAGCGCTGAGCCAGCGGCGAGCTTGCCAGCAGCAGGTCGATACGCAGACCGCGGTTGTCATCAAAACCTTTAGAGCGGTAATCGAACCATGAGAAGCGCTCATTATTATCCGGGTTGGCGTGACGCCAGGTATCCACCAGGCCCCAGCCCAGCAGACGATCCATCCATTCACGCTCTTCCGGCAGGAAGGAACACTTACCGGTGCGCAGCCAGCGTTTGCGGTTCTCTTCACCAATGCCGATATCAAGGTCGGTAGGGCTAATGTTCATATCGCCCATGATAAGCACCGGATTTTCTTTGTTCAGCTCGGTATCGAGGTAGTTCTGCAGATTCTGATAAAACGCCGCTTTCGCCGGGAACTTGGTCTCGTGGTCACGGCTCTCTCCTTGCGGGAAATAGCCGTTAATTACCGTGACATTGCCAAACGGTGAGGGGATTTCCGCCATGATGATGCGGCGTTGCGCATCTTCGCCGTCGCCCGGGAAGCCGCGACGCACGGCTATCGGAGTCTCTTTGGTCAGCAGCGCGACGCCGTAATGGCCTTTTTGCCCATGGTAAAAGACGTTGTAGCCCAGCTTCGCCACCTCTTCGAGAGGAAACATATCGTCGTGTACTTTGGTTTCCTGGAGGCCGATAACATCGGGCTGATGTTTATCGACGATGGCGGCCAGTTGATGGGGGCGGGCACGCAGGCCGTTGATATTAAAAGAGATGAATTTCATAGTCGCTGCCACTGTGCAAGGTGAATAGTGCAAGGATGTTAGCAGAATTTCATCATGGTGGCTGCCGGCAGGTGGTTAATTCTACCGATTACTGCGGTTGGCGAGCGAATCGCACAAATTATGCACCGTTTTGGCGCATGTCGCGCCAAAAAAGCGCAGATATCTACGATAAATTTCGTAGAGGATCACAATTACAGAATTATATCTTATCGCTGCATAACTTCTCGTCGTTTTCCTCTATCCATCGCCGTTTATTTGATGATTATTCACTAAATATGCATTTTTATTGAATAATTAGTGTCTGTAACTCATTGATATCACGTGATTGAGCTCAATTTATGCATTTTTGCCTCTGGCTGGCACGATGCGTGCAATCTACATTTACAGCGTAATAACTCATAAATTTTAACATTGTGCTTACTTTTAATTTACCGGAAGAGGTCGATATGTCTCAGTCAATTACGCGTAGCAATTTTGATCAATGGATGATGCCGGTATATGCGCCGGCGGCTTTTATTCCGGTACGCGGCGAAGGTTCACGGTTGTGGGATCAGCAGGGGAAAGAGTATATCGATTTTGCCGGCGGTATCGCGGTGAATGCGCTGGGGCACGCTAACCCACAGTTAGTAAAAGCGCTGACCGAGCAGGCGGGAAAATTCTGGCATACCGGTAACGGCTACACCAACGAACCGGCGCTACGCCTTGCCAAACAGCTTATCGACGCCACCTTTGCCGACCGCGTTTTCTTCTGTAACTCCGGCGCCGAAGCCAACGAAGCGGCGCTGAAACTGGCGCGTAAATACGCCCACGATCATTACGGCAGCCACAAAAGCGGCATTGTCGCGTTCAAAAACGCCTTCCACGGGCGCACGTTGTTCACCGTGTCCGCTGGCGGCCAGCCTTCCTATTCGCAGGATTTTGCGCCGCTGCCGCCGCAGATCCAACATGCTACCTATAACGACCTCGACTCGGCGCGCGCGATGATTAATGACGACACCTGCGCGGTGATCGTCGAGCCGATGCAGGGCGAGGGCGGCGTGGTGCCGGCGAAAGCGGAATTTTTGCGCGGCCTGCGCGAACTGTGCGACCAGCACAACGCGCTACTGATTTTTGATGAGGTACAAACCGGCGTCGGGCGTACCGGCGAATTGTATGCCTATATGCACTACGCCGTGACGCCGGACGTCCTGTCGACGGCGAAAGCGCTGGGCGGCGGCTTCCCGATCGGCGCGCTGTTGGCGACGGAGAAATGCGCCAGCGTGATGACCGTCGGCACCCATGGCACGACCTACGGCGGCAACCCACTCGCCACCGCTGTTGCCGGGGAGCTGCTGTCTATCGTCAATACCCCTGCGCTTTTGAACGGCGTTAAACAGCGTCACCAGTGGTTTAGCGAACGCCTGAGCGCGATTAACGCCAAATACGGCCTGTTCAAGGAAATTCGCGGATTGGGGCTGCTGATTGGTTGTGTACTGAACGACGAATATGCCGGGAAAGCTAAAGCCATTAGTACCCAGGCGGCGGAAGATGGGCTGATGGTACTGATTGCCGGGGCAAACGTCGTTCGCTTCGCTCCGGCCCTTAACGTGAGCGAGGAAGAGGTGAACACCGGTCTCGATCGCTTTGAGCTGGCCTGCCGTCACTTCCTTGCGGGAGTTTCATCATGATGGTGATCCGACCGGTTGAAAAAGCCGATTTGCCGGGGCTGATGGCCCTGGCGGGGGAAACCGGCGGCGGCCTGACGTCGCTGCCGGCAGACGAACCCACGCTGACTGCCCGCATTGAACGCTCCCAGCGCACCTGGCGCGGCGAACTGCCGAAAAGCGAGCAGGGCTATGTCTTTGTGCTGGAAGATAGCGTCAGCGGCGCGGTCGTTGGGATCTGCGCGATTGAAGTCGCCGTTGGCCTCAACGATCCCTGGTATAACTATCGGGTCGGCACGCAGGTACATGCATCAAAAGAGCTCAACGTTTATCACGCGCTGCCAACGCTGTTCCTTAGCAACGATCACACCGGCTGTAGCGAACTCTGCACGCTGTTCCTCGATCCTGCATGGCGTAAAGAGGGCAATGGCTACCTGTTGTCGAAATCGCGACTGCTGTTTATGGCCGGTTTCCGCGACCACTTTAATGACAAAGTGGTTGCCGAGATGCGCGGCGTGATTGATGAGCATGGCTATTCTCCGTTCTGGGAAAGCCTCGGCAAGCGCTTCTTCGCGATTGAATTTTCCCGCGCCGATTATCTCTCCGGCACCGGTAAAAAAGCGTTTATCGCCGCATTAATGCCAAAACATCCGTTATATATCGACTTTCTTTCCGATGAAGCGCGGGCGGTCATCGGCCAGGTTCATCCGCAAACGGCGCCTGCGCGTGCAGTACTGGAAAAAGAAGGCTTCCGTTTTAACAACTACATCGACATTTTTGACGGCGGCCCGACGCTGGAGTGCGAAATCGACCGGGTGCGGGCGATACGCAAAAGCCGCCTGCTGACGGTGGAAGAAGGGCAGCCTGCGCCGGGAGAGTGGCCGCAGTGTCTTGTCACCAACGAGCAGTATCAGCAGTTCCGCGCCATTTTGGTCCATGCCGACCCGGATAGCGAAACGTTGCTGCTGAGCGCGCGTGAGCTGGATACGCTGAAATGCCACCCAGGCGATCGCGTACGGATGGTCCGCCTGATCCCGGAGGAGAAAACATCATGAGTTTATGGATTAACGGCGAATGGCAAAGCGGGCGCGGCCTGCAGCGCAGTAAATATAATCCGGTCAGCCAGGCGCTGCTGTGGCAGGGGAATGACGCCGACGCCGGGCAGGTCGCACAGGCGGTTAGCGCCGCGCGTCAGGCTTTCCCCGCCTGGGCTTGCCTGCCATTTAGCGCGCGTCAGGCGATCGTCGAGAAGTTTGCGGCGCTGCTTGAAGAGAACAAAAGCCAGCTGACGGCGATTATTGCCGCCGAGACCGGTAAACCGCGCTGGGAGGCGGCCACGGAAATTACCGCCATGATAAATAAGGTGGCAATCTCAGTGCGCGCCTATCATAGCCGCACCGGCGAAAGCGAGACGGCGATGGCCGACGGCGCCGCCACGCTGCGCCACCGTCCCCACGGGGTACTGGCGGTGTTTGGGCCGTATAACTTCCCGGGCCATTTACCTAACGGACATATCGTGCCGGCGCTACTCGCTGGTAATACTGTCGTCTTTAAGCCTAGCGAGCTTACGCCGCAAAGCGGCGAAGCGGTGGTTAAGCTATGGGCGGAGGCAGGCTTACCCGCTGGGGTCTTGAATCTACTGCAGGGCGCTCGGGAGACCGGCGAGGCGCTGAGCGGGCAGGCGGATATCGATGGACTGTTGTTCACCGGCAGCTCCGCGACCGGCTTCCAACTGCATCGCCAACTGGCCGGGCAGCCGCAAAAAATCCTCGCTCTCGAAATGGGCGGCAACAACCCGCTGATTGTTGACGAACCGCAGGATATTGACGCTGCGGTCCACCTGACCATCCAGTCGGCATTTATCACCGCCGGGCAGCGTTGTACCTGCGCGCGCCGCCTGTTGGTGAAGCGCGGCGCGACGGGCGATGCGTTTTTGCAGCGTTTAGTGACAGTGTCACAACGTCTTATTCCCGGCGAGTGGGATGCGCAGCCGCAGCCGTTCCTGGGCGGACTGGTATCGCCGCAGGCCGCGCAAAAGGTGCATCAGGCCTGGCTTGGGCATGTGGCGAGCGGCGGACAGACGTTACTTGAGCCGCGTCTGTTGCGCGACGGTACCTCGCTGCTGACGCCGGGGATCATCGACATGAGCAACGTGCAGCAGGTGGCGGATGAAGAAGTTTTTGGCCCGCTGTTGTGCGTGTGGCGCTATGACGATTTCACGCAAGCGATCGCGATGGCTAACGCCACCCGGTTCGGTCTCTCCTGCGGATTGATTTCTGCCGAGCGCGACAAATTTGAGCGCCTGTTGCTGGAGGCCCGCGCCGGGATCGTCAACTGGAACAAGCCGCTCACCGGCGCCGCCAGTACCGCGCCGTTTGGCGGAACCGGCGCTTCGGGAAATCATCGTCCAGGCGCCTGGTACGCCGCCGATTATTGCGCCTGGCCGATGGCCAGCCTGGAATCTGCCGAACTGACGCTACCGGAGACGCTCAGTCCGGGTCTGGATTTTTCATCGCAGGCAAGCTGATTAAGGCACGCGAGGCCAGACTGTCGGCCTCGCGTGCTTTCCTCGATCCGTTTCAGTAATAGAGGAGGCGTCGTGGACGACTTTCTGGCATTAACTCTGGCGGGGCGCTGGCCGCATCAATTTCATGGCGAAACCGCCCATTTTCGTTGGCACTGGATCGATTGCGGCATCCTGCTGTTGACCCCGCATGCGCGCTGCGAACGTTCACTGGTGCTTTCGTGCGGTATTCACGGCAATGAAACCGCGCCGGTGGAGATGGTTAACGCTTTGCTTCAGCAGTTATTTAGTGGCGAACTGCCGCTGCGCTGGCGTGTGCTGGTGATATTCGGCAACCCGCCGGCGCTGCGGCAAAATAAACGCTATCTCGAAAGCGATATGAACCGCATGTTCGGCGAGCGATGGCGCAAATTCGCCCCCGGTGGTGAAACAGTGCGGGCGCGGCAGTTGGAAGGCGCTGTGACGCGTTTCTTTAGCGATAGCCATGGCGTGCGCTGGCATCTGGATATGCATACCGCTATTCGCGGCTCGCTGCATCCGCGCTTTGGCGTATTGCCGGCACGCGAGGAGCCGTGGAGTGAAGATTTTCTCAGCTGGCTTGGCGCGGCCGGGCTGGAGGCGCTGGTGTTTCATCAACAACCGGCGGGAACCTTTACCCACTTTAGTTGCGAACGTTTTGCCGCGCTGGCCTGTACGCTGGAGTTGGGTAAAGCGCTGCCTTTTGGCGACAACGATTTAACCCAGTTCTCAGCGACGCGGCGGGCGTTAAGTAGACTGTTAGTGGGCGATTTAGCCGTGGAAGAGGCGCCTGCGCCGCTGCGCTACCGGGTGGTGCAGCAGATCACGCGCCACAGCGACCAGTTCCGGTTGCATATGTCAGGGGAAACGCTCAATTTTACGCCGTTCAGCGCCGGGACGCTGCTGGCGGAGGATGGCGAAACGCGCTATGTCGTCGAAAAGGCGCAAGAGTACGTGCTGTTTCCCAACCCCGGCGTGGCGCCAGGGCTACGGGCTGGGCTGATGCTGGAACGGTTGTAATTCCCTTTCTTAACTATTCACAGCCGTTGTTGTTCGCGGTTGTGAATATCGAGTGAAATATCGCTGTACGCCGATCTTATTTATTTGTGCCATTGATATGGTTTGCGGATTATTCCTGGTTAAATGCTTTGTTTTTAATCTCTACTGTTTTATAATCTTCACAGTTTCCTTATAAAACAGCTTGTTATTTATTTTTTGTTGCATATCCCTCCTCATTTTCCTTATTTTCTCCACAATTGGTGAGAAAATGTTTTTTACACTTTCATTGTTTTACGCTTGCACTGACTAATTGACGATAAAGCGCGTAAAGTTAATCTCGTCAACACGGCAATGCGCCGTCAGAATAACTGATAGTAAGGACATAACCATGAAGAAGATTACTGCTCTGTTTGTTGCCTCTACTCTGGCTCTGGGTGCTGCTAACCTGGCTCACGCAGCCGATACTACCGCTACCACCCAAACCGACAGCAAACCGATGATGCACCATAAAGGTATGCCGGGTCATCACGATATGATGTTCAAAGACCTGAACCTGACCGATGCGCAAAAGCAGCAGGTTCGCGACATCATGAAAAGCCAACGCCAGAACATGAAACGTCCGTCCCTTGACGAACGTCGCGCCATGCACGATCTGATCGCCAGCGATACTTTCGACAAAGCGAAAGCCAGCGCGCAGATTGATAAGATGGAAGCACAGCATAAAGAGATGATGCTTTCCCGCATGGAAACCCAGAACAAGATTTACAACATCCTGACGCCGGAACAGAAAAAACAGTTCAATGCGAATTTTGAGAAGCATCTGACAGAACGTAAAGCGCCGGAAGGTAAAATGCCTGCACCTGCTGAGTAACTCAGCGCGCGAAATGAAGACCGCCGGTCTTGCCCAATCATTGCCATTAAGGCTTTGGGCAGGGCCGGCGGTTTTTTACGTTTGCGATATCATTAGCCAAGAAGGTGCAGCGGATACTCACCGCTGAGCAATGGCTTACAAAGAATCTTGTAGCCATCGTGATCGAAACCGGCAGGCAGTGTGGTGAGTTTAGCGGCTTGCGCCAGTGAATCTACCGCGCCCAGCCACAGCCAGTTATGAATGATATGGTACTGAACCATATCCGGGCCGCGCTCTTCCAGCGCCACCGGACCCGCCCACGGCCAGCACACCAGCTGAAGTTTACTCATTTGCGCCAGCAGCCGCTGGTTATGATCTTCGACGCTCTCTTTACCACAGCAGGCGCCGGCGCAGCGCCCCAGTGCGGAACGAAAACAGGCGCGCCCGCGACTCAGCGGCTCCAGCCCCAGAATGCCATAGCACAGACGGTGCTCATCGGCGATGGTTTGTAGCGCCTGTAATGCCGCGCGGCGGTTAGCGAACAGGCCGTAGAGGTGCTGTTGATGGGAGAAATCGACTTCTCGCGCATACACAATTTGCGGTTTACCCGCCTCCAGCAGCCAGGAGCAGAGCTGCTTATTACGCCGCAGTCGTTTATTAAACAGCGGCTGCTGTTCTTTAATCAACCGCGCTTCAAGTAACAGCGCGCCTAATTCCCCGGCGGTGCGTTGCCAGCTGATGCGCCGCGCCTGCCGCAGCATGGAGGCTTCGTCAGCGGTACGCAAGTGCGACAGCACCCGGCTGCGGATATTCACGCTCTTACCGATATAAAGCGGCAATGTTTCGCTTTCACCATGAAACTGATATACCCCCGGCAGCTTTGGCAAGGCCTCCAGCCATGGGCGCAAATGTTCGGGATACTCATAGATTGCCGCCGCCTCAAATTCCAGACGCGGGGCTGATTGCTTTCTGGCCACAACAACTCCTGGTACTGTTTATGTATCCAGTATAGCAGGCGAATTTTGCGGCGAAAAGGACAAAAAATAACCCCGGCACTGGCCGGGGTGTTGGGGAATAGTTACTTCTTCCAGAAATCGTCGAAAACGGTAATTGGTGGGCGGCGCTTATGCTCGGTTTTCAGATACCAGCCTTCGATGGTTTTGGCGATGTTCTCGTCCAGGGTTTTGCCTTCCAGATAGTCATCAATGTTTTCGTAGGTCACGCCTAGCGCGACTTCATCCGGCAGAGAAGGGCGGTCATCTTCGAGATCGGCGGTCGGCTGCTTCATATAAAGGTGCTCAGGACAGCCCAGCTGAGCCAATAGCTGTTTGCCCTGACGTTTATTGAGGCGGAAGATAGGGTTAATGTCGGTTCCGCCATCGCCGTATTTCGTAAAGAAGCCGGTGATCGCTTCTGCGGCATGATCAGTTCCCACGACCACGCCTTTGGTCATACCGGCGATACTGTATTGCGCTTTCATTCGCTCACGGGCTTTCTCGTTGCCGCGAACAAAATCGCTCAGCTCAATACCCGCTTCTCGCAACGCCTGCTCGCTGGCCAGCACCGCGCCTTTGATATTGACGGTCAGCACGCGGTCAGGTTGGATAAATTCGATGGCATCCTGGCAATCCTGCTCATCGGCCTGGACGCCATAGGGCAGGCGCACGGCGATAAATTGCAGGCTCCGATCGCCGCTTTCAGCCCGCAGCTCATCGATCGCCATCTGACAGAGTTTGCCGGTAAGGGTCGAATCCTGACCGCCGCTAATCCCGAGCACCAGTGATTTAATGAACGGATAGGTCTGCAGATAGGATTTCAGGAAATCCACGCTGCGGCGAATTTCGCCTTCGACATCAATCTGCGGCTTCGCGCCCAGCGCCTGAATAATTTGTTGTTGAAGCGTCATTACGCCCTCCGGAAAGTGAGCCTGTATGGCAACCAGCATGGTCTAAAACTACCTCTTTGCTGCTGAAACGACAAGGCTGGTACCGCTGACTGACGGAAAAGAAGGCAGCCAATGTCATAGTCTTTACTTATGGTGTGTCAGGAAGTCTGTAGAGGAGTTCGTTCCGTCGCTGTTTTTTTGCACATATCTGGTTACCAGAAAAGTTCTGAATTTACATGGATTCGACGTTTGGCTTGAAAAATAACGCTTTTTATTCCAGGCTTAAAACACGCCGATTACATAATGAGGACGGAATATGAACAAAAAATTAGCAGGATTGATGGGCGCAGCGGCAGTATTAACCATGCTGGCAGGGTGTACGGCCTATGACCGCACCAAAGACCAGTTCACACAGCCAGTTGTTAAGGATGTCAAAAAAGGCATGACCCGCAGCCAGGTTATGCAGATTGCCGGTAAACCGTCGTCTGAAGTCACCATGATCCACGCGCGCGGAACCTGCCAGACTTATATCCTGGGTCAACGGGATGGTAAAATTGAAACCTACTTTGTCGCGCTGGACGAAACCGGTCACGTGATGAACTCTGGCTACCAGACCTGCGCCGAGTACGACACCGATCCACGTAACAGCAAATAACTACGCGTCATAAGCTGAGAGCTACGAAAGCCCGACCATTGGTCGGGCTTTTTTATGGCGGCTAATGCTTATTTAATTGCGCGAATTATTTGGGGGAAATGTGAGGGTAGTCAAAACGCGAGGTCAATGAGAGACAATTCTGTTCAACAGGGAATTATCCTGCCGCCAAATGTTGCCGTATACTCAATGCATAAACAAAACTAACCGAAAGTTACCAGTCTTACCGGCTCTCAGCCAGTGCTGAAGCCCAGGTCCTACACATTGAGGAAGCGTTCATGGAAAAGAAACATATCTATCTGTTCTGCTCGGCTGGCATGTCCACTTCATTACTGGTCTCCAAAATGCGCGCCCAGGCGGAAAAGTATGAGGTCCCGGTTATTATTGAAGCGTATCCTGAAACGCTGGCCGGCGAAAAAGGTCCGGAAGCGGATGTCGTATTATTAGGGCCACAAATTGCTTATATGTTGCCGGAAATTCAACGGCTACTGCCGAACAAACCGGTAGAGGTAATTGATTCGATTCTGTACGGTAAAGTTGATGGCTTAGGTGTATTGAAAGCGGCCGTCGCGGCCATTAAGAAAGCTGCTGCACAATAATTTTATTTTTTAAACTCGCGATATTCTGGCGTCTGGTCGTTAATTAATACTAGCCGCCACTATATTCAACAGTTTATTTTCCCGTCAAAGAGTAATTTCATACATCATCGCCGTAATATTTTATTGCGGCTTTTAAGGGTATTGACTATGAGTAAAGTGATCGATTCGCTTGAAAAGGTACTCCTTCCTTTTGCAGTTAAAATAGGAAAGCAACCGCACATTAATGCGATTAAAAACGGCTTTATTAAATTAATGCCGCTGACCCTCGCCGGGGCCATGTTCGTATTAATCAACAACGTTTTTCTGAGCTTTGGTGAAGGTTCTTTCTTTTATTCAATGGGGATTCGTCTGGATGCCTCCACTATTGAAACCTTAAACGGCTTTAAAGCCATCGGCGGTAATGTCTACAACGGTACATTGGGCATTATGTCGCTGATGGCGCCGTTCTTTATCGGCGCCGCGCTGGCCGAGGAGCGTAAAGTCGACCCCATGGCAGCAGGTCTGCTGGCGGTTGCCGCCTTTATGACCGTCACGCCTTATAGCGTGGGTGAAGCCTACGCCGTCGGCGCCAACTGGCTCGGCGGGCAGAACATCATCTCCGGGATGATTATCGGCCTGGTGGTAGCGGAACTGTTCACCTTTGTTATTCGCCGTAACTGGGTCATCAAACTGCCGGATAGCGTACCGTCATCGGTATCACGTTCCTTCTCGGCGCTGATCCCGGGCTTCCTGATTTTGTCAGTCTTCGGCATTATTTCGTGGATTCTGTCAAACTACGGCAGCAACTTCCATCAGATCATCATGGACTCCATCTCCACGCCGCTGGCGGCGATGGGCAGCGTCGTTGGCTGGGCGTACGTTATCTTTAACTCCCTGCTGTGGTTCTTCGGGGTGCACGGCTCGCTAGCGCTGACTGCGCTGGATAACGGTATTATGACGCCGTGGGCGCTGGAAAACATCGCGCTGTATAACCAGTATGGTTCTGTCGACGCGGCCATCGAAGCCGGCAAACAGTTCCACTTCTGGGCGAAGCCGATGCTCGACTCCTACATCCTGCTGGGTGGTTCCGGTGCGACGCTGGGTCTGATTATCGCCATCTTCATCGCTTCTCGCCGCGCCGATCATCGTCAGGTCGCTAAGCTGGCGCTGCCGTCAGGCATCTTCCAGATTAACGAACCGATTCTGTTCGGTCTGCCGATCATCATGAACCCGGTTATGTTCATCCCGTTCGTGCTGGTACAACCGATTCTGGCCGCGATTACGCTGGCCGCTTACAGCCTCGGCATTATCCCACCGGTGACCAACCTGGCGCCTTGGACGATGCCAACCGGTTTGGGCGCTTTCTTTAACAGTAACGGTAGCGTTGCTGCCCTGCTGGTCGCGCTCTTCAACCTTTGTGTCGCTACTGCCGTGTACCTGCCGTTCGTCATCCTGTCGAACAAAGCGCAGAGCACCATCGAGCAGGAAGAGAGCGAAGAAGATATTGCTAACGCACTGAAATTCTGATGTCGAGCGGTACGGGTTCACCCCGTACCGCCTGAGAAACGAGGGAAATATTATGTTTGATCTGGATAACATCGACGCGGTAGAAACCCCGGAAAATGACCTCGAAGAGGTGGTGATGGGGCTGATTATCAACTCCGGGCAGGCGCGTAGCCTGGCTTATGCGGCGCTGAAGCAGGCAAAGCAGGGGGATTTCGCCGCCGCGAAATCGATGATGGAGCAATCGCGGATGGCGCTGAGCGAAGCGCATCGCGTCCAGACCCAGCTGATTGAAAGTGATGAAGGCGAGGGCAAGATGAAGGTAAGTCTGGTGCTGGTTCATGCGCAGGATCATCTGATGACCTCAATGCTGGCCCGTGAACTGGTGGCCGAATTGATCGAGCTGCATGAGAAGGTACAATAGGCTATCCGAACGATGAGGCAGCCGAAAATGATGACCACCGAGATCAGTACCGCCAGGGAACAACAGCTCTTCAATGGGAAAAACTTTCATGTGGTCATCTATAACAAAACGGAGAGCGTGAGCGGGCTTCACCAGCATGATTACTACGAATTCACTATCGTTTTAACCGGGCGCTATTATCAGGAAATTAATGGCAAACGGGTGTTGCTGGAGCGCGGGGACTTTGTCTTCATCCCAATGGGGTCGCACCATCAGAGCTTTTACGAGTTTGGTGCGACGCGCATTCTTAACGTTGGCATCAGCAGACGCTTCTTTGAGAAACATTATCTGCCACTGCTGCCGTTCGGTCTGGTCGCCTCTCAGGTCTATGCGGTGCAAAGCGCCTTTCTCAGTTATATCGAGTCGGTTATTGCTTCACTGAATTTTCGCGAGACTGAATTTGACGAGTTTATTGAACTGGTCTCGTTTTACACCATTAACCGCTTACGTCATTATCGTGAAGAGCCCGTTGAAGATGTGATTCCTCACTGGCTGAAAAATACCGTAGAGGATATGCACGATAAAAATAAATTTGGCGAAAGCGCGCTGGAAAATATGGTGCAATTGTCCGGGAAAACGCAAGAATATTTAACCCGGGCGACCCAGCGCTATTATGGTAAGACGCCGATGCAGATCATTAATGATATCCGCATCAATTTCGCGAAAAAACAGCTGGAAATCACCAACTATTCGGTCACTGATATTGCGTATGAATCAGGATATAGCAGCCCAAGTCTGTTTATTAAAACTTTCAAGAAGCTGACCTCATTCACGCCAAGCAGTTATCGTAAACAGCTGACCAATATTAATTAACTCGCAGCGGTATTTACCGCGCGGTTTATTCATTCAAGTTAACCGTCCGCATTTATGCGGAGAGCGGTCTACGTCTACGCGTAGCGCCTAAGGGAGAAAGATATGAGCCAGAAATTAAAAGTCGTGACTATCGGCGGCGGTAGCAGCTATACCCCGGAATTACTGGAAGGTTTTCTCAAACGCTATCATGAGCTGCCGGTAACGGAACTGTGGCTGGTGGACGTGGAAGAAGGGCAGGAGAAGCTCGATATCATCCATGCGCTGTGCCAGCGGATGGTAGAAAAAGCCGGCGTGCCGATGAAAGTCTACAAAACGCTGGATCGCCGCGCGGCGCTGGAAGGGGCGGATTTCGTCACCACGCAGCTGCGCGTTGGCCAGCTGAAAGCGCGTGAAAAAGATGAACGTATCCCGCTAAGCCACGGCTATCTGGGCCAGGAAACCAACGGTGCGGGCGGTCTGTTTAAAGGTCTGCGTACCATCCCGGTGATTTTCGATATCGTCAAAGATGTGCAGGAAATTTGCCCCGATGCGTGGATCATTAACTTTACCAACCCGGCGGGTATGGTCACCGAGGCGGTTTACCGCCACACCAACTTCAAGCGCTTTATCGGCGTGTGCAACATTCCAATCGGTATGAAGATGTTTATTACCGATGTGCTGCAACTGAATCTGAGCGATGAGCTGAATATCGATCTGTTCGGTCTTAACCACCTGGTATTTGTTCGCGATGTACTGGTCAATGGCGTGTCGCGCTTCGATGAACTGCTGGACGGTGTGGCTTCAGGCCGCCTGACCGCGAACTCTGTGAAAAATATCTTCGATCTGCCGTTTAGCGAAGGATTGATTCGCTCACTGCGCCTGATCCCATGCTCGTATCTGCTTTATTACTTCAAGCCGAAAGAGATGCTGGCGATTGAGATGGGTGAGTACTACAAAGGCGGCGCGCGCGCTCAGGTGGTGCAGAAGGTTGAAAAGCAGCTGTTCGAACTTTACAAAAATCCGGATCTGAACATTAAGCCGAAGGAGCTTGAACAGCGTGGCGGAGCTTACTACTCTGATGCCGCCTGCGAGGTGATTAACGCCATCTACAATGATAAGCAGGCCGAGCACTATGTGAATATTCCGCACCATGGCCATGTTGATAATATTCCGGCCGACTGGGCGGTAGAAATGACCTGTACGCTGGGCCGCGACGGCGCGAAACCCACGCCGCGAATCACGCATTTTGATGAAAAAGTGCTGGGACTGATTTATACCATCAAAGGCTTTGAAGTGGCGGCCAGCCAGGCGGCAATGAGCGGCGAGCTCAATGATGTGCTGCTGGCGCTCAATTTAAGCCCGCTGATTCATTCGGATCGCGATGCCGAGCAGCTGGCGCGGGAGATGATCCTCGCCCATGAGAAGTGGCTGCCGAATTTTGCAGCGACTATCGAAAAACTGAAACAGTAATGGGAGCGGCCGATGGAACGCGTATTGATCGTTAACGCCGATGATTATGGCCTGAGCAAAGGGCAGAATTACGGCATTATCGAAGCCTGCAAGAATGGACTGGTGACGTCGACCACAGCGTTGGTCAACGGCGCGGCTATCGGCCACGCCGCCCAATTAAGCCGCAGCCTGCCCGAGCTGGCGGTGGGCATGCACTTTGTGTTGACGCTGGGCGAGCCATTATCGGTGATGCCGGGGTTAACCCGCGACGGGCGGTTGGGCAAATGGATTTGGCAGATGGCGGAAGAGGACAGCCTACCGCTGGATGAGATCGCCCATGAACTGGAGTGTCAGTACCGGCGTTTTATCGAACTGTTTGGTTGCGAACCGACGCACATCGACAGTCACCACCATGTGCATATGATTGCGCAGATCTACCCCATCGTCGCCGCCTTTGCGCGCGAAAAGGGCATCGCTTTGCGTATCGATCGTCAGGTGGCGGCGCTAAATGGCCTCGACCAGGATGCGGCGCGCAGTAGCGATGGCTTCAGCAGCGAATTTTACGGTGAAGCGGTTTCACAAGCGCTGTTCCTGCAAACGCTGGATGCATCGCTCGAACGGCAAGAAAACTCGCTGGAAGTGATGTGTCATCCGGCATTTGTCGATAACACCATTATGGGCAGCGCTTACTGCTATCCGCGGCTGACCGAACTGGACGTGCTGACGTCCGGCGAACTGAAATACGCGATCGCGGAACGCGGCTACAGGCTCGGAAACTATCGCGACGTATAAAGAGAGGAAAGCCCGGCAGCCATGAACTGCCGGGCTTTTTACTATGCGGGTATGGCCGCAACTTTACTGCTTCTGGACCAGACGCGATGCGCGGCCAGTAGCGTCAGCAGCTTATCGACGCTAAGCGTATTAATCGCGTCACATTCGATAACCCCTTCTTCACCCGCAGCGGGCACCTGTAGCAGCGAACTAAACTGCCGCGCATCGCCCGCCAGTAAAATGGGCTTCAGATGCTTATAGGCTTCCAGCAGGTAGTAGCGGGCATCGCCGTTATCGCTGATGCTGCTCAGGTCGCCGCCGGGAACAATAACCGCATCAACCGTCAACGATGGCGAGCCGGCGAAGGTTCCGGCGATCGGTAGCTGCGATCCATCATCGGCGCTGACTTCGCCCATACGCGAATAGAGCAGTTTGCTGTGGACGCCTCTGGCCTGCAGCGCCTGCAACAGGTTGAGTACATCCTGCGCGCAGGTCTTCTCATTGAGTAATACCGCGACAATTCGCCCTTTTACATCGCCATCGCCATCGGCGTAAAGACTGAGGGTAGGATCTTTCTCCACGCCGTTAACCGGCGCTGGTGGAGCAATATTCCGCTGCTCATCGCTGAGTTCGATACCGAGATTGTTGGCTACCGCTTCCGCCAGCCCGATATCAATATGCGCCAGATGATCGACCACCCGCTCGCGGATCCAAACTCTCACCACTTTGCTCAGCTCAAAACTAAAGCCGCCGATAATGTGCTGTTGCTCGATCGGCGTCTGGCTGAGCCAGAACAGGCGAGGTTGGGCGTAGTATTCGCCGAAGGAGGGACTACGGTTACGGATTTTCTCGCCATCAACGCGTTCCGCCAGCGATTCAAAGCCGCCGCGTTTCGGCGCCGGCGGTGTTTCGCGAGGCCAGTTATCGTTGATAGAGTTAGGCTCATAGTTTGCCGGATTGGTATCAATCTCCATTCGGTGCATGCCGTCACGCTGGAAATTATGATACGGGCAGGTGGGGCGGTTAATTGGAATTTCGTGGAAATTTGGCCCGCCGAGGCGGCTAATTTGCGTATCGGTATAGGAGAAAAGTCGCCCTTGCAGCAGCGGGTCGTTACTAAAATCGATACCCGGCACAATATGACCAGGATGGAATGCCGCCTGTTCGTTTTCAGCGAAGAAGTTGTCGGGGTTACGGTTAAGCACCATTTTGCCGACTCGTTGTACGGGTACCAGCGCTTCCGGAATGAGCTTGGTCGGATCCAGCAGATCGAAGTCGAAATCGAACTCGTTTTCCTCCGGAATTAACTGCAAGCCGAGCTCAAACTCCGGATAATCGCCAGCCTCAATGGCTTCCCATAAATCGCGACGATGGAAGTCCGGATCGCGGCCGGTCAATTTCTGCGCCTCATCCCACACCAGCGATGCTTTACCGGCCACCGGTTTCCAGTGGAAGCGCACAAAGGTGGCTTTGCCTTCGGCGTTGATCAGGCGGAAGGTATGAATGCCGAAACCTTCCATCGTACGATAACTGCGCGGTAAGCCGCGGTCTGACATGGCCCACATCACGTTATGCAGCGTTTCCGGCTGTAGCGAAACATAATCCCAGAAGGTGTCATGAGCGCTTTGTCCCTGTGGGATTGCCCAGTGCGGTTCAGGTTTCACCGCATGGACAAAGTCGGGAAATTTAATCGCATCCTGGATAAAGAAAATTGGCGTGTTGTTGCCCACCAGATCGAAAATGCCCTCTTCGGTATAGAATTTGGTGGCGAAGCCGCGGATATCGCGCACGGTATCGGCTGAACCCGCGCCGCCCTGAACGGTAGAGAAGCGGACAAAAACGGGGGTGATTTTTTCCGGTGCGGACAGAAAATCGGCTTTGGTAATCTCTTTCAGGCTTTTGTAAGGCTGGAAATAGCCGTGTGCGGCGGAACCGCGAGCATGAACGATACGCTCGGGAATGCGTTCATGGTCAAAATGGGTAATTTTCTCACGTAAGATAAAATCTTCCAGCAACGTTGGCCCGCGGTTGCCGGCGCGCAACGAGTTTTGATCGTCGGCGATGCGTACCCCCTGATTGGTGGTCAGCGGAAAGTTTTCACCACCTTTACGCTGCGGCTCGAGGGTATCTAATTTTATGCTGTGGGTATCCGGCGCTTTCAGGCTACCCGGCGCCGTCGGTTCCTCCCCGGGCGCGGTTGGCTGGGGAGTAGGGCGCCACTCGCGATCTTCTGGCGCCAGTGAATCGAGGCCCGGTTTTGCTTCATCTCTATCGTGTACCGGAGCCTGTCGGCTGTGTGGGTCGTGGTGCTTTTCTGACATCTGCTCGTCTCCTGCTTTCATTGCTAAAAGTGGTCGTTGCTAAACCAAAACCCTTCTAACTATAGAACATTGTGCTGAGGATGCCGCTCTGAAAGGAATGGAGTTATCCTAAAATGCGCATCGTGCCAGGAGGGGCGACGAAAAGGGGGGCGATCGGCTATGATAGGGGTTTATGTTCCCGCTTTGCTTAGTGAATCCATCTGTTATGAAAACATTGCGCCAACAAAATCGCCCTGTCATTAGCTACGTGCCGCGCGTCGAGCCTGCGCCGCCGGATCATGCCGTTAAAATGGACCATTTTCGCGATGTCTGGATATTGCGGGGCAAGTATGTCGCCTTTGTACTGATGGGCGAGCGTTTCCGCCGTTCTCCGGCGTTCACCGTGCCGGAATCGGCGCAGCGTTGGGCTAATCAGATACGCCAGGATGGTGAAATAGAGGCTTGAGCTTGTAGGCAAAAAAAAGCCGCTGAATTTCAGCGGCTTTTTTGTGGCTGTTAACGTTAGCGATGCGCCAGCTCGGCGTCTTCTTCGCTATCGAGGATAGCTTTATCCGTCTGGCGCAGCCACTGGCTGGTCAGCGTGCCGGCGGTCATTGAGCCGTTAACGTTAAGGGCGGTACGGCCCATATCAATCAGCGGCTCGACGGAAATCAACAGTGCGACCAATGTGACCGGCAGACCCATCGCCGGCAGCACGATCAATGCCGCGAAGGTGGCGCCGCCGCCAACGCCGGCTACGCCCGCGGAGCTCACGGTGACGATACCCACGAGGGTGGCAATCCACATTGGATCCAACGGGTTGATGCCAACCGTCGGGGCTACCATTACCGCCAGCATTGCCGGATAGATACCGGCGCAGCCGTTCTGACCAATCGTCGCGCCGAATGAGGCGGAGAAGCTGGCAATAGATTCTGGTACACCCAGACGGCGCGTCTGCGCTTCCACGTTCAGCGGAATAGAAGCCGCGCTGGAACGGCTGGTGAAGGCGAAGGTAATCACCGGCCAGACTTTACGGAAATACTTCAGCGGACTGACGCCATTGACGGCTAACAGCAGACCGTGCACCACAAACATGATGCCCAACGCGATGTAAGAAGCCACGACGAAACCGCCGAGCTTGATGATGTCGTGCAGGTTGGAGCCGGCAACCACTTTGGTCATCAGCGCCAGCACGCCGTATGGGGTCAGCTGCATCACCAGACGCACCAGCTTCATCACCCAGCCCTGCAGCGTGTCGATGGCGGTCAGCACGCGTTGACCTTTCTCCACATCGTCTTTCAGCAGCTTCAGCGCCGCAACGCCAAGGAACGCCGAGAAGATAACGATGCTGATGATAGAAGTCGGGTTCGCGCCGGTCAGATCGGCAAACGGGTTCTTCGGCACAAACGACAGGATCAGCTGCGGAACGCTCAGATCTGATACTTTACCGACATAGTTGCTTTGGATGGCGTTCAGACGGGCGGTTTCCGCGCTGCCCTGCACCAGGCCTTCAGCGGTGAGGCCAAACAGGTTGGTCACCAGCACGCCGACCAGCGCGGCGATGAGAGTGGTGAACAACAGCGTACCAATACTCAGGAAACTGATTTTACCCAGCTGTGAGGCATTGTGCAGACGAGCCACCGCGCTCAGAATTGAGGCGAAGACCAGCGGCATGACGATCATCTGCAGCAGCTGCACATAACCGTTACCGACGATATTGAACCACTGAATAGAATCTTTCAGAACCTGGCTGTCGGAGCCGTAAACCAGCTGCAGGCCGAGACCAAAGATAACGCCGATAACGAGACCGACCAGTACTTTTTTAGCGAGGCTCCACTGTTTGTGGCGGGTTTGAGCCAGCGCAAACAGTAAAACCGCGAACACGACAACGTTCGCTATTAATGGAAAATTCATCCCCGTTCTCCTGATATCTTGTTACCTGGGTTGGTCTGAAACCAACTCTTATGGCGCCAAGAGTAGCAGAAGGCCTTATTGCTTTCTTATACTCAAATGGAATGGGTTATAACCAAAAAACCATTT
Organism: Klebsiella sp. K-3; assembly: GCF_051207495.1. Lineage (NCBI taxonomy): Bacteria > Pseudomonadati > Pseudomonadota > Gammaproteobacteria > Enterobacterales > Enterobacteriaceae > Klebsiella > Klebsiella sp. K-3. The sequence continues at coordinate 105,924 of NZ_JBPNXF010000007.1, read as the reverse complement.
AGCGTATTTATCGTTCAGCCTGATGGTTAATAAAGCGATTAAAGGTTATTTGCAGCGAATTAATCATATTTGATGACCAGCGCACGGCGCTATTTTCGGCCATGCTCTGCGGCATCCAGACGGCGTAAATGAACAGCGCCATGCACAGCGCGCGTTCTAGCTGATTGCCTTTGCGCGGCGCGAGGATTGGTAGGCGGAACCGCCAGCGGCACGGCCACAGCAGCGGTACGCCAGCCGGGGTGAGCATATCTGCAAGTATATGACTGAGGTAGCCCAGCACTAAACCCTGCAGCGCATCCGCTGGGATAATCCAGCTCTCAGGTACTTTCAGGTAGAACAGCGCCAGCGCGCCGAATACCGCCAGCAGACTGTGGGTAAAACCGCGGTGGCCAAAGGCGCGCGCTACCGGTTTCGAGACCCAGCTTAAGCGCTGCCCGAGGAAAGATTTTGGATGGTCGATGTCGGGCAGCAGGCAGGTTAGCACGGCGGAAGGAACGATATGCCACCAGTCCCCCTGCGCCAGCACGGGGGTTAGTTCTGCATTTTTTGCAAATACCGCACAGGCGATAGAAAAGAAGAGGTGGCCTTCCGCCGTCATGATAAAAACCCTAAACTGTCAATTCATACAGTATAGGGTTTTTATACAGTATACGGAAGAGGTGACGGTGTAACTCTTTGTCACAAGGTTGACATATTTTGACGACACCCATGCCTGCGCACGTCGCTTAGCCGCGCAGGTCCGCTACCGTCAGCTGCTGCAGAGACGCCAGTTTCACATCGGCCAGTACGAAGCGCGGATCGCGGCTGTTTTCTGCTTCCGGAACGACAATCGAACGCATACGCGCCGCTTTGCTGGCAATCATACCGTTAACTGAATCCTCCAGCGCCACGCAGGCCATCGGCGCGACGCCAAGCTTAGCGGCGCAATCGAGATAGACCTGGGGGTGCGGTTTACTGTATGGCAGGTGCTCGGCGGAAGCCAGCGCGTCAAACTGGTCGCGCAGTTCAAACATCTCCAGCACTTTTTCCAGCATATGCAGCGGCGACGCGGAAGCGAGGCCGATTTTTAGTCCTTCGGCCTTACACAATGCCACGGCTTCACGCACGCCGGGCAGCAGCGGCCGTGACTCCTCGACCAGTTGAATGGCCCTGCGGATAATGCTGGCGGTTACCTCAGCGCGATCCGGGCCTCGCCAGGGCTGTTGCGCAAACCACAAATCAACCACCAGGTCGATGCGCAGCCCCAGCAGGTCCGGTAATTCATCACGGCGGCTAATATCCACTCCGAGGCTGTCCAGTACCTCCAGCTCTGCGCGGTCCCATAGCGGCTCTGAATCGATAAGCAGGCCATCCATATCGAAAATAGCGGCAAGAATCTGGCGCTTCGCTGACATAAGTTCCTCTCCATTGGCGTAAGTAGATAACGAAATTGTCCATATGGTATATCATACCGCGCTTAAGCAGGCGAAATTCGCTGACGAAGATAGACTTATACCTGACTCTAGGTCGGCATGAAGAGTCTGGCGTTTTAAACAAGGGGAACTCATGACGTATCAACAAGCTGGACGCATTGCGGTCATTAAACGCATTTTGGGATGGGTCATCTTCATTCCAGCCGTGCTGTCTACGCTGATTTCCGTACTGAAATTTATGTACGAGCATAGCGAAAAGAAACCGGGTATTGATGCGGTGATGATGGACTTCGCCCACCTGATGATTGAGATGGTGCGTTTTAATACGCCGTTCCTGAATTTCTTCTGGTACAACTCGCCGCTGCCGGAGTTCAAACATGCGTTGAACATCGGTTTCTGGATTATCTACGCGCTGGTGTTTGTCGGCATGGCGTTGCAGGCTTCCGGCGCGCGAATGGCCCGCCAGGCGAAGTTTCTACGCGAAGGTGTGGAAGATCAGTTGATTCTGGAACAGGCTAAAGGAGCGGAAGGCCTTTCTCGTGAACAGCTTGCCGAACGTATTGTCGTACCGCGTCATACGATCCTGAAGCAGTATTTCACGCTGTACGTACTGCCGATTGTGGTGATTGTGATTGGTTATATTTTCTTCTCGCTGTTGGGTTTCCTTTAAGCAGAAGAGCTGCCCGGCGAACCGGGCAATTTCCTACTCGGCAGGCAGCGCTCGCGGCTTGCCTTCATTGTCTACCGCCACATAAATAAACAGGGCTTCCGTCGCCTTGTAACGCTGGCCCAGTGGTTCCGTCGATACTTTTTTCACCCATACCTCAATATTAATGGTGATTGAGGTGTTGCCGCGTTTTACGCAGCGGGCATAGCAGCACACGACATCGCCAACGGCGACCGGGCGTAAAAAAGTCATACCATCAACACGGACGGTCACAACGCGGCCGCGGGCAATCTCTTTGGCCATAATCGCGCCGCCGATATCCATCTGCGACATCAGCCAGCCGCCAAAAATATCGCCGTTCGCGTTGGTATCCGCCGGCATGGCCAGGGTGCGTAAAACCAATTCGCCCTTCGGGGCGAGATCTGTTGTTGTCATTCTATACTCTGTACTAGTCAAAGAAGATCAGGCGCGATGCTACTATGAAAACGGCGCAGAGAGAATAGGGGAATACGCCCGTCGGTACGGTTAAAACGGGGTTTTGGTTAAGGTCGGATTGCGAGTTGATAACAGAAGGCGGCACGCGCCGGCTAGCGCGTACCGGTGAACGGTATTAGTGCTTATCGTCCTGCGGCATGTGGCGGTAGATATAAACGCCGCTCAACAGGGTAAAGACCAGGGTCAATGCCGTTAAACCGAAGACTTTGAAGTTGACCCAGATATTCTGCGGCAGCCAGAACGCGATGTAGATATTGGCCAGCCCGCAGAGAATGAAGAACAGCGCCCAGGCCAGATTCAGCCGTGACCACACCTGCTGCGGCAGCGTCAGCTCTTTACCAAGCATGCGTTGGATCAGCGGCTTTTTCATTACCCACTGGCTGAACAGCAGGGCGCCGGCAAACAGGGCGTAGATGACGGTCACTTTCCACTTAATAAATTCATCGTTGTGGAAGAAGATTGTCAGCCCGCCGAATACGGCGACCAGCACAAAAGTGATCAACGCCATCTTTTCAACTTTACGATAGCGCACCCAGCTATAAATGAGGACTACCGCGGTGGCGACGATCAGCGCGGTGGTTGCGGCGTAGATATCGTAAATCTTATAAAAAGCGAAGAAGACTACCAGCGGTAAAAAATCGAGAAACTGCTTCATACATCAATTCCGTCGTTCAGGAAGGGCCGGAATGACCGGCCCTGATTAAAGTTAGTTGCGAATAAGCATATACAAGCGGAACAAATAGATCAGCAACAGCGCAGAGAACAGATTGCTGATGGTATTAATGACCACGGCGGCAACGTTGGGCGACAGCGTTGCAAAGCTTGAAGCAAGCAGCAGTAGCGCCGTTTTTGCCAGCAGCCAGCCGAGTACCGCTGGCGCCACCAGGCGCATGTTCGCCCACGCCAGACGCATACTGCCGCGCATTGCGCTAAAGATGCCGATTTTATCCTGCACCAGCATCACCGGCGCGAATGCCAGGACGATCGCCAGCAGCACGCCCGGCACCAGCACCAGCATCATCCCCATCTGTACCACGAAGGTGGTGAACAGAATAAGCAGCAATAGCTTCGGCAGAACCGGCGCCGCCGCGCCGATTGCCCGCAGCGCGCTGACGCGATGCCCGGCGGAGATCAGCTGAATCAGCAAGAGTACGCCGCCGACGAGGATGGCATTCCCCACCAGGCCCGAGAAGGTTGAGGCCGCCGACGCGCGCAGCAGGATCTGCTGCTGTTCCGGCGTCATGTTCTGCACCAGCTCAAACAAGCCGGCGCTGCCCACGAGGTTATCGCCCTCGCTGAGAATCGATAACTGCTCGTCGCTGGGCGAAAAGGCATGGCCAATGACTACCGTGATGAACGCGCATAACAACGCAATCAGCAGAATAGTAACGAACTGATTACGAAAAAAATTCCCCGTGTCACGGTAGACGGACTTCGCCGTGATAGACATGCATTCTCCTTGAGTCTTGCAGGTGTTTTAACTAGCCGGGGATTGTACCGCAAAACGTGGTTGGGTAGCAGTCTCTGCCGAGGTCACGGTAGGTATATCTTTGTAAAGAGTTCCCAGCGGCGGCAGGCCGTAGCGGGCACGGGCGCGATCGCACGCTTCGTTGAGTTCGCCGCCTTCGCCTGACATGGCAAACTCGCGGCAGGGGGAAGGCCGCTGATGATAGATGGTGCAGTGCACCGATTCGCCGATTTCACCGCTTAAGGCGGTACAGCGGCTTTGCCGCTGATTGGTACCGCTCATGCAGCGCAGAAAAGGGGTAAGGGGTTCGGTGAGCTGTGTGGGTACCACGCCGCCGGCGTCGTCGGCTTCAGCCCAGTAGAAGGAGACTCGAAAATACGCACAACAGGCACCGCACGTCATGCACGGGTTGATTTCACTCATAATTACACCTGAAAAAAACGCATCAACACAAATTGTCGGCAATTAAATTAGCTATCCGCACGATCGGCGACAAGAGGGGCAAGCAAAAATTTTTCTCATGGGTAAAAATTGATGTAAAGACGAATCAGTACGTTACTAACTGCTGCAAAAATTAATCTGGATCAATAAATGTTAAATCTAATGGCCTGGTGTGATCTAAAACAGATCAAAGCTAACTCATTGTAGGTATATTTGCAGCCGCTGATAAAAACCATAATGGGGACATGGATATGAAGAAAATAGCAGCGGCGGCATTGATCTTAGGTACGCTTTCTGGTGGTAGCGCCTGGGCGCATGAAGCGGGGGAATTTTTTATTCGCGCGGGCTCGGCGACGGTTCGCCCCACTGAGGGTTCTGACAACGTGCTGGGTAGCCTCGGCGGTTTTAACGTCAGTAATAACACCCAGTTAGGTTTAACCTTTACTTACATGGCGACCGACAATATCGGTATCGAACTGCTGGCGGCAACGCCGTTCCGCCACAAGGTCGGTACCGGGCCGACCGGCACTATCGCCACCGTACACCAGTTGCCGCCGACGCTGATGGCGCAGTGGTACTTTGGCGATGCGCAAAGCAAAGTGCGCCCGTATATCGGCGCCGGTATTAACTATACGACCTTCTTTAACAATGATTTCAACGATACCGGTAAGGACGCCGGGCTTTCCGACCTGAGTCTGAAGGATTCATGGGGCGCGGCAGGACAGGTTGGTCTGGATTATCTGATTGACCGCAACTGGCTGCTGAACATGTCGGTCTGGTACATGGATATCGACACCGATGTGAAATTCAAAGCCAACGGCGTTGACCAGAAAGTCAGTACCCGTCTGGATCCGTGGGTGTTTATGTTCTCTGCTGGTTATCGCTTCTAATGCTTTATAAAACTGGCCGCCTGCGGCCAGTTTTATCCTCTTCAGACCAGCCGATGGGCGTGCAGTTTGGCGCTTTCCATAATGCTATCCATTATCACCTGCACGCGATGCGGCAACACGCCGCGCTGACGATAAATCAACCACGCCTGCATATTCACGCCGCGTTCCCGTGGCAGACATGGCTGTAACGTACCGGCCTCTAATTCCGCCGCGACAGAGTAAAAAGGGGCATATACGATGCCCAGTCCCTGTTTAGCAAGCTCGATTGCCGGCAAAATGTTATCGCATACGCTGGAACCGTTGACCTCTACCTGAATACTCTCACCCGCGGCGTTATAGCAATGCCAACTGTTGCGGATCCCGCCCAACGTACGCAAAGTGATACAGCGGTGCTGCGCAAGCTCATCAACATCGTGCAGAGGCGACTGCGCAATATAATCCGCGCAGGCAAACAGCCCCATGCGAAAGCGGGTGAGAGGCCTTGCGATCAGGCTTTCATCCTGCGGTTGGAAAAAACTAATCAGCAGATCGCAATCGCTATCGAAAAGCGTCCCGTGTTTCTGTTCGCGCTCGTCAGGATTGCGGGTGAGAAGATTGACGGTTAATTCCGGCGCCGAGCGCAGCACCGGCGGCAAAAGGTATCGGGCAAGGAAAGCCTGAATGCCGATTGGCGCGCCGAGCGTCACCATGCCGTTAAGGCTGCGTTTCCAGGTACCGGACATATCAAGCAGGTCATTATGCTTATCCAGCAGGATGTCCGCCCGGCGCAGGAACTGCTCGCCAAACTCGCTCAGAATTAACGCTCGAGGGTGGCGGATAAAGATTTCCAGCCCCAGGCGCCGTTCCAGCGCGTTCAGCGCCCGCGACACGTTCGACTGCGGCATGTCCAGTAGCTGGGCGGCTTTGCTAACGCTTGCCGTTTCGGCAATCATTCGGACGATACGGAGTTCGTCAATACGCAGGTCTTTTTCTTTCATGAGATGGCTTCTTTCGGTTTGCTATATCAAAAATGATATATATCTTTGCTGTCATTGTCATATGACTTCTGGTCAGCCGCTGGGTATTATTTGCGAAGATTATTTGTTACAGCCGAAAATACAGAGAAATAATCGATGAAAATAACAAGAATGGCTGCGTTATCTGCGATGTTGCTGCTGGCGGCGTGCGCTACCAGCGTAACCGAAGAAGAAAAAAAGATTGAATATGACGATATTATCAAAGGGCTATCGGTCTCGGGAGAAGAGATTTTATATCGGAAAGATAAAAGTACTGATTTTTACCGTTATCAATATTTGGTATATCAGTCGGCAAACTATCATTCTCGACTAAGCCCCAATATTAAATCGAGTGGTATTGCTAATTATAAAACAGCGTAGTCAGCACTGTTTTACCGTTTATTGTCAGGAACCATTATGTTTCTTAACTACTTTGCCTTAGGCGTATTAATAGCCGTGTTTTTGATTTTATTTTACGGCATTATTATTATTCATGATATTCCCTATTTATTGGCCAAAAAACGTCAGCATCCGCATCAGGATGCGATACATGTTGCCGGCTGGGTGAGCCTGTTCACCCTGCATGCGATTTGGCCGCTGTTGTGGATCTGGGCCACGCTGTATCGCCCTGAGCGCGGGTGGGGAATGGCGCATAAAGTCGAAGATAACACCGAAATGCATCAGCGAATCAGGCAACTCGAAAGCGAGCTAAAGCGTCTGCAGGAGCAACAGATAACTGTAACGACAAACTCGTCAAATAACCGCTGAGGCCAGTGTATGGATTTACTCATTATTCTTAGCTATGTGGCGTTGGCCTATGGCGTATTTAAAATTTTTCGTATCCCGGTAAATAAATGGACGGTACCCACGGCGGTCCTTGGCGGCGTGTTTATTGTCGGAGCGCTAATTCTGACTATGAATTATAATCACCCGTACACCGACCGGGCGCAAAAAATAGCTCTGTCGATCCCGATTGTGCCGCAGGTGTCGGGGGCCATCGTAGAAGTTACCGATAAAACGAATGTGTTATTACGCAAAGGCGAGGTGCTGTTTCGCCTTGATGATAGCCGTTATCGCGCGCGGCTGAATAAACTGGAGGCGGATCTCAGTGCCGCCGAAGCGGATATCAGAACCCGGAAAGCGGCATTAAGTGAATCTGCCGCTAACGTTCAACGGATGACGGCGGAATATGAACGTTCCCGGCAGGATTATCAGCGCTATGCAAAAGGCGCGGCGATGCCGGTAAATCCTTTTTCCGAGCAGGATGTGAATCACGCCGAGCAGCAATATCAGGCGCAATCTGCGGCCCTGCGGGCGGCTAAAGCCCAGTATCAACAGGAGTTAGAAAGACTTTCTGCGCGTTTCAATGGCGAGGATGCGCAAATCGCCAGCCTGAAATCGCAGATTGCCGAAGCGCGTTATGACCTTGAACAGACGGTTTTCCGCGCGCCCAGCGATGGTTATGTCACCCAGGTGCTGGCGCGACCGGGAACCACGGCAGTTCGTCTGCCGTTCAAACCGGTGATGATTTTTATTCCGCAGCAGAAACGGCAGGTGGTGGCGGTATTTCGCCAGAACGCTATCCTGCGCCTGGAGCAGGGCGACGAGGCAGAGGTGGTGTTCAATGGTCTACCGGGGCAGGTGTATGCCGGCAAGGTCACAAAGGTATTGCCAACCATTCCCGATGGCAGCTACCAGGCCAGCGGCGCATTACAGGGTTTAAGCGCCACGCCCGGTCGGGAAGGGGTGTATGTAATGATTGACCTGGCGGCGAGCCGCGATCTTGCCCATTTACCGGATGGGGTCAGTGCCCAGGCGGCGGTGTATACCGACCATTTTGCCCACGTGTCGGTGATGCGTAAGGTGCTGTTACGGATGACCAGCTGGCTGCATTATCTGTATCTCGACCATTAAATGCCGAAGTTGACCCAAAAAAAAGCCCGCGATAAACGCGGGCAAAAATACTGGAAGCAATGTGAGCAATGTCGTACCGAATACCTGAGTTGTTCACTCAACTATTCGGTAATGAGAAAGATAATATTTCTCATTTAAGATATCAACCCCAGAGTTTGTGCGGAGGCACATTTTTTTAATCAAGAGTGAAAACCGTACGTTTCTGGCTGTTATCACGCGGCCAGGCCGCAGCGACATCGCGGAGCGGCAGCGGCGTGGTGGCGATGGTAAACTGACCGGGAACCGCAGCCTGTAGCATCTCCCCGGTTGCCGCCAGCAGTTGCGGCATGGTCAGGCTGCCGATGCCGCTGCCCATAAGCTGTAGCGGCGCGGCGCGCAGCACGGCGCCATTTAACGCGATATCCGCCCCGGCAAGGGAACCCACCTGCACATAACGTACCGGCTTATCGCCGGGGGTATATTTCGCCAACGCAGGCAGCAGCAACTCTGCGCTGCGGCCCCACAAATAATCCACGATCACATCAACTTGCCCGGCGCTGGCGGCGAATTGTGCGCTAAGCGTCTGCTCATCGGCGGTTAAATCAATACACTCATCGGCTGCGAGGGCGGTCAGCGTCTGCGTATTGCGCCCGGTAGCAATGATTTTTTTCGCACCGAGGTAGCGGGCAATTTGCACCGCCAGCTGTCCGGCGCTGCCGGTGGCGCCGTTAATCAGTACCGTTTCGCCGGCCTGAAACTGCGCCCGCTTAACAAGCGCAGCCCAGGCAGACATGCCCGGATTGGCCATTGCCGCGGCGCTGATGTCGTCAAGCTCATCCGGCAGCGCCAGGCAATTCTGCAGCGCGACCGGCGCGCGTTGCGCCATACTGCCGAACGGCGCGCTGGGGAAAGCAAAATAGACGCGCTGGCCGTCAGGGGTCATACCGACGCCATCGATCCCGACGACAAACGGCAGAGTACCGTCAAAACTATAATGATGTCCCGATGCCCGGCCCTTAACCACGTGGCTAATGGCGGCGGCGCGAATGTCAATCAATAACTGTCCGACTGCAGGCTGCGGTTCGCTAAAATCGGCCCATACCGGGCCTTCGTTAAGATCAAATACCACGGCTGCTTTCATAACATTATCTCCTGAAGATAATTATGTGTAAAATGCACATATCGTTCAGGAGCACTATACGCGGTTAACTAATATATGCAACATGCACATAATAATTACGACATCACCGACTTTCACGGCGCGCTGCTGGATATCATCAGCGTGATGAATCAACCTCTGCGCGATGAGCAGATATTACAGGCGGCAGGGGTGCAGCTTGAACAGATGCTGTTTCCGCTACTGGTGGCGGTAGGACGTTATGGCCCGGTGGGGGTTGTTGAGCTGGCGGATCATTTAGGCCGCGATTACACCACCGTCAGTCGGCAGGTGAAAAAGCTGGAGGTTCAGGGACTTGCCTGCAAGCAGGCCAATGCCAAAGACCGGCGGATTAGCGAAGTAACGCTGAGCGAAAAGGGGCAGCGGATGATCGACGCTATTGCCGTTGCGCGGCGGCGGTTAATGAATCAGGTGCTGGCTGGATGGTCAGAAGACGAGGTGTCGGCGCTGTTTCGCCTAACGCGAAAATACGCCAACAGCCTGCAGCAGAAATAGCCGCCCGGGGTGAGGCCGGGCGACGAAGGGTCAGATGGTTTTGGTCGCCGCTTTCAGACCGTGCACGAAGGTTTTTAGCTCTTCGAGCATTTTTTGCGGCTGCTCGAGGTTGCGCTCGATAATCTTGACGATGGCCGAGCCGGATATTGCCCCGGCGGCGCCGGCGTCAATGGCGGCGGAAACCTGCTCCGGCGCCGAGATACCAAAGCCCTGCAGAGGTGGTGCGGCGTTATATTCTGCTAGTTTTTCAATCAGATGATGCAGCGGCAGCGCGGCGCGGTTTTCCGCGCCTGTCACGCCAGCGCGTGATAGCAGGTAGGTATAGCCGCGGCCATAGGAGGCAATCTGGCGCAGTAAATCGTCATCGGCATTTGGCGGGCAGATGAAAATCGGCGCAATGTTATGGCGCAGCGCTGCCTGACGGAACGGGGCGGACTCTTCGACCGGCACGTCGGCGACCAGCACGGAATCCACGCCGACACGCGCGCATTCGGCGTAGAACTCATCAATCCCCGGGCTGAACACCAGGTTCGCGTACATCAAAAGGCCGATTGGGATTGTCGGATGCTTGTGACGGATTGCCGCCAGCATTTCGAAGCACTGCGCCGGGGTGACGCCGGCGGCAAAAGCGCGTAATGTCGCGCCCTGAATCGTCGGGCCGTCGGCCAGCGGGTCGGAGAAGGGGATCCCCAATTCCAGCGCATCGGCGCCGGCTTCAATCAGCGCATCGATGATTTTTAGCGACTGCTCCGGCCCCGGATCGCCAAGGGTGACGAAGGGAACAAAGGCGCCTTCCTGGCGGTTTTTTAACTGTGCAAATAGCGTCTCGTAACGTTCCATCAGATTTCCCCTCGCGCTTTCAAAATGTCGTGTACGGTGAAGATGTCTTTATCGCCGCGGCCGGACAGGTTAACCACCAGCAACTGCTCTTTATCCGGGTTCTCGCGCATCATCTTCAGCGCGTGCGCCAGAGCGTGGGACGATTCCAGCGCCGGGATAATGCCTTCATGGCGGGAGAGCGCTTTAAAGGCATCCAGCGCTTCGTTGTCGGTAATTGACACATACTCGGCGCGCCCGGTGCTGTTAAGGAACGCATGCTGCGGACCCACTGACGGGAAATCCAGCCCGGCGGAGATAGAATAAGATTCTTCGATCTGCCCGTCGGAGGTTTGCATCATCGGCGACTTCATGCCGAAGTAAATGCCGACGCGACCGTGCTTCAGCGGCGCGCCGTGCTCGCCGGTTTCGATACCGTGGCCGGCAGGCTCGACGCCAATCAGGCCAACGCGGGATTCATCAATGAAATCAGCGAACATGCCGATGGCGTTAGAACCACCGCCAACGCAGGCGATCACCGCGTCCGGCAGGCGTCCTTCTTTCTCGAGGATCTGCGCTTTGGTTTCTTCGCCGATCATGCGCTGGAATTCACGCACGATAGTCGGGAATGGGTGCGGGCCAGCGGCGGTGCCGAGCATGTAGTGCGCCTTCTCGTAGCTGCCGGACCAGTCGCGCAGCGCTTCGTTACAGGCATCTTTCAGGGTGGCGGAACCGCTGTGCACTGGAATGACCTCCGCACCCATCAGGCGCATGCGGAAGACGTTCGGCGACTGACGCTCGACGTCTTTGGCGCCCATATAGATGCGGCATTTCAGACCGAGCAGGGCGCTGGCCAGCGCCGAGGCGACGCCGTGTTGGCCGGCACCGGTTTCGGCGATAATTTCCGTTTTGCCCATACGTTTGGCCAGTAGCGCCTGGCCCAGCACCTGGTTGGTTTTGTGCGCGCCGCCGTGGAGCAGATCTTCACGCTTGAGGTACAGCGTGGTGCGGGTGCCTTCGGTCAGATTGCGGCATTTGGTCAGCGCCGTCGGGCGGCCCGCGTAGTTTTTCAGCAGGTCGGTGAATTCAGCCTGAAACTCAGGATCTTTTTGCGCGCTGACGAAAGCTTCTTCCAGCTGGCGCAGGGCGGGCATCAGGATCTGCGGAACGTACATACCGCCGAATTCGCCGAAATACGGGTTCAGTAAAGTGCTCATTATTGCATTGCTCCTTAATATGCGCGCAGCGTCTGGAAAACGGCAGCCACCAGGCTTGCCTCTTTGATTCCCGGCTGCGACTCTACGCCTGAGTTGAAATCGAGTCCGGCACAGCCGCTTTTCGCGGCTTCTACGCAGTTATCGGCGCTGAGGCCGCCTGCCAGCATCACGTTACGCAGGTCCTGGCCCTGCAGCAGCGACCAGTCGAAGCGTTGACCGCTCCCGCCCTGACCGTTGTCAAAGACATATCTGTCCACATGATTGAGGTTACGCGGCGGCAGCGTTTCGCCGACGCTCAGCGCCTTCCAGATTTGGATCTGCTCCGGCAGCGCCGCGCGCAGGGCATCAATCCAGGCCTGATCTTCGCTCCCATGAAGCTGGACCGCGGCGAGTTTCAAGTTGGTCGCACGGGTGACGACCTCTTCAATGGCTGCATCGCGGAATACGCCAACGTAGCTGAGCGGCGCGGCGGCCATTACCGCCTGTGCCTGCTGGTCGTCAACGGCGCGCGGCGAACTGGCGACGAAAATCAGGCCGCCATAGATAGCGCCCGCCTCCCAGGCGACTTGCGCATCCTGCGGACGAGTCAGGCCGCAAACCTTGTTCTCACCTAACAGCACGCGCTTCACCGCAGCGCTGAGGTCCGGTTGCTCCATTAGCGCCGAGCCAATCAGGAAGCCGTTGGCAAAGTGGCTCAGTTCGCGGACTTCGCCGTAGGTATGGATTCCGGATTCGCTTATCACGGTGACATCCGGGCCGAGACGCGGCGCCAGTTGACGCGTGCGGTTCAGGTCAATCGACATATCGCGCAGATCGCGGTTGTTAATGCCGACGACTTTGGCCTTCAGCGCAATCGCGCGTTCCAGCTCCTCTTCGTTGCTGACTTCTGTCAGAACGCCCATATTGAGGCTGTGGGCGACGGCGGCGAGCTGGCGATATTGATCGTCATCGAGCACCGAGAGCATCAGCAGGCAGGCATCAGCCTGATAGTAACGCGCGAGGTAAATCTGGTAAGGATCGATGGTGAAGTCTTTACACAGTATCGGCTGCGGCGCGACTTTGCTGACAATCGGCAGAAAATCAAAGCTGCCCTGAAAATATTTTTCATCGCACAGTACCGAAATTGCCGAGGCGTAGTGCTTATAAACCCCGGCGATGGTCGCCGGGTCGAAATCTTCACGAATCAGTCCCTTCGACGGCGACGCCTTTTTGCATTCAAGAATAAAGGCGGTGCGGGCGCCGGCCAGCGCATCGTAAAAATGGCGTTCGGACGGCACGATGTCATTCTGAAAACTGGCTAACGGTTGTTGTTGTTTGCGGGCTTCTACCCAAATCGCTTTGTCGGCAACGATTTTTGCTAAAACGGTCTGCATTATTTACCCTCTTGCCGCTAATGCGGTCACTCTGTCATAGGCCGCTCCGCTGTGCAGCACATCCAGTACCTGCCGGGCGTTGGCTTTCAGGTCTTCATGCCCGTGTAAACGCATCAACATGGCGACGTTGGCGGCGACGGCGGCTTCGTGAGCGGCTTCACCTTTACCTTGTAGCAAGCGCGTGAGAATGTCACGGTTTTCTTCCGGCGTGCCGCCAGCCAGTTGATCCTGATGATAAGGCGTCAGACCGAAGTCGGCGGCGGTCAGCTGATAGCTCTGGATTTCGCCGTTATTGAGTTCGGCGACCACGGTCGGCGCATGCAACGAGACTTCGTCCATGCCGCCGCTGTGTACCACGGCGGCGCGTTGATAGCCGAGTACCCGTAAGGTTTCGGCAATCGGCAACACCAGTTCCGGGCTATAGACGCCAATCAACGCCAGCGGCGGGTGCGCAGGGTTGATAAGCGGCCCCAATACGTTAAACAGGGTGCGCGTTTTCAACTGTTGGCGGACCGGCATCGCATGGCGGAAACCGGTGTGGTACTTCGGCGCGAACAGGAAGCAGACGCCCAGTTCATCCAGCGCGGCGCGCGATTTATCGGCGTTCATATCCAGGTTGATGCCAAACGCGGCCAGCAGGTCGGACGAGCCCGATTTACTGGAGACGCTGCGGTTGCCGTGTTTCGCCACCTTTAAACCGCAGGCGGCGGCGACAAAGGCGCTGGCGGTTGAAATATTAATGCTGTTGCTGCCATCGCCGCCGGTGCCGACAATATCGGCAAACTGATAATCCGGGCGCGGGAACGGCGCGGCGTTTTCCAGCAACGCGGTAGCGGCGCCGGCAATTTCCTGCGGTTGCTCGCCGCGCACTTTCATGCTTACCAGCGCGGCGGCCAGTTGTTCTGGCTTCACTTCGCCGCGCACGACGGCGGAAAACAGCACGTGGCTCTCCTGCTGGCTCAGCGTCTCTGCCTGGTACAATTTTTCCAGAATCGGTTGTACGACATTGGTCTGTTCCAGTTTCTGCAGCGCCCATGCCAGCGTTTGCTCCAGCAGCAGCGCCCCTTGAGTAGTCAGAATCGACTCCGGATGGAACTGGAAGCCGCAGACGCGATCGGCGTCATGGCGAACCGCCATCACCATACCGTTGAAATTGGCGTTAATGGTGAGCCCGGCCGGAATATTGCTGCCGACCAGTGAATGGTAGCGGGCCACCGGCAGCGGGTTGGCAAGACCGGCGAACATCGCCTGGCCGTCATGCTCAATGCTGGAAGCTTTGCCGTGAAGGATTTCGCCCGCCTGGCCGACATAGCCGCCGTAGGCTTCCACGATGGCCTGGTGGCCGAGGCAGATACCGATAATCGGTAACTTGCCGCGCAGGCGGGTCAGCAGCTCCGGCATGCAACCGGCTTCGCTTGGGGTACCCGGCCCCGGAGAGAGCATCAGCACCGGATTATCCATAGTGCCGATACGTTCAATCAGCGATTGCGCCGGAACGGTATTACGATAAATGACCACGTTGTGGCCGTTAGCCCGCAGCTGGTCGGCGAGGTTATAGGTAAAGGAGTCGATATTATCGAGCAGCAGGATGTCGGCCATTAGAAAGTCTCCTTCGCGTGATGGGCCTGAGCAATGGCGCGCAGCACGGCGCGAGCTTTATTACGGGTTTCATCCGCCTCGGATTGCGGAACGGAATCGAGCACGATACCGGCGCCCGCCTGCACGGTGGCAATGCCGTCCTCTACGTAGGCTGAGCGGATCACGATGCAGGTATCGAGGTCGCCGTGGGCGGTAAAGTAGCCGACCGCGCCGCCGTAGCTACCACGACGCTTGCCTTCCGCGGCGGCGATTAGCTGCATGGCGCGAACTTTCGGCGCGCCGCTAAGGGTGCCCATATTCATGCAGGCGCGATAGGCGTGCAGGACGTCGAGGTCGCGGCGCAGTTCGCCAACCACGCGGGAAACCAGGTGCATCACAAAGGAGTAGCGATCGACTTTGGTCAAATCCGCCACGTAGCGGCTACCCGGGGTACAGATGCGGGCGAGATCGTTACGGGCCAGGTCGACCAGCATCAGATGTTCAGAGAGCTCTTTGTGGTCGGTACGCATCTCCAGTTCAATACGGCTATCGAGGTCGCGATCCAGCGAACCGTCGGCGCGGCGGCCGCGCGGACGGGTGCCGGCAATGGGGTAGATCTCAATCTGGCGGCTGACGGCGTCGTATTTGAGCGAGCTTTCCGGCGAGGCGCCGAACAGCGTGAAATCGTTATCCTGCATAAAGAACATATACGGGCTGGGATTGCTCTTTTTCAGCACATCGTACGAGGCCAGCGGCGACGGGCAAGGGAGGGAGAAGCGGCGCGACGGCACAACCTGGAAAATTTCGCCCGCGCGAATGGCGCGCTGCATTTTGCGCACCACGGCGCCGTACTCTTCATCGCTCTGATCGACGTCGCAGCGCATTTCGGCAACCGTCGTCACCGGCAGCGGCGCGGGCGGCTCATTTAACTGCTGGCGTAGCTGGGCGATACGTTGCAGAAGACGCTGTTTCTCATTCTCCAGCGGCGTGAACAGGCTCGCCTGAATGCGGGTGTTTTTGGTCTGATGGTCGATGACAAGCAGCGTCTCCGCCAGGTAGAAACAGTAATCCGGGCAGGCGGTATCGGCGTTAAGTGGTGGTAAATCTTCAAAACCGGCCACCAGGTCGTAAGCGAACAGGCCGCCGAAGAACATCGCTTCGCGCTCGGCCTGCGGGACGCTGACCAAATCCTGTAACAGACGAAACGCATCGAACACCGATAACGAACACAGGCGAGCATCTTCATCCAGCAGGGCGCTAACCGGTGGGAAGGTGAGTACCCGGCTGTTCGGCTGGCGCAGATTCTCAATGCCGGACGGCAATGCGTTATCCAGCAGTTCAAGCAGCGCGGCGCCGTTCGCTGACAGCGCCTGGACAGTGACGGTATTGCCAAGTGCGGTAATACGCAGGGCGCTATCCACCAGCAGCAGGCTTTTTAAATCGTCTTTACTATCGATGTCGGCCGATTCCAGCAGCAAGGTTGCCGGGCGCGCGCCGCATAATTGATGGAATAACGCCGTCGGGTTTTCGCGATAGATAGCGTCGCTGGTGAGAAGCTCGAGCGCTGGTTTTGATTTTTGCATTATCATTCTCGCCTGTTCTGTTCATTATTTTGTTCAAAAAAAAGCCCGCTCAGTGGCGGGCCCGGTATCTGTTTGCTGAGTGCAAAACGCGATCACGCCGCCCGATTCCAGGAACGACGCCACCAGCTATGAAGAGTAATAATTTGCGTTTTCATCAGAGATACCCGTTGTGTGAACTTGCGTACTAGTTAACTAGTCCATGAAAATAAAGTCAACCCTTGTTTGCAGATTTTCTTTCTCAGTCGTTATCATAATGCGCTTATTTCAGTTCAGGTCCACCAGGAGCCATTTTGAGCGACACTAATTACGCGGTCATTTATGACCTGCACAGCCATACCGTCGCCTCCGATGGGCGATTGACTCCAGAAGAGCTGGTACATCGCGCGCATGAGATGCGGGTGGGGACGCTGGCAATCACCGATCACGATAGCGTGGCGGCCATTCCGGCAGCGCGTGCCGAAATTGCGCGGGCTGAACTGCCGCTCACGCTTATCACCGGGGTAGAAATTTCCACCCTGTGGGAAAATCACGAAATTCATATCGTCGGACTGAATATTGATATCAACCATCCGGCGATAACGCAACTGCTCTGCGAACAGAAAGCGCGGCGCAACCAGCGCGGGCAGATGATTGCCGAACGGTTGGAGAAAGCGCGTATCCCCGGCGCCTGGGAAGGGGCGTTAAAGCTCGCCGATGGCGGCGCGGTTACCCGCGGCCATTTTGCCCGCTTTTTAGTTGAAGCCGGCTTTGCGAGCAATATTGCCGATGTATTCAAAAAATATCTCGCCCGCGGGAAAACCGGATACGTTCCGCCGCAGTGGTGTACAATAAAACAAGCGATTGATGTCATTCATCATTCTGGCGGCAAAGCGGTGATCGCCCATCCGGGGCGTTACGATCTTTCCGCCAAATGGTTGAAACGGCTGTTGGCCCATTTTAGCGAGCAGGGCGGCGACGCGATGGAGGTCGCCCAATGTCAGCAGGCGCCGCATGAGCGCGCGCAGCTGGCGGGCTACGCGAAACAGTTTGGTTTGATGGCGTCGCAGGGTTCGGATTTCCACCAGCCCTGTCCGTGGATCGAACTGGGGCGCAAACTTTGGCTACCCGCTGGCGTAGAAGGGATCTGGCGCAGTTGGGAAGTGGCCGCTGAACAAATTGAGAGGGAAGTATGAGCCAGTTTTTCTATATCCACCCCGATAACCCGCAGGCGCGGTTGATTAATCAGGCGGTGGAAATCGTACGTAAGGGCGGGGTTATCGTTTATCCAACGGACTCTGGTTATGCTCTGGGGTGCAAAATTGAAGATAAAGGGGCGATGGAGCGGATCTGCCGTATTCGTCAGTTGCCGGATGGCCACAATTTCACCCTGATGTGCCGCGATCTCTCCGAGTTGTCGACCTATGCGTTTGTCGATAACGTGGCGTTTCGTCTGATCAAAAACAATACCCCGGGCAACTACACGTTTATTCTTAAAGGAACGAAAGAGGTGCCGCGCCGCCTGTTGCAAGAAAAGCGTAAAACCATTGGTATGCGCGTGCCGGCAAATCCTATCGCCCAGATGCTGCTGGAAACGCTTGGCGAGCCGATGCTCTCGACATCCTTGATGCTGCCGGGTAATGAATTCACGGAGTCCGACCCGGAAGAGATTAAAGACCGTCTTGAGAAGGTGGTCGATCTGATTATTCACGGCGGTTATCTCGGCCAGCAGCCGACGACGGTTATCGACCTGACCGAAGACGCGCCGGTGGTGCTGCGTGAAGGCGTTGGTGATATTAAACCCTTCCTGTGATGTTTCTCGCGGGCGGCGTTTCATGCGTCGCCCGCGGCTTAAATTTATTTTAAAATTCTTTCCGCATTGAGTCGCTGCTTTCTTCTTTATATTATTAGTCCGCTTACGATATCACTCACTGATATTGCTTCCAGAAAGAAATTCAACATTATGTATAAGCTGACTATTTAATCCTCCGACGTGTTTAAGAGGAAGAAAGTACTGTTGATTTTTTTTATGTTTTCCAGTGTTGCCGTTACCTTATATCTGGCGGGTAAAGTCATACATTAAGCCCTGGTGGTATTCAGTGATAATAATCTTATAATAGTGATTAAATACCGTTAATATATGCCAAAGCTGACCTCAAATACCTATCCCATCACCCTGGTAAAAAGCGTACTGGTTGTTTCGCTGCTGGCGTTAATGCTGATTGTTGTCAGCCTGACCAGCCTGTTTAACTATCAGTCGCGTCAGGTCAGTAGTGCCATTGATAAAAAAATCATTGGTTCTCAGTATACGTCTATTCAGCTTAAACTTGAGGATGCTGTCGATCGCCCACGACAAATAACGAATCTATTTTTACAATATATTCAGGGCGAAAGTAACAACATCGATAAGGATACTTTAGTTCCTGAAATGGTGTATTTGACGGCGAGCGCGTTTAAAACCATGCCCGCCTTCCAGAGCCTGTCGTGGTTTGCGGAAAATGGTTCCAGTATTGCTGTTATTCGCGATAATCATAGTAATCAAATTTATTTACAGCGAACCCAGCGCGATAATCATCACTCCCTGGTTAAATACAGCGGGTTAAGCCCGCAGACCAATATTGTCAACGTCAATAACGCGTTTAATGTTGCTGATTTACCGCAGTTTCGCCGCGCTCGCCAGCAAACGCACGGATTCTGGCAACGCTCTCTCTTTACCGGCAGTTTGATCATGAGCTGGAACCAGCCAGTGTACGATAAACAAGGCCGCTTCGTCGGGGCGATCGCCAGCGGCGCCACACCTGCAGATATGACCGCTTATTTACAGAGTCTCCTGCCGGATAAAAGCTATGCTCTTCTACTTATCGATGACAACAATCGCATTGTCGCGCGTTCCGGCAACCAACATAAATGGCAGCAGGATCGCCAACTGATAGCAAAGCTTACCTCGGCGCAGCCGTCGCCGACGTCATTTTCCTTGCGTACTGAGGACGAGTCTTTGTTGGCGACCGCCTTTAGCGTGCAGGACCGCCAACATCTGCTGAACTGGAAAGCGGTACTTATCGCACCACAGCATGCGGAAATGGCGGAAATGAATAAACAGCGTCTACTTGTGACCTTCTCCACGACACTGTTTATTTTTATTCTGATGTTGATTCTGTTGATGATTATTTCTCATTTCACCGGCGCCTTAAAAGACGTTACAGATAAAGTGCATCTGGGGTTAATGCCGTGGAAGAAACCAACTAAACGAGTATTTCCGGAAATAGCCTCGTTGGATGCAGCATTGAGCAACCTATATGCAATTATTCCAGACACTTTCGAATCTAAACGCCGGAAACTGGAAGAAGATAGAGAAACCGGTTTTTTAACCCGTAGCGGTTTACTGCATTGTGAGTCGCTGTACCGTCATCGCAATATGCTGGCGATGGTATACGTTAACAACTACAACTCGGTTAAGAATGTGCTCGGTACGACTCAGGCCCGACAGTTTATTCACCAGTTTACTTTACGCATTCGCAAAATATTGCCTGAAGGGGCACTATGTTGTCGTGATCGAGAAGACTTGTTCATTATCGCTTTTGATGGCATGTATGCCGAAAAGGATGTCGACTGGTACAGCGCGCTACTTGCTTCTGTTTTTCGTATGTCTGCTTCTGATATGTCAGGCGAATCGCATATATTTACTGGCCATATTGGCATGTTGATTGAATCATTAACCCCAGAGAACATCGGCGAATGTCTGATGAATGTTAGTCTGGCTTTACAGCATGCCCAGATGCAGCGTAGCGGTACGAGTAAACTTTTCACGGCCGCCATGCGTGAAGAGGAAGTGAATAATCTGCGTCTGCATCAGGCGTTATGCGACGATCTCCATTCGGAAGGTTTCCATCTCGTTTTGCAGCCAATCGTTTCATTTGAATCGCAGCGGCCTTGTAAAGAAGGTGAATGCCTGATCCGCTGGCAATCAAATGTGTCGGGTTTCGTGCCGCCCGACAAATTTATCGCCCTTGCCGAGCACACCGGCATGATTGTGCCGTTAGGGAAATGGATAATTGAAACCGCCTGTCGTGAACTTGCCGCGTTTATCACGCGCGGCGCGCCGCGTGATTTTAAACTGCACGTCAATATCTCGGCAATTCAGCTTCAGCAACCTGATTTTGCTCAGCATTTGCTGGAGTCAATTCACGCTAATGATTTGATGAACCGCAATATTTGTCTCGAAATCACCGAAAGCGTTTTGCTACATGACACGTGGCGGATTGTCGAAATACTGGCTTATTTACGCCGCCTCGGCGTTTGCGTCGCGATTGACGATTTTGGTTCCGGTTATTCCAGCCTCTCGTATCTGCATTCACTGCCGTTTGACTGTCTGAAGATTGACCGCGGGTTTGTTAGCAATGTGCTAGACGATAAAAAAAGCGAAGCGGTTATTGCCTCGGTGTTAATGCTGGCGCGAAGTTTTTCCGTGCCGCTGGTGGCCGAAGGCGTTGAAACGCGCGAAATGGCGGAAAAACTGCAGGAGATGGGCTGTGATTTGGCCCAGGGATATCATTATTCCCGGCCGAAAACGTTTGATAGTTTTGACGTCGCCAATGGGTTTTTCGTTGTTGAACCGGAATGATGACAAAGACGAGCGGCGATAATAACGATGCAAATATTAAAAAAACAGCTTTCGGTCAACAGTTACCCGTTCACCCTAACTCAGGCCATCATATTTACCTTAGCCACGACAATTCTCGTCGTGCTGCTGACGACATATGCTTTTCTCTACTACGAAGGTTATGCTTTTTTTGATGAGGTGAGTGAGGATATTCTGCGAGCGAAAAGAGTCAATATCGAGGAAGTCATCCACGATTATATTGATGTTCCCGCGCAATCGAACGCGATACTAGTTCATGCGATCGGACGTCAATCCAGTACTGCGATCCCGGTTCGCAGCCTGATCGGCGAAATGGTCAATACCACCAATAACGTCTTCAGCAACAAACATTATCTCAATCTGGTCGGATTTGGCGCAGTAAATGGCGATTTTATTCAAGTGGCGCGCGGCCAGGCCGAGTCGAATGATTATCTTGCGGTAAAAGATGCGCAAACAGGTCACCATCTGACGGCGTATAGCCACCTGACGGTGAACTCATTGGTAAAATCGGTGCTAGCGGATTATCAAACAACGCAGCGCGAATGGTATGCGGCGGTTGCCAAAGACCAGAGCTCGCACTGGACAAAACCCTTTCGCGATTATGAATATGAAAATGAAATTGGCGTTGCGTTCAGCTCGCCGGCATTCAATCGCCAGGGACAGTTTGTTGGCGTCGTCGCCAGCGAGTTGCACCTCAACGAACTAAATAAAAGCCTGGAAAAATTTAAACCCCATCCGGAAAGTATTCTGCTGATTGTTAATGAAAAAAATGAGCTCATTTCTTCATCAGTGCCATCATTGACGCGAAATATGCTGGCTGGGGGAAAACACTCACGGTTGAATCTACAAACGCTTGAAAACACTCATTTACCGGTTGTTGTGGCAGCCAGTCACACCTTAAAAACGCATAACCGCACGGGATTGCAGTTTTTTAGCTCCGGCAAAGAAGAATATTATGTTGATGCTTTCCCAATCACCGACCGTGATGACATACTGCACTGGACGGGGATTGTGATTAGCCCAGCGAGAATGATTACCCGTACCATCGTTAAATATATAGCTATCACCATGAGCATGCTGTTTGTGATTTTTACACTTGGTCTGCTGGTGGTTTTCTGTGGCCTGGCGAAGGTGGTAAAACCGCTGCGGGATATTGTCCGTAAAGCGGATCAGCTTGCGACGCACCGCTGGACGCCGCCAGATAATAAGCGTCATTTCCCGGAAATAGCCTCTCTGGAAACCACATTTATGGCGCTATCGCATAAGCTGGCGGAAAGTTTCGACGCCCAACGGCGCGAAATAGAAGAGGATAGAACCACCGGATTATTCTCGCGGACGGGGTTACTGCGTCAGACATCGCTATATCAAGGTAGAAACCTGCTCGCGCTGCTGCATATCAGTAATATGAACGCTATTATCAATTCCTTAAGTACGGAGTATGGTGAAAAATTCATTAGCGATTATATTCTTCGCCTGCGTAATTTACTGCCGACGAATACGCTGATCGCCCGCGATACAGTAGATAAGCTTATCGTGGTTTTTCCAGGACAAACTCAGCCAAAAGAGCATCAGCGCTACAGAGAACTGCTCTCCTCACTATTTATCGACGTCAATAATGAAGCGTCTCCTACGGCAAGCAAATACGTTTATACCGGCAATATTGGCCTGGTGACGACTGAGATCCACGCAGAGAATATTGAACAAACGTTGCGTGAGGCATGGATTGCATTACGCCATGCGCAGAAACAGGGAAACGGCGTCGCGACGTTTTTCAGCGGCGAGATGCATGAGGCTGAGCTTTATAATATCCAACTCCATGAGCAGCTTCATGATGCGATCCAGCAACATGAATTTCATCTGATGCTACAGCCAATTGTGGATTTGCAGGATCAAAGCGCTTTTCAGGAAGGAGAATGTTTGCTTCGCTGGCGCTCCGAAACGGTAGGCGAAATTCCTCCCCAGCGTTTCATCCCACTGGCGGAAGAGAGTGGGCTGATAATCCCGCTGGGGCGCTGGGTTATTGAAGAGGCCTGTCGGGAACTGTCCGCTATGATTCTCCGCGGGGCGCCGGCGAACTTTATTCTGCATATCAACGTATCGGCGATTCAACTCCTGCAACAGGATTTTGCCTGGCATTTAATGGATGTTATCTATCGTAATGGGCTGGTCACGGGCAATATTTGTCTTGAGATAACCGAACGGCTATTGATGAACGATGCTACCCGAATGAGCAGAATGATTGCTTATTTACGTCGCCATGGTATTGCCGTCGCGCTGGATGATTTTGGCGTCAATTTATCCAGCCTCTCTTATTTACATACGCTGCCATTTGATAGCATCAAAATTGATCGCCGTTTGATCTGTCAATTCGCCGATGATGACAAAGCGGAATCGGTGATTGCATCGCTGATTGTGCTGGCACAGGGTTTTAAGGTGCCCGTCGTTGCTGAGGGTATTGAAGATGAGGAGATAAAAGACCAGTTACGCGACCTCGGTTGCCAGAAAGCGCAAGGATACCTGTTTAGTCATCCGGCGCCATTTGCCCACTTTCCCCTCAAGGCAAGTTCATTGACGGCGAGCGATAATCCATAGACAGAGAAATGTATCGCAGTGAAGCATTCATTTTGAAGTTAGTGTAGTATGTTCGCCCACGCAGGCGCGCGCGCTGTTTAACAGTGCTGACGAACGGCGCCTTAAAATGTGTAAAGTATTTATATAACAACAGGTTGGTGGTTTTAATGGCCTGTTGTCGCCAAAGCATATCAGACGCCTGGGAAGGCGACACCTAAAGGAAGCTCTATGAGCGAGAAATTACAGAAAGTGCTGGCTCGTGCTGGCCATGGCTCCCGCCGTGAAATTGAAACTATCATCGAAGCTGGCCGCGTCAGCGTGGATGGTAAGGTCGCAACCCTCGGCGATCGCGTAGAAATCGTGCCTGGTTTGAAAATTCGTATCGACGGCCATCTTATTTCGGTAAAAGAATCTGCCGAGCAGATTTGCCGCGTATTGGCCTATTACAAGCCAGAAGGCGAACTCTGTACCCGTAACGATCCGGAAGGGCGCCCGACGGTATTTGACCGTCTGCCGAAACTGCGCGGCGCGCGCTGGATTGCGGTGGGTCGCCTTGATGTGAACACCTGCGGCCTGCTGCTGTTTACCACCGATGGTGAACTGGCGAACCGTTTGATGCACCCGAGCCGCGAAGTCGAGCGTGAATACGCCGTTCGCGTTTTCGGCCAGGTTGATGAAGACAAGCTGCGCCAACTGGCGCGTGGCGTACAGTTAGAAGATGGCCCTGCAGCGTTTAAAACGATTAAGTTCACCGGCGGTGAAGGGATCAACCAATGGTATAACGTCACCTTGACCGAAGGGCGCAACCGCGAAGTGCGTCGCCTGTGGGAAGCCGTCGGCGTTCAGGTCAGCCGTCTTATTCGCGTACGCTACGGCGATATTCTGCTGCCGAAAGGCCTGCCGCGCGGCGGCTGGACGGAACTGGATCTGGCGCAAACCAACTATCTGCGTGAACTGGTGGAGCTGCCGGCGGAAACCGAAAGCAAAGTGGCGGTGGAGAAAGATCGCCGTCGCATGAAAGCGAATCAGATTCGCCGTGCCGTCAAGCGTCATAGCCAGACCAGCGGCAATCCTCGCCAGGGTAATAACGGCAACCGTCGTTCCAGCACTCGCAACAAGACCAACGGCTAATGCTGTACGTTCCGGCGGTTCCCGCCGGAACGCTCCTCTTTTTCCCTTCGCTTGTGACATTTTTCACACTTTTGCATAAAGACAAGAAACAGGAATTACGCAGACAAATAACGCAAAGTGATGTTATTAGCGTCGCCATATACTGTCGGCACTGATTACAAAAACAGGTAGCCCGCAATGAGTACAACAACAAAGTTATCGGCAAGCTATGTGGTCATCGGCGTAAAAGAAAAGATAGGCTATGGCTTAGGTGATTTCGCCTCTAATTTATCGTTCGGTTTTGTCTCGTTATTCTTACTGTTTTTTTATACAAATATTTATGGCATCAGCGCGGTACAGGCGAGCCTGATCTTTGTGATCGCCCGGGTGATTGATGCAATATTTAATATTTTGATTGGTTTTGCAATTGATAAGACGCAGAGTAAATATGGCAAGCTGCGTCCCTGGCTATTATATGGTGCGATACCGTTAGGTTTTTTAACCGTGTTGTGTTTTGTGCCATTTGGCGGGGAAGCTAAATTTTATTTCGCGCTGGCTTCCTATACCATTTATTGCCTGGCATATACGGCGGTTAACACGCCTTATTCAGCATTGACCAACCGCCTGACGCAGCATGAAGCCTCGCGCTCGTCGCTGTCCGTGTACCGCTTTGTGTTGGCGATTGTCGGGTATCTGATTGTTTCCACAACCGCCGACTGGCTGATTTCGCCCTTTAACGACAAACAGATGGGCTATGTCTTTGCCGTTTCCTGCTTTGCACTGTTAGCGACTTTTATGTTTCTTGCCTGTTTTGCCATGACCAAAGAACGAGTTGGCGAAGAGGATGAAATGAATGCGCCGACGCTTCGTGAAATGTTCCGTGCGGTATTAGGCAATGCTCCACTGATTCATCTGTCATTATTTACCGTATTTTTCTATATCGCCTATACCGTCTGGATGGCGATCGCCATTTACTTTATTAAATACATTATCGGCAGCGAAGGGTTTACCGCAACTTTCTTCATGATTCAATCAGGTGCTTATATCGTTGGAACCATCATTTCCGAGAAAGTGATTGCGCTGATAGGAAAAAAGAAAATGGCGCTTCTGGCGTTGTTAATTGGCGTGCTGGGGGTGCTGATGCAATATTTCATCGCTGGTAATAACCTGTGGCTGATAATGAGCGGTGTATGTCTTTACAGCATCACATTAGGTATGGGCTTTGTCGCCATGTGGTCGATGATTGCCGACACTGTCGAATATGCTGAATGGCATCACGGCGTACGCTCTGAAGGCGCAATCTACGGTTTCTTTAACTTCATCACCAAAATTGCGATGGCGATTGGCGGCGGTTGCGCGGGCTGGATGCTGGATCTCTATCACTATGATGCGGGTAATGTGACCAGCGATGCGATTAATGGCATCAATATTCTGATGACGCTCTTCCCCGGCGCGATGTTCGCTATCAGCGCCATCTTCGTAGCCTGCTACTCGTTGGATGAAAATACCTATCGCGATATCGTGCAAAAAATCAGCCTGCGTAAGCAAAGCGCGCTTTAACCTCAAGGAGTCAGAGAGATGAATAACGATTTTAGTACCCTTATTGCCGCCATGTCGGTAGAGGAAAAAGTGGCGCTGCTGACCGGCAGTGGCCTGTGGCGTACGGCATCGTTGCCGCAGCATGGTATCCCCGATATCGTGATGACCGATGGTACGTACGGCGTGCGCTATAGCAGTGCGCAAATAGATGGCAATGAAAAGTGGAGCATGGATGACTTCATCTCGGTGATAACTCAAACCGCCGACCAGGCCAGCGCCGACGAGCCTGTAGCGAAGGGCGGCAGCGAAGCGTTGTTCAGCGCCTCGCTGCCGGCCACCTGTTTTCCGAATGGCTCCAGTCTGGCCTGTAGCTGGGATGTTGAACTGGTGCAGGAAATGGGCGCAGCGCTGGGACGCGAGTGTCAGCAGATGGGAGTGGGTATTTTATTGGGGCCGGGAATTAACATTCGGCGCACCCCGCTGGCTGGACGCGGCTATGAATACTATTCTGAGGACCCGGTCGTTAGCGGGGATATCGCCGCGGCGCTGATTAACGGCTTACAGGCCGAAGGCGTCGGCGCCAGCCTTAAACATTTTGCCGCCAATAACTCCGAGTACCGGCGTACCGAAATGGATTCGATTATTGAGGAGCGGGCGCTGCGTGAAATCTATCTCGCCGGATTTCAACGAGCGATCGCCAAATCCCAGCCCTGGACGGTGATGTCTTCTTATAACCGTCTTAATGGCGTTCAAACATCGCAGGATCCGTTCTTACTGACCCAGGTATTGCGTGATGAATGGGGATATGACGGTCTGGTGATGTCCGACTGGTACGGTATTAAAGATCGCCCGGCATCGCTGCTTGCCGGCAATGACCTGGCGATGCCGGAAACCAGGCGGGACAAACAAACCCTACTGGCGGCAATCTCTTGCGGCGAGGTTCCAATGCCGGTGGTAGACCGGGCTTGTTTGCGGATGCTTGAACTGGTCGATAAAGTGCAACGACATCGCCGGCCGCAGACGCGCGCTGACTTTGCCGCACACCATGCGTTATCGCAGCGTTTAGCGGTAGAATCCATCGTATTGCTGAAAAATGAACACAACCTGCTGCCGCTGAAGCCACACAAAACGCCGCGCATCGCGGTGATCGGTAAGCCCGCTCAGGAGCCGGTGATACAGGGCTCAGGTTGCGCCACCACGGTTCCCTATTTACTTGACCGTCCGCTGGATGAGATTTTCGATCTTGCCGGGGATGACTTTAAGGTCTCGTGGGCGCCGGGCGCGCCAGACGACAATCAAAGCGATGAGCAGGCTCTGGCGCAGGCGCGCGATGTCGCCGGTGCCGCCGATGTAGCAGTGGTTTTTGTCAGCACGGCGGTCGGTGAGGATGGCGAGAATGGCGATCGCCAGGATCTGAATATTCTGCCCGCGCATGAACGGCTGATCCGCGAGGTCGCTGCGGTACAGCCAAACGTGGTGGTGGTGCTGGCCAACAGCGACGCGGTGGTGATGCCATGGCTTGGCGAATGCCGGGCGCTGCTGGAAACCTTCTTCGCCGGACAGGGGATGGGGCGCGCCGTTGCTGAAATTCTGTTCGGTAAATGTAACCCCTGCGGTAAGCTGACCGTAACGGTGCCAAATACGCTCGAAGAGACGCCCGCCTGGCTACAGTATCCGGGGGAAAACCTGCGCCATCATTATGGCGAAGGATTATTTGTCGGCTATCGCTATTACGATAAACGCCGTCTTTCGCCGCGTTTCCCGTTTGGCTTTGGCCTGAGCTATACCCAATTCCGCTATGCCAATCTTTCGCTCTCCGCCTCGCGGCTTGCCGAAGGCGAAACCCTGCATGTAGCGTTTGATTTAACGAATATCGGCGACTGTGAGGGCAAGGAGATTGTACAACTGTACGTTGCGGCCCCGGAGGGAGAACTGATCCGCGAGGTTCGTGCGCTGAAAGCCTTTAGCAAAGTATCGTTGCTGGCGGGAGAAACGCGTCGTGTCGCGCTCGCGCTGCCCGTCGCTGATTTAGCTTGCTATCATCCGGGGCTGGCGGATTGGCTGGTGACGCCAGGGCAGTGGCAAATCTACGTGGGCGCCTCGTCACGCGATCTTCCATTAACGGCAAGCGTTGAGATTGATTGCCCTGCGCGCTATGTACCGCTGCGCGACGACAATTCTCTCCAACAGCTTATTCAACAGCCGGAAGCCTTTGCCCGCGTGGTGGCGCTGATTTCGGCGAAAAGCGGCGTAGCGCCAGACCAGGTACGTGAAAAGCTTATCCGCCTGGCGCCGGATCTGTTCTGTGGTTTGCTCATTGCATTGACTGAATTCCTGGCGCTGGATATCGACCGTGATGAACTCAATGCCGTGCTGGCGGATCATCAATAACAAAAGTTCAGGAGGTAACCCGTGTTCCCGTTTTCAGTGACGCATCCTCGTCAGGTAACGCAAAGCGGGCAGCCGGCGACCGGTAGCGGTTATGAGCTGATCGCCTTCGACGCTGAGAAACTCAACGTTTTTGCCGCTGAGGTGCGCTACTGCGAACCTCACTGGCACCCGGCGCCGGAGCTTATCACCGTCCTTCATGGCGGTTTTACGCTGGCCGTCGGCCAGCGGGAGTGGCTACTACGCGAGGGCGATATGTTGTATATCAACGCGGAGGAAGTGCATTCACTCAGCGCGGAGATGGCCGGTAGCCAGCTGGTTACCGTACAGTTTTCGCCGGGTCTGTTTGATGAAATGCATCCCTCTCCGCGGCTGGAATGGTGCACCGCCGGGCGTGTTGCGCAGAACGCGGATTGGCAGGTGCGCCAGCGGCTCACGGCGCTGCTGCAACAGCTTGTCGATAACCGTACGCCATTCCAGCGTATCGCAGCGATATATTTGCTGCTTGATGCATTGGTGACGGCAGGCGAGCCGCAGGAGCGGGAGGAGAGTTCGCTACGCGAAGAGTCGATGATTAAAAAAGGCATCGATTATATTAATCTGCATTACGACCGGCCACTGACGTTAAGCGAAGTGGCCGAGCACAGCGGGATGAGCTATTCGTGGTTTTCCCGGCTGTTTAAGCGGGTGAGTCGTTACAACTTTAAAGAGTATCTGACCCTGGTACGGCTGAATAAGGCTCGTAATCTACTACGCGATACGCGCACGCCGATCACCGAAATCAGCCATAGCTGCGGTTTTCAGGAGCACAAATACCTGATAGCCGCCTTTAACAAATACTGCGGACTGACGCCGACCGAATACCGCAAACGCTTTGTTTCGCGGCAAAACGTCCTCGACCAGCAACTGGCGCTCGGCGAGGACTGTTTGTGTCTGCCGCTCAATAGCCAGCTCCTGGCCCGACTGGCGCTTAGTAATCAATCCCCATCTGG
Organism: Klebsiella sp. K-3; assembly: GCF_051207495.1. Taxonomy (NCBI): domain Bacteria; kingdom Pseudomonadati; phylum Pseudomonadota; class Gammaproteobacteria; order Enterobacterales; family Enterobacteriaceae; genus Klebsiella; species Klebsiella sp. K-3. The sequence goes on along the minus strand of NZ_JBPNXF010000007.1, from coordinate 76,209 downwards.
GCTTTAACCCCGGCGTCAAAGGCGTGTTTTACCGGGCGTAACTCGCTGACGGTGTCGGCTATCTCGATGATCTCGCGGTGGCAGCCGCGACCGGTAATCATCACCGTTTGATGCGCTGGACGGTTGCGCAGCGCCGTCAGCACCTCTTCCAGCGGCAGATAATCATAGGCCACCATGTAGGTAAGTTCATCCAGCAGCACCAGATCCAGGCTGTCGTCGGCCAGCATACGCCGCCCGTGCTGCCAGACATCGAGGCAGGCGGCGGTATCGCTGTCGCGATTTTGCGTATCCCAGGTAAAGCCGGTAGCCATGACCTGAAACTCCACGCCGTGCGGCTCCAGCAAATTGCGCTCGCCGTTAGGCCAGGTACCTTTGATAAACTGCACCACGCCGGCTTTTTTGCCGTGTCCAACCGCGCGGGTGACGGTACCGAAGGCGGCAGTCGTTTTGCCTTTGCCGTTACCGGTAAAGACCATGATTAGCCCGCGTTCTTGCTGGGCGGCGGCGACCCGCGCATCGACTTTGTCTTTTACCCGCTGCTGGCGCTCGCGGTAGCGTTGATCGCTCATTGGGAGATCCCTGGTTTACGCCCCGGCTGGGCATCGAAGGTCATACCGGTTTTGCGCCGGCTATCGTCGCCCATCAGCCATAAATAGACCGGCATGATATCGGCGGGGGTTTTCAGCTTTTGCGGATCTTCTGTCGGGAAGGCGCTGGCGCGCATTTTGGTACGCGTCCCGCCAGGATTGATACAATTTACCCGCAGATGACGGCTTTGATACTCTTCGGCCAGAACCTGCATCATCCCTTCGGTGGCGAATTTAGAGGCCGCGTAGGCGCCCCAGTTGGCGCGGCCCTGGCGGCCAACGCTGGAAGAGGTAAACACCAGCGAGCCGGAATCGGACTTGAGTAATAAAGGAAGAAGCGCCTGGGTGAGCATAAACGTGCCGTTAACGTTTACCTGCATCACCTGCTGCCATACCTCAGGATCCTGCTGATCCATCGGACATACGTCGCCGAGCAGGCCCGCGTTGTGCAGTACGCCGTCAAGGCGCGGGTAGTGAATGGCGATTTTCTGCGCCAGCTGCTGGCACTCCTGCGGCGTGCATGTCAACAGGTCGAGAGTGAACCAGCGCGCGGCAATGCCGCCGGCCTGTTCAATTTCTTGCGCGACGGCGCGCAGCTTTTCTTCATTACGGCCGACCAGTACTACGCTTGCGCTGTAGCGCGCATAGGTGAGGGCGGCTTCGCGGCCGATGCCGTCGCTGGCGCCGGTGACCAGAATGATACGGTCTTTAAGTAGGTGATATTGCGGTTGATAATGCACGGCGACTCCTCTGCTGGCCTGCGTACGGCCACATCTTATTCGGTATCTTACTTTTGCGCTTTATGCCTTAAACGATTGATGATTGCAATCAGTCAAAGGGAAAGTCTTCGCAGAATTAATATCTTGCAACGATTTCATTGCGACAAAAAAAACGGGAATGCGCCTCGCAGCGCACGGAAAGCGCAGAGACTTGATGATAAAGGCTGATGTACACTGTGCGTCAACGTCAGTGCTTTACACAAGGTGAAAACGTGGAATTACTTGCTCAATACGGCTTATTTTTAGCCAAGGCTGCGACTATCGTCGTCGCCATTGCGGTTATCGCCGCCATAATCGTTAATCTGACTCAGCGTAAGAAGCAGCGCGGCGAGCTGCGGGTAACGAATCTTAGCGAGCAATATAAGGAGATGAAAGAAGAGCTGGCGGTGGCGCTGCTGGATGGCCCGCAGCAAAAACTCTGGCATAAAGCGCAGAAGAAAAAACATAAGCAGGAAGCCAAAGAGGCCAAAGCGCGGGCAAAATTGGGCACCGCGGAACCCAGCGGCAAGGCGCGTATCTGGGTGCTGGATTTTAAAGGCAGCATGGATGCCCACGAGGTAAGCGGTCTGCGCGAAGAAATCACGGCGGTGCTGGCTTCGGCGAAGGCGCGTGACCAGGTGGTGGTGCGTCTGGAAAGCCCCGGCGGCGTGGTTCACGGTTATGGTCTGGCAGCTTCGCAGCTGCAGCGCTTACGTGATAAACAGATCCCGCTGACGGTTGCGGTCGATAAGGTCGCTGCCAGCGGCGGCTATATGATGGCCTGCGTGGCGAACAAAATCGTCTGTGCGCCGTTTGCTATTCTTGGCTCGATTGGCGTAGTGGCGCAGATCCCCAACATCAATCGCTTCCTGAAAAACAAAGATATCGATATTGAACTCCATACCGCCGGGCAATATAAACGCACGTTAACCATGTTGGGCGAAAATACCGAGGAAGGTCGGCAGAAATTCCGCGAAGATCTCAATGAAACCCATCAGCTTTTTAAAGATTTCGTGCATCAGATGCGCCCGTCGCTGGATATCGAAAAGGTAGCGACCGGCGAGCACTGGTACGGCGTGCAGGCGTTGGAAAAAGGGCTGGCGGATGCGGTACAAACCAGCGATGAACTCCTGTTGAGCATGATGGATAACCACGAAGTCATTAGCGTGCGTTATCAGCAGCGTAAGAAGTTGCTCGACCGCGTTACCGGTAGCGCGGCGGAAAGCGCTGACCGTCTATTGTTGCGCTGGTGGCAGCGTGGACAAAAACCGTTAATGTAATATGTAATTAAAACAACGCGAGGCTGATACCTCGCGTTGCTGTTTCTGGCTGGCTTAAGCCGAGAGCCGGTCCATCAATGACTGGCGATTAATCGACCAGGTGATACTTATCTGACAACTCATGAGCGAGATACTTGAACATGTTGAATACGGCAGTGCTCTTCGCCGTCGGTAAACCTTGTTCATCAAGATAAAACTCGCCGCTGAACACCAAAACCCCGTTACGCTGAACGACGTTGGTGGCTTCAATTCCGGCTAACGTATCTTCATGATCGCGAATGAGTTGGTTGGCAATTTCAAGTAACGCCTGGCGTTCGATGGGTTGGGTTGTACCTTGCATAACGGACTCCTGTAGTTCTTCGCGGGTAGTCTACGCCGCGAGAGGGCAACGGGCAAATTTTCCATTGATTGTGCAGGGGTAATTGTAACCGGCTAAGAAACATCACTTTACTGGCGGAGTTGGCTTTTGCATGCTAATAAAGTTGCGTAACGAATTTTATCAGGTACAGTGTGACGCTTTCAGCGATCTGGCAACAGATTTGCTTGACATTCGGCCAAAAATTCTTCGTGCTATGCAACCTGGCTCGCAAAAGCCAGCAAACTCAGCTATCTGGTTTTATGGATGTGAAACTGGGCGTGCAGAGGGTTGATATCCATCGACGTGGCCGCAACATATCAGGCACGTCGCTAGTGGATGGTGAATCAATGTGCGATGTATTCCTGGATGAATTAAATTAGGTAAAGGTGAATATGGGTAAAGCTCTCGTTATCGTTGAGTCCCCGGCAAAAGCCAAAACGATCAATAAGTATCTGGGTAATGACTACGTGGTGAAATCCAGCGTCGGTCATATCCGCGATTTGCCGACCAGTGGCTCAGCTTCCAAAAAGAGCGCCGACTCTACCTCCACCAAAGGGGCTAAAAAGCCTAAAAAGGATGAACGTGGCGCTCTGGTCAACCGCATGGGCGTGGACCCATGGCATGACTGGAATGCGCATTATGAAGTACTTCCGGGTAAAGAAAAGGTAGTTTCAGAACTCAAACAGTTGGCGGAAAAAGCCGACCATATCTATCTCGCAACCGACCTTGACCGCGAAGGGGAAGCCATTGCCTGGCACCTGCGGGAAGTTATCGGTGGTGATGAGCAACGTTACAGCCGCGTGGTGTTCAACGAAATCACCAAAAACGCGATTCGTCAGGCCTTTGAGAAGCCGGGCGAGCTGAATATCGATCGTGTTAATGCCCAGCAGGCGCGCCGCTTTATGGACCGTGTGGTGGGGTATATGGTTTCTCCACTGCTGTGGAAAAAAATTGCGCGCGGTCTGTCCGCTGGCCGCGTGCAGTCTGTCGCAGTCCGTCTGGTCGTTGAACGCGAACGCGAAATTAAAGCCTTCGTTCCGGAAGAGTTCTGGGAGATCGACGCCAGTACTACCACGCCGGGCGGCGATGCATTACCGCTGCAGGTAACTCACAAGAATGACAAGCCGTTCCGTCCGGTTAACCGCGACGAAACCATGGCTGCCGTCGCGCTGCTGGAAAAAGCGCGATATAGCGTGCTGGAGCGCGAGGATAAGCCGACCAGCAGCAAGCCGGGCGCGCCATTTATCACCTCCACGCTGCAGCAGGCCGCCAGTACCCGTCTTGGCTTCGGCGTGAAGAAAACCATGATGATGGCCCAGCGTTTGTATGAAGCCGGCCATATTACCTACATGCGTACCGACTCTACCAACCTGAGTCAGGATGCGCTGAACATGGTTCGCGGCTATATCGGCGACAACTTTGGCAAAAAATATCTGCCTGAAAGCGCTAATCAGTACGCCAGCAAAGAAAATTCACAGGAAGCGCACGAAGCGATACGTCCTTCTGACGTGAACGTGATGGCGGAATCGCTGAAAGACATGGAAGCCGATGCGCAGAAATTATACCAACTGATTTGGCGTCAGTTCGTCGCCTGTCAGATGACGCCGGCAAAATACGACTCAACCACCCTGACGGTACAGGCTGGAGAGTTCAAACTGAAAGCCCGCGGTCGTACGCTGCGCTTTGACGGCTGGACGAAAGTGATGCCAGCGCTGCGTAAAGGCGATGAAGACCGTACGTTACCGGTGGTCAATCAGGGCGACAGCCTGAGCCTGGTGGAACTGACCCCAGCGCAGCACTTCACCAAACCGCCTGCGCGTTTCAGCGAAGCCTCGCTGGTGAAAGAGCTGGAAAAACGCGGCATCGGTCGTCCGTCCACTTATGCGTCGATCATTTCGACCATCCAGGACCGCGGCTATGTACGCGCCGAGAACCGTCGCTTTTACGCTGAAAAGATGGGCGAAATCGTCACCGATCGTCTGGAAGAGAACTTCCGCGATCTGATGAACTACGATTTTACCGCACAGATGGAAGACCGCCTCGATCAGGTGGCTAATCATCAGGCCGAGTGGAAACAGGTACTGGATAACTTCTTCGGCGATTTCACCTCCCAGCTACAAACGGCTGAGAAGGATCCTGAAGAGGGCGGCATGCAGCCGAACCCAATGGTGCTGACCAGCATCGACTGTCCGACCTGCGGGCGTAAAATGGGCATTCGTACTGCCAGCACCGGGGTATTCCTCGGTTGCTCTGGCTACGCGCTGTCGCCGAAAGAACGTTGCAAAACCACTATCAACCTGGTACCGGAAAACGAAGTTCTCAACGTGCTGGAAGGCGATGATGCCGAAACCAACGCGCTGCGCGCTAAACGTCGCTGTCAGAAATGCGGCACCGCGATGGACAGCTACCTTATCGATCCGAAGCGTAAACTGCATGTCTGCGGCAACAACCCGACCTGCGATGGCTACGAGATTGAAGAGGGCGAGTTCCGTATCAAAGGTTATGACGGCCCTATCGTGGAGTGTGAGAAATGCGGCTCTGAAATGCACCTGAAAATGGGGCGTTTTGGTAAGTACATGGCTTGCACCAACGACGAATGTAAAAATACGCGTAAGATCCTGCGTAATGGCGAAGTGGCTCCGCCGAAGGAAGATCCGGTGCCTTTACCGGAACTGCCATGCGAGAAGTCCGACGCTTACTTCGTCCTGCGCGATGGCGCGGCGGGCGTTTTCCTGGCGGCAAACACCTTCCCGAAATCACGTGAGACGCGTGCGCCATTAGTGGAAGAGTTGTACCGCTTCCGCGATCGTCTGCCTGAAAAGCTGCGCTATCTGGCCGATGCGCCGCAGCAGGATCCGGAAGGCAATAAAACGCTGGTACGCTTTAGTCGTAAGACCAAGCAACAGTACGTCTCCTCCGAGAAAGAGGGTAAAGCGACCGGCTGGTCCGCCTTCTTTATCGACGGTAAATGGACTGAAGCGAAAAAGTAACCTTCTCAATGGGCCGCAATGCGGCCCATTTTCTCTCCTGTTTTCCTCGTATTACCGCCTCGTGGCTCCCACGTTATAACCGACTTATTATTTTTTGTTAGCATCTATACACTGTAGATATAAATGATATAGTGGTTATAGCGAATCACTTTTTTATTATCAAATCGTCTTATACATCATCGTTTTCAGGACGCGTTGTGGCGCTGGTTCGGCGCGCCGCAGGGAATGTCTGGCGTTTTGCCGCCGGCAGGCAGCAGTCTGAACATAATGGGTATTAAGCGGATTCATTTGACGCGTTTACGGATATCAGCCATGAAACTACAGCAACTCCGCTACATCGTTGAGGTTGTTAACCATAACCTGAATGTCTCCTCTACCGCCGAAGGCTTGTATACTTCGCAGCCTGGCATCAGCAAGCAGGTGCGCATGCTGGAAGATGAGTTGGGAATTCAGATATTTGCCCGCAGCGGTAAGCATTTAACTCAGGTCACTCCAGCCGGACAGGAAATTATTCGCATCGCGCGCGAAGTGCTGTCCAAAGTTGAGGCTATTAAATCCGTGGCAGGGGAGCACACCTGGCCGGATAAAGGCTCATTGTACGTTGCCACCACCCACACGCAGGCGCGTTATGCGCTGCCTGGGGTGATTAAGGGCTTTATTGAGCGTTATCCTCGGGTTTCTTTGCATATGCATCAGGGATCGCCGACGCAGATTGCAGAAGCGGTTTCTAAGGGCAATGCTGACTTTGCGATTGCTACCGAAGCGCTGCATCTGTACGACGATTTGGTGATGCTGCCGTGCTATCACTGGAACCGTTCCATTGTGGTGACGCCGGACCACCCGCTCGCTTCGAAAGGTTCGGTGACCATTGAAGAGCTCGCGCAGTACCCGCTGGTGACTTATACCTTCGGCTTCACCGGGCGTTCCGAGCTAGATACCGCGTTTAATCGCGCCGGGCTCACTCCGCGTATCGTCTTCACGGCGACTGATGCCGATGTTATCAAAACCTATGTGCGTTTAGGGCTTGGCGTTGGGGTCATTGCCAGCATGGCGGTCGATCCGGTGTCCGATCCGGACCTGGTAAAACTTGATGCCAATGGTATTTTCAGCCATAGCACCACCAAGATAGGCTTCCGCCGAAGCACCTTCCTCAGAAGTTATATGTATGATTTTATTCAGCGTTTTGCGCCGCATCTGACGCGGGATGTGGTAGATACGGCCGTGGCGCTACGTTCGAATGAGGATATAGAGGCGATGTTCAAAGATATTAAACTGCCGGAAAAATAATCGTATCGATAAATGGCATTTCCTCTGGGGAGTGCCATTTTCTATTATGGACCTTATCAGAACTTATAAACCTCGTTGTAATCACATTTCTGCGGATTTTACCTCATCCCTTTTCCATTATACCCGCTGCGATCAAAATAACGGTTAAAAGCCTTTTAGCTGTTCCTGAATTAGCTGGATCTATTTTATATATCTTATTAAGATTTATCTGTACCTGATGATTTTAGCAATTGGTGGTGATGAAATGATAAACAATATCGATTATGCAAAGCTCGCGATGTCGTACGAACGTCATAAAGCGGAAATCGATCCAACGCTGCGCAGTCAGGTTTGGGGCTCGCTACTGATGGGGCTTAGCGCTTTCTGGTGCATCGTTGCATTATTCATCTGGATTATTAGCTAAAGCAGTTTATCAGAGAAGGTTATATTTCACTTTTGTGACAAAAGGAGGTTGGTAAAATTAGCACCCGGAATTGTGGAACACGGTGGAAGAAATTATTTTCCGACTTATCAGCTTTAAATGTTAATCCATCCTGAGCTAATCATTGCATATCGGTGATTAGCTCTTTTTCTATTCCCGCTTAGTGAACAGGTTCGGAACTTACTCACCCTCATCAAATATATCCGTGCTGTAATACTATTCTCGTCAAAATTTCTGAACTGTACGGTTTTGTCAATTTTAGCAATTTGAGTTGTTATCAAAGTGTTATGCCAAGTTTGTGTTATCTTTAATAAAGACCCTGAGGAGTTCAGGGCATGTATCCCTGTGATAAAGGAGGAGCTATGTCGTCAACACTACGAGCAGCCAGTAAGGATACGCTACAGGTCAAAGACAAAACCTACCATTACTACAGCCTGGCTCTGGCCGCTAAACACCTGGGCGATCTCACCCGACTGCCCAAATCTCTCAAAGTTCTGCTTGAAAACCTCCTGCGCTGGCAGGACGGCGACTCGGTGACGGAGCAAGACATTCAGGCGCTGGCCGGTTGGCTGGCCACAGCGCACGCCGACCGCGAAATTGCCTACCGACCGGCACGCGTGCTGATGCAGGATTTCACCGGGGTACCGGCGGTGGTGGATTTAGCCGCTATGCGCGAAGCGGTAAAACGCCTGGGCGGCGATACCGCGAAGGTGAACCCGCTCTCTCCGGTTGACCTGGTCATCGACCACTCGGTGACGGTAGACCGTTTTGGTAATGAAAACGCTTTTGAAGACAACGTGCGTCTTGAAATGGAACGGAACCACGAGCGTTATGCATTCCTGCGCTGGGGGCAGCAGGCCTTCAGCCGCTTTAGCGTCGTGCCGCCGGGAACCGGGATCTGCCACCAGGTAAACCTTGAATATCTTGGCCGTGCCGTCTGGAGCGAACTGCAGAATGGCGAATGGGTGGCTTACCCGGATACGCTGGTGGGTACCGATTCGCACACCACCATGATCAACGGTCTCGGCGTATTAGGGTGGGGCGTCGGCGGGATTGAAGCGGAAGCCGCGATGCTTGGTCAGCCGGTATCCATGCTCATTCCCGATGTCGTTGGTTTCAAACTGACCGGGAAACTACGTGAAGGGATCACCGCGACCGATCTGGTGCTGACAGTGACCCAGATGCTGCGCAAACATGGGGTGGTTGGCAAGTTCGTAGAATTCTACGGCGACGGCCTTGACTCGTTACCGCTGGCCGACCGGGCGACCATTGCGAATATGTCGCCGGAATATGGCGCGACCTGCGGATTCTTCCCGATCGATGCAGTGACTCTCAGCTATATGCGCCTCAGCGGACGCAGCGAAGAGCAGGTGGCGTTGGTTGAAGCGTATGCCAAAGCGCAGGGCATGTGGCGCCAGACGGGCGATGAGCCGGTCTTTACCAGCACCCTGGCGCTGGATATGGGGACGGTTGAGGCCAGCCTCGCCGGGCCGAAACGGCCGCAGGACCGCGTCGCGTTGGGCGATGTGCCGAAAGCGTTTGCCGCCAGCAACGAACTGGAAGTGAATCAAACGCAAAAATCGCGTCAACCGGTTGATTACACTCTCGATGGGCAACGCTATTCGCTGCCGGAAGGCGCGGTGGCGATTGCGGCAATCACCTCCTGCACCAACACCTCCAACCCAAGCGTGTTGATGGCCGCCGGCCTGCTGGCGAAGAACGCGGTTGAGCGCGGCCTTAAACCGCAGCCGTGGGTAAAAGCTTCGCTGGCGCCGGGTTCGAAAGTGGTTTCCGATTATCTGGCGCATGCGGGGTTGACGCCTTATCTTGATGAGTTGGGCTTTAACCTCGTTGGCTACGGTTGTACAACCTGTATCGGTAACTCCGGGCCGCTGCCGGAACCTATCGAAGAGGCAATCAAAAAAGGAGACCTGACCGTGGGGGCGGTACTCTCCGGCAACCGCAACTTCGAAGGTCGTATCCATCCGCTGGTGAAAACCAACTGGCTGGCGTCGCCTCCGCTGGTCGTAGCCTATGCGCTGGCCGGCAATATGAACATCGACCTGACCCGTGAACCGCTTGGGGTTGGTAAAGACGGTAAGCCGGTGTTCCTGAAAGATATCTGGCCGAGCGGCGAGGAGATTGCTCGCGCTGTGCAGCAGGTTTCTACCGAGATGTTCCGTAAAGAGTATGCCGAAGTCTTTGAAGGTACCGAGGAGTGGAAAGCGATTCAGGTTGAGCGTTCCGATACCTATCGCTGGCAGGATGACTCTACCTATATTCGCCTGTCGCCATTCTTTGATGAGATGGGGGTTGAGCCGAAACCGGTGGAAGATATTCATGGCGCTCGGATCCTGGCGATGCTTGGTGATTCCGTCACCACCGACCATATTTCCCCGGCAGGAAGTATCAAGGCTGACAGCCCGGCAGGACGCTACTTGCAGGAGCACGGCGTGGCGCGCGGCGATTTCAACTCTTATGGTTCGCGACGCGGTAACCATGAAGTCATGATGCGCGGCACCTTTGCTAATATTCGTATCCGTAACGAAATGGTGCCGGGCGTGGAAGGGGGAATGACGCGTCATTTGCCGGACACGCAGCCTATCGCCATCTACGATGCGGCTATGCTGTACAAAGCCGAAGGTACGCCTCTGGCGGTAATCGCCGGTAAAGAATATGGCTCAGGCTCCAGCCGCGATTGGGCGGCGAAGGGGCCGCGTCTGTTGGGCGTGCGGGTGGTCATTGCCGAGTCCTTCGAACGTATTCACCGCTCCAACCTTATCGGCATGGGGATATTACCGCTGGAGTTTCCACAAGGCGTGACGCGTAAAACGCTACAGTTGACCGGCGAAGAGCGGATTGATATCAGCAACCTGCAGGCGCTGCATCCCGCGGCACAGGTTCCAGTCACGATTACCCGCGCCGATGGACAGCAGGAGGTCATTCAGTGTCGCTGTCGTATCGATACCGCGACTGAGCTGACTTACTATCAGAACGACGGCATTCTGCATTATGTGATTCGTAATATGCTGTAAAAGAAAGGGCCAGCGAATGCTGGCCCTGATTCATTCTGGAACTGAATTATTTATTCAGCAGATGCCCCATCTTGGCAGCCTTGGTATCGAGATAGTGTTCGTTTTTCGGGTTACGCCCGACGATGAGCGGCACGCGTTCGACGATATTGATTCCCGCCTCGGTCAGAATTTCGACTTTCTTCGGGTTGTTAGTCAACAGGCGAACCTGCTCGACGCCGAGCAGCTTGAACATGTCGGCGCACAGCGTAAAGTCGCGCTCATCGGCGGCAAAACCAAGCTGGTGGTTGGCTTCGACGGTATCGTAGCCTTGATCCTGTAGCGCGTAGGCGCGAATTTTATTCAGTAAACCGATATTTCGGCCTTCCTGACGATGATAAAGCAGGATCCCGCGTCCTTCTTCAGCGATGTACGACAGCGCCGCTTCCAGCTGAAAACCGCAATCACAACGCAGACTAAAAAGGGCATCGCCCGTCAGACATTCTGAGTGTACGCGAGCCAGTACCGGGGCTTGCCCCGAAATATCGCCATACACCAGCGCGACATGATCCTGCCCGGTTGCCAGTTCTTCAAAGCCCACCATCAGGAAATCGCCCCAGGGGGTTGGCAGTTTGGCTTCTGCCACACGTTTAAGCTGCATGTGATTCTCCAGATTCTGACAGCACCTGAATGTGCTTTCTGTTTACTACTATTTTGCCACAACGCTGCGACGTTCTCCTAATTACCAACGACCGCCTGCGCGGAAAGCGCACAAACGATCTACTTTCCGTTATGATATTCAGAAGGAAAGAGAAGGAGATACGATGCTGTTAATTGCCAAAAGGACCGCCATCGGGGCGGCGCTATTGCTTGTTATGCCCGTTATGGTCTGGCTCTCCGGCTGGCAGTGGCAGCCGGGTCAAGCCCCGGCCATGTTGAAAATGTGGTACTGGGTGACTGAAACGGTAACCCAGCCGTGGGGAATCATTACCCACGTAGCGCTATTTGGCTGGTTTTTGTGGTGTTTACGTTTTCGTCTGCGCGAAGCGCTGGTGCTGTTTCTCATTCTCGGTGCTGCTATCCTGGCAGGACAGGGGCTAAAATCCTGGATCAAAGAACGGGTGCAGGAACCACGGCCGTTTGTGATTTGGTTAGAAAGAACCCAGCAGGTTCCTGTGGCGCAATTCTATGAGTTAAAACGTAAAGAACGCGCTAAACTGGTGCATGAGCAATTGGCTGAACAACAGACAATACCGGGGTTCTTGCGTAAACACTGGCAAAAAGAGACCGGTTTTGCCTTTCCGTCCGGCCATACCATGTTTGCCGCCAGCTGGGCGCTGCTGGGCGTCGGGCTGTTGTGGCCGCGTCGGCGCTGGGTGACTATCGGTGTGCTGTTAGGGTGGGCGACGGCGGTCATGGGCAGCCGCCTGGCGTTGGGCATGCACTGGCCGCAGGATCTTATCGTGGCGACCAGCCTTTCCTGGCTGCTGGTTACCGCGGCGACCTGGCTCACGCAGCGTTTTTGCGGCCCGTTAACCCCGCCTGTCGAAGAGGCGACGGATATCAAAAAACGCGCAACCTGACGCTGTTTATGTTGATTTTCGCGACACCCGGCCGCATATCATGACGGGTGTCATGCTTTTCCATTTCACCACTGCGGTGAAAATGATACTTTATAGGGCTTGAACGCGTTTTACTCGCGCAACCCACAGAACGGGAAGTCATGTGAAATATTTACTTATTTTCTTACTGGTGTTAGCTATCTTCGTCATCTCTGTGACGCTGGGTGCGCAAAATGACCAACTGGTCACGTTCAACTATTTGCTCGCGCAGGGTGAATTCCGCATCTCCACGTTGCTGGCGGTGTTATTTGCTGCCGGGTTTGCGATTGGCTGGCTGATTTGCGGCCTGTTCTGGTTACGGGTACGAGTATCGCTGGCCCGCGCCGAGCGTAAAATTAAACGCCTGGAGCAGCAGATCGCGCCAGTGACCGTAGCGCCTGCTGATGCCGGCGTCCCTGCGGTCAAGGAATAACCGTCTATGCTGGAGTTGTTGTTTCTGCTTCTTCCCGTTGCCGCAGCCTATGGATGGTATATGGGGCGCAGGAGCGCACAACAGTCCAAACAGGACGATGCTAATCGCCTGTCGCGCGATTATGTCGCTGGGGTCAACTTCCTGCTGAGCAACCAGCAGGATAAAGCCGTGGATCTGTTCCTTGATATGTTGAAAGAGGACACCGGCACCGTTGAAGCCCACCTGACGCTTGGCAACCTGTTTCGTTCTCGCGGCGAAGTTGACCGCGCTATCCGCATTCACCAAAGCCTGATGGAGAGCGCCTCGCTCACCTACGACCAACGCCTGCTCGCCGTCCAGCAGTTGGGCCGTGATTATATGGCCGCGGGCCTGTACGATCGCGCGGAAGATATGTTCAAGCAGTTGGTAGATGAAACCGACTTCCGCCTGGGCGCGCTACAACAACTGCTGCAAATTTACCAGTTAACCAGCGATTGGCAGTCCGCTATTGAAGTTGCCGAACGGCTGGTAAAATTGGGCAAAGAAAAGCATCGCAGCGATATCGCCAACTTCTGGTGTGAGCTGGCGCTGCAGCAGATGGCCAGTAACGATCTCGATAAAGCAATGACGCTGCTGAAAAAAGGCGCGTCAGCGGACCGCAACAGCGCCCGCGTCTCGATTATGATGGGGCGCGTGTGGATGGAAAAAGGCGACTACGCGAAAGCGGTAGAAAGCCTGGAACGGGTGATTGGCCAGGATAAAGAACTGGTTGGTGAAACCCTGGAAATGCTGCAAACCTGTTATCAGCAGTTGGGTAAGCATGAGGAGTGGGAAGCGTTCCTGCGCCGCTGTGTAGAAGAGAACACCGGGGCGACCGCGGAGCTTATGCTGGCGCAAATTATCGAGCAGCAGGAAGGCGCCGAGGCCGCGCAGAGCTATGTGACTCGCCAGTTGGAACGCCACCCGACGATGCGCGTGTTCCACAAACTGATGGACTACCATCTTAATGAGGCGGAAGAAGGGCGCGCGAAGGCGAGCCTGGGGGTTCTGCGCAATATGGTTGGCGAGCAGGTGCGGAGCAAACCGCGTTACCGCTGCCAGAAGTGCGGTTTTACTTCTCACACCCTGTACTGGCACTGCCCGTCCTGCCGTTCTTGGGCGACTATCAAGCCGATTCGCGGCCTTGATGGCCAGTAACTTCTAAAAAAACCTGACTTTAGTTACAACATACTTATCTGGGTTTTAGCGTATCCATTTCTGCAGCCGCGTGCCCGCTTTTGTCTGTAGACGGGCAAAACCAGCCTGTCATTTTCCCCACTTCGCAGGTAGAATGCTGCCCGTTTACCTTTTTTGCGCCCTGGCGGCGCTCATCCACAATTAAGGTCCGGTCATGACGTCTACTGCTAGCTCTTCTCCTCGCGTTATCACATCCTCTCCCGTCGTTGTTGCGCTTGATTATGATAACCGTGACAAGGCGTTAGCCTTTGTTGATCGAATCGATCCGCGCGACTGCCGGTTAAAGGTAGGTAAGGAGATGTTCACGCTGCTGGGGCCGCAATTTGTTCGCGACCTGCATCAGCGCGGCTTTGAAGTGTTCCTCGACCTGAAATTCCACGATATCCCGAACACCACCGCACGCGCGGTCGCCGCAGCCGCGGAGCTTGGCGTATGGATGGTGAACGTTCACGCCTCCGGCGGCGCGCGCATGATGACGGCTGCCCGCGAGGCGTTGTTACCGTTCGGAAAAGAGGCGCCGCTACTGATTGCGGTCACCGTATTGACCAGCATGGAAGCTAGCGATTTGCAAGACCTTGGCATCACGCTTTCACCTGCCGATCATGCTGCTAAACTGGCGGCGCTAACCAAACGCTGTGGTCTTGATGGCGTAGTCTGTTCCGCGCAGGAGGCCGTCCGCTTTAAACAAGAGTTAGGACAAGAATTTAAGTTAGTTACCCCAGGGATCCGCCCCACAGGCAGCGATGCGGGCGACCAACGCCGGATTATGACTCCGGAACAGGCGCAGCAGGCGGGGGTTGATTACATGGTGATCGGCCGGCCGGTTACCCAGTCTGCCGATCCGGCTGCAACGCTTGCGGCTATCAACGCGTCGCTGAAATTGGAGGCGTAATGAGCGATTCTAACAGCCGCCTGGTTTACTCTACCGATAGCGGACGTATCGAAGAGCCGAAAGCGGCGCCGCAACGTGCGAAAGGCGATGGTATCGTGCGCATTCAACGCCAGACCAGCGGGCGCAAAGGGAAGGGCGTCTGCTTGATTACCGGCATCGATCTCGATGACGATGCGCTGGCGAAGCTGGCCGCGGAGCTGAAAAAGAAATGCGGCTGCGGCGGTTCACTGAAAGATGGAGTGATTGAAATTCAGGGTGATAAACGCGACTTGCTGAAATCACTGCTGGAAGCTAAAGGGATGAAAGTAAAATTAGCGGGTGGCTAAGATAATTTCTACGAAATAAACAACAAGGCCACGGTAAATACCGTGGCCTTAATTATTGGTAGATGCGTGAGTCAGTAACTACGAAATTATTATTAATTTAATACGCGGGGTGGTTATTTACCAACCTGGTGGCCAATGATGCCGCCAACCGCTGCGCCGCCCAGGGTACCCAGGGTGCTGCCGTCGGTTAATACCGCGCCGCCCAGTGCGCCAGCGCCTGCGCCGATTGCGGTATTACGGTCGCGTTTAGACCAGTTGGAACAAGCGCTCAGGGACATTACTACAGTAACCGCCAGTACGGCCGCAGCCATTTTTTTGCTCATTGAAGTCATCATTTTATTCTCCTGAATAATCTATTCATGGATACACCTTCCTTTAAGCATAGCAACTGGCTATGACTTAAGGGTTATTCCATGAAACTTAAGTTGCGCAGGTGTTGCTCTAATCACGCAGGTGATAGTCACTTCCTGTTATATCGCTAATAATAATTCTACTTATTTTAAAATTTAACGTCAGGTAAAAAATCTTAATTGCGGGTCAGAATACTCTCAGACGCAGAAAGGCTGCCAACGCCATTCTACGGGCGCTGGCGGAAGCGATCAGGCGGGGTCGACTATATCGAGCGTTAAACCGCTCCCGGAGAGCTGCCGGCGGATAGTTTCGCTCAGGTTGTTGTCGGTTATGACGCGATTGAAACGGGCAATCGGGCCCAGTGGATAAGGATGCACAACGCTGAACTTCGAACTGTCGCTGAGTACGATAGCCTCGCACTGCTTTTCCAGCACCGCGTTGACCACATCGGCGCGCATCATGTCGCGGCCGGTAAAGCCGGTTTCGGTCTGCCAGCCGTCAACGCCGATAAACGCCTTGCTGAAGTGCACCTGCTGGATGCATTGACGGGTTAATGGGCCCACCATGCTTTCACTGCGCTTCTGATAAATACCGCCCAGCAGGATGACCTCGCCCGGCGTTTCCTTGAGTAAATGTGCGATATAGCTGCTAACGGTGATGATAGTGATATCACCGCGTTCCGCCAACGTGCGGGCCAGAAGGGCGTTTGAGCTGCCATTTTCGATGAACACCGTTTCTCCGGCTGCCACCAGCGACGCGGCGCGCGCGGCGAGTTCACGCTTAATGGCAAAGTTGGTCATCATGCGGGTTTCGACGTCTTCGCTATCCAGCGGTACGGCAAAGCCGTGGGTGCGGCGCAGATAGCTTTGTTTTTCCAGCGAATTCAGATCCTGACGAATAGTGACTTCGGAGACACCGGTCATCCTGGCCAGATCGGCAACGCTCATGCGGCCTTTATCAATGACCATTTGTAAAATACTTTGTTGTCGGGCGTTCATAGCTACATCACAGTTAGAGGTCTATACGGCGCCCAGCAGGCTTTAAGGCGTGCTGGGGGACAGGAATCAATCAGATTTCCCACGGCGCTTTTGATTGCCCTGAATCCTTCTCTGGCTCGTCGTGAGACAATGCCTGCAGTTCGGCTTTGAGGATCTCCAGATTATGGATCGCCGAGTGATAATCTCCGGCAACCAGAATATCCAGCACGGTATCGATACGTTGGGCGAGCAGGCGGGCATTCAGATCAGACATAGCATTATCCTGGTTACAAAAATGAATGAAATCAATGATGCAAAAAACGGTTGCAAAAGAGAAGCGAAAAAAACGCACATCCTTGCGCAGCTGGCGATATTCACTCAAAACGAGAAATGCATGGCCCCTGGGCAGGGGCCATAAAAGCGTTACGCCGCTGGACGGGCGATGACGCTGCGGGTTTCCATACGAACTTCAGCGATAGTCACGTCGATAACATCGGTGACTTTATAAACCACTTCACCTTTAATCTGTACGGTTCCGTTCTCCTGGCTGCAGACCAGTTCATCGCGCACCGCGTGCAGGAAAGGTGCCGGAATAAAGGCGACAGCGCCGTTATCGACCAGGCGCACGCGCATGCCGCCGCGACTGACATCAATGATTTCTGCCGCGTAGCGGGTATCGGTTCCGGCTTTATCGTTGAGGAAGCGAGCATACAGCCAATCTGCGACGTCACGTTCCGCCATACGGTTCAGACGACGACGTTCCGCCATCTGCACGGTGATATCATCCTGCGGGCGACCAATGGTCTCGCCTTTAATGATGGCCTTTAACAGACGGTGGTTGATCATATCGCCGTATTTACGGATTGGCGAAGTCCAGGTGGCGTAAGCTTCCAGGCCAAGGCCGAAGTGCGGGCCCGGCTCGGTACTGATCTCCGCGAACGACTGGAAGCGACGGATGCGGCTATCGAGGAAACCTGAAGGCTGAGCATCCAGTTCGCGGCGCAGTTTACAGAAGCCGTCCAGTGTCAGGACTTCCAGCGGATCGACGTGTACATCGTGCGTTTTCAGCAGCGCGGCCAGCTGCTCGGTGTTAGCTGGGTCGAAACCGGTATGCACGTTATAGACGCCAAAGCCCAGGTTATCGCGCAGCACGCGTGCCGCGCAGATATTAGCGGCAATCATTGACTCTTCAACAATGCGGTTGGCGATGCGGCGCGGTTCGGCAACGATATCCAGCACTTCACCTTTCTCACCCAACACGAAGCGATAATCAGGGCGGTCTTTGAACACCAGGGCGTGGGTTTGACGCCATTCGCTGCGGCGCAGGCAGACTTCCTGCAGCAGTTTGATTTGCTGCGCGATAGCGTCATCAGCAGGCTGCCATGAGCCTATATTTTCCAGCCAGTTGGAGACGTCGTCATAAGCCAGTTTGGCTTTAGATTCGATGGTCGCGGCGAAGAATTCGATATTATCTTCAATAGCGCCGTCAGCCGCCAGAGTCATGCGGCAGGCGAGTACCGGACGCACTTCGTTGGCGCGCAGCGAGCACAAATCGTCAGACAGTTCGCGCGGCAGCATCGGGATATTAAAGCCCGGCAGATAGTTGGTGAAGGCGCGAATTTTCGCCGCGTTGTCCAGTTTGCTGCCCTCGGCAATCCACGCTGTCGGATCGGCGATAGCGACGGTCAGCAGAAGTTTACCGTCGTCGGCGCGCTCTACAAACAGCGCGTCGTCCATATCTTCGGTGCTGGCGCTGTCGATGGTTACAAACTCAAGCGCCGTCAAATCGCGACGTTCCAGTCCTTCATCGAGCATCTCGGTGGCAACGCCATTCGGCGCTTCTTTTTCCAGGTTATGACGCGCCAGCGTCACCCACCACGGCACGAAATGATCGTCGCTAAAGGTGATGAATTGCGTTAATTCGGCATAGAAACCGCGGTCGCCTTTCAGCGGATGGCGACGCATTTCTGCCACCGCCCAGTCACCCTGTTTGAAATCGTGTTCTACGCCGCGCGCGGCGCGGCAAGGGATGGCGTCTTTCAGCAGCGGATGATCAGGAACAATAGACAGACGATCGTCTTTTTTCTGTACTTTACCGACAAAACGGGTCAGGAAAGGCTCAACCAGCTCTTCCGGCTCGGCGCTTTCACGTTCTTTTTCCGTATGGACCACGGCGATAATACGATCGCCATGCATCACTTTTTTCATTTGCGGCGGCGGAATGAAGTAGCTTTTCTGCGAGTCGACTTCAAGGAAGCCAAAACCTTTTTCCGTACCTTTAACGACCCCTTCAACGCGCGGGGTCTGGGAATGCAATTGCTGTTTAAGCTGCGCTAGCAGCGGGTTGTCCTGAAACATAATTAGGTTTTTTCGTGGCTAAAAGAGCGGCTGACATTTTTACGCGAATATGCCTGCCTCAGCAAGCGCTGTTTCAGCATTTTACGTCGCTTGACGTACCTCACCGAGGGCGATTTTAAGCCGGTTCAGCCACCCGCAGAGGCCGCACCACGCCAGCAGATCGATAGCCTCAACGCGGGAAAGCCCATATTCAGTGAGGGGAGTTAGCTGCGCGGCGCTAAAACGGTCCGGCGCACGAGTCAGTAGCTGCGCCGCCTGCAGGAAAGCGTGTTCCAAAGAATGGCTTCGCGCCCAGTGCTGAACCGTTCGTTCATCGCCGCGCAATGCCTGCAACAATCCGTTGTCACCTGTCCAGCGAGCTCTCCAGGCGTTAAAACAGCTGACGCTGCCGTTGATTCGCGCCGCGAGTAACGCCGCCATTGCGCCTAAGGGCTGCGCAGAATTATCCAGTTGATTCAGCAGTTGATGCAGCAGGGCTAACGCGCCTTCATCCGTTGCCAGAAGGGGGGCGAGAGGCTGCAGGCCGGGATGACGGTGCCATGCGGCGAGCCTGGCTTGCCTGTCATCATTGGCGTAACGCAGGTCGGCATCATCGATGTCCAGGGACCACTCTCCAGTAACATCAGTAAAGCGTTCTGCCGGGGCATCATTCTGCTGCGGCATACCGGGAAGCCAGCGTACCGGTTGGCCGAGCGCGGCCTGAAATGCGGCCACCGTGCGGGCCTGAAAGCCCACGAAGCCGATAATTTGGTTAATTAACACAATATCGCGGCTGGTCAGCCCGACCTCCTCAAGCTGGCGGCGGGAGACCTCGTTGATAACCGAAGGAGAACTGGCTAACTGCCGGGCGTACTGGGTTATCTGCGCCAACCGGTGATTACTTTCTCGTGAGGAGTCAGGGCCAGGCAACGGCGCCAGACGGGCGGCGTAGTGGTTACACAAGCGCTGTACGCCGTAGACCTGAGCGACGGTCAGGGCGGTGCTAAGACGGTCGTAGGCGCTGAAGGTTTGTAATCGGGTTACCGTGACGTTGTCCGGGAAAAGGACCTTTGTCAACTGACGCGCGGGTGCCAGCCAGCCTTCATGAGGGTGGCTGAGATCGGCTGCGAGTGGCAGATCGAGCAAAAAACGGTCATCAACGTCAGCGGCCTCCGGGACCAGAGGAAGAACCTCGACCGGGCTATTGGTTGACTGGGTCTCGTGATACCAGTGGTTTTTGCCATACACGCGGCGTTGCTCCATGGGCGTTCCTTGTTCGGTAGGTGGCGAACCGCCGTTTCGCGGTACCTCTTTGCACAACTATCCTGGCGTAACCCTGAAGCAGGAGAAAATATTGATACGTACTAATAAATAGCGGATTGGAATAACAGAAGAGAAGCGTAAGCAGAGAAGGGAGAGAGATCCTCCTCACCGGGGTGAGGAGGATAGGGAACTTATTTCAGTTCCAGTTCGTTCATCGCAGCGATGCTGAAACCGCCGTCAACGTGAACGACTTCACCGGAGATGCCCGCAGACAGGTTAGAGCACAGGAAGGCCGCGCTGTTGCCGACGTCTTCGATGGTGACGGTGCGACGGATCGGGGTGACCGCTTCGCAGTGCGCCAGCATTTTACGGAAATCTTTGATACCGGATGCCGCCAGGGTGCGGATCGGACCCGCAGAGATGGCGTTAACACGAATACCTTCCGGACCCATCGCGTTCGCCATATAGCGGACGTTGGCTTCCAGAGACGCTTTTGCCAGACCCATAACGTTATAGTTCGGGATCGCGCGCTCAGCGCCCAGATAGGAAAGGGTCAGCAGCGCGGAGTCCGGGTTCAGCATTGAGCGGCAGGCTTTTGCCATCGCCACGAAGCTGTAGGCGCTGATGTCGTGGGCGATTTTGAAACCTTCGCGGGTGACGGCATTAACATAGTCGCCATCTAACTGGTCAGCTGGCGCATAACCGATAGAGTGCACGAAACCATCAAATTTCGGCCATACTTTTTCAAGTTCAGTGAACAGCGCGGTGATGCTTTCGTCTTCAGCCACGTCGCACGGCAGCACAATGTTAGAACCCAACGCAGCAGCAAACTCTTCTACGCGGCCTTTCAGTTTTTCGTTCTGATAGGTGAATGCCAGTTCAGCCCCTTCACGGTGCATTGCTTGCGCAATACCGTAGGCGATGGACAGTTTACTGGCCACGCCAGTGATCAGAATGCGCTTACCGGAAAGAAAACCCATAGCTTTAATCCTTATCGTTATTGCTTATTTTTACTCTAACAATCAAACGGTTAACGTTGTTATTTCAAAATAACTCAAATTTAGCCAGGAATTATATCCCACTGAAGACCCCTTGTGTCACGATTTTTTGTGCCGCCTATCGCAACGCAGCGCGTAATGACAAATGCGCTCACTCCAGTATATCACCGGATAATCACTACGTTTTACCGTGAGATCACGACGCGTTACCGATATTTCTGCGGTTAACGGCGCACGATCGTGGTTAGTAACAGTAGGGCGTCTGTCGTGAGCGGCGCGAGTTCGCCCGGCGCTTGCTGATGCCAGAAAATACCCGATTGCGCTTCACATTGCCGTTCACCAAGTTGCCAGCGACCCTGTAATACCCACGCGACGCCTTCGTCGCCGGGAGTCTGTACATCGTTCACGACCCGAACCTCGGCGTCGGCGCGACTGCGCTGGGTCATGATATTAAAGTCGAGACCGCGCTCGCGGATCCCTTCGCTACGCAGCGGCCACTCGCCGGCAAAAGCCCAGGGTTGCCACAGCGCTAAAGGGTAATCGATAGCTTCGCCTTTCAGGCGCAGCGGCTGCCCGGTGAGTAGGGTAATGACACGATCGACGCCGGGAAAGCAGGAAAACGGACCATCATTTTGTAGGGTGGCAATGCTGGCTCGCCACAAAAAAGGGGCATCAGGAGAAGGTACACAGACTATCTCACGGGTCTCGCCAGCGCCATTTTTCCAGGGTGTGACGGGCAGAGTGGATAGTTGGACGGGAACGATCATGAGCGGTACACCTCGTTAAGCGCTGCCTGCGCAGGCGTTAATCAACGTTATTGTTATGGTTTTGTTACTTTTTGCAATACAAAGAATTTACATATTCATCACAAAAATAGGATGCGTGCGGTGCGGGCAGTTGTCAATGCTTGTATATACAGGATCGGTCAGATGGGGAGTCAATGAAATAATAATAGCGAGGTACCTATGTCTTCTTTTTCGTCTACAGACGGGCAACCAAAAAGTAATGAGGCAGGATTAAAGGAAACGCGGTCGATTGATTACATTCCCGAACGCGAGAGGCATGGGCATCCGTTTAGCCAGTTTACTCTGTGGTTTGGCGGCAACCTGCAAATTACCGCTATTGTCACCGGCGCTTTAGCCGTGGTGCTGGGCGGCGACGTGGTGTGGTCGCTGATAGGCCTTCTTCTTGGACAGGTGTTGGGGGCGGCGGTGATGTCGCTGCATGCCCTGCAGGGACCGCGGCTGGGTTTGCCGCAGATGATAATCAGCCGCGCCCAGTTTGGCGTCTTTGGCGCGGTAGTGCCGCTGGTACTGGTCTGCGTCATGTATGTTGGCTTCTCCGCCAGCGGTACCGTACTGGCCGGGCAGGCGATGGCAAAACTGTTAAGTATTAGCAACGTTGCCGGCATGCTGCTATTCAGCGCGATTATTATTGTTATTGCGGTACTGGGTTATAAGGTGATTCATAAGCTGGGTAAACTGGCGAGCATTATCGGCATTCTGGCTTTTGTTTATATGTTCGTTACGCTACTGATGTCGGCGGATCTCACGGCCCTGGCGCAAAATAACCATTTCTCCCTGCCGATGTTCCTGCTGGCCGTGTCGCTGTCATCGTCGTGGCAAATCGCGTTCTGCCCGTATGTGTCCGACTATTCGCGCTACCTGCCACGCAATGTATCGGCAACGAAAACGTTCTGCTCGGTATTTTTCGGTACCGTATTAGGAACCCAGACATCCATGACGCTAGGGGTATTTACTGCCGCGATTGCCCGCAGCGCTTTCCCCGGTCATGAAGTGAGTTATCTGGTGGGATTGGGTAAAAGCCAGGTGATGGCGATGGTCATCTACTTTGCTATTTGCTTTGGCAAAATCACCTTCACGACGCTTAACGCCTACGGCAGTTTTATGTCTCTGACCACCATTGTTTCCGGTTTCCGTCGCCAGACGGCATTGTCGCAGAAATGCCGTGTCGCTTTCGTCGTCCTGATGGTCGCGGCTTCGTGTATTATCGCGCTGCTCAGTGAGCCAGCTTTCTTAAAACACTTCACCCATTTCCTGTTATTCCTGCTGGCTTTTTTCGTTCCCTGGAGCGCCATCAGCCTGACCGATTACTACATTATCTCTAAAGGCGCGGTCGATATTCCGGCGCTTAGCGACCCGCATCAGCGCTATGGTTTCTGGAATCTGTATGCCATTACCATTTATATCATTGGCGTACTGATTCAACTGCCGTTTATTGAGAACCCGCTGTTCCATGGTTCGCTGACGTGGATATTCGCCGGCAATGATGTGTCATGGATTATCGGCTGGGTAGGTACAGGATGGTTGTATTTTGCGCTGCGCCGCTTTGACCGCCGACCATTACCGGCGCAGAGCGTGTTCCCGCAGTCATAAAGGGCAGGGGCGGCTATTATGCCGCCCCTGAAGGAAAGTTAACGCTATTTGCCATCTTTTCGCCAGGCGTCGGCAGTCAGCGCTTCGCCAAAATGGCCGGCGATCAGCCGCTTGGTCAGATCATGCAGAGGCGAGGCCAGTACATCAGCAGTGCTTCCGCGCTCAACCACTTCGCCCTCATGCATCACCAGCACCTGATCGCTGATGTGCTTCATCATCCCCAGATGCTGAGTTACGTAGATGTAGGATATTCCCTGTTTTTCCTGTAGTTCCAGCATCAGGTTGATTAGCTGCGAGCGCATTGACATATCCAACGAGGCCAGCGCCTCATCGCAGATAATCACTTTCGGACGCAGGATCAAGGCACGAGCAAGACCCAGGCGTTGTTTTTGCCCCGGCGCCAGCATATGCGGATAGTAGCTGACGTGGTCAGGTAGCAGACCCACCATGCGCATCGTCTCGATAATCTGCTTTTCCCGGGCTTCTGGTTCAAGATCGGTATTGAGGCGCAGCGGGAAATCAAGGATCTGCGAAATACGCTGACGCGGGTTAAGCGAGGTCGAGGGATCCTGAAAAATCATACGAATACGCTGGCTGCGGAATGAGTAGTCGCCAAACTCCAGCGGATGGTCGTCAATCAACAGTTCACCGGTGGTTGGCTCAACCATCCCGGCCAGCATTTTGGCCAGCGTTGATTTACCGGAGCCGTTTTCACCAATAATTGCCAGCGTCTGACGCTCGCGCAGGGTAAAGCTCAGCGGCTTCACCGCCTCTACCGTCTGACGGTGGAACCAGCCGGTACGATAGCGAAAGGTCTTACTCAGATTGCGAACTTCCAGCAATGTTTCGACCATTTCACTCTTTCTCCATGTTCAGCGGGAAATGACAGGCGTACAGATGATTACGCGCGCCGGTCAAACGCGGCGTGACGATACACTCGCGTTGCGCATAGGGACAGCGCGGCCCCAGCCGACAGCCGATCGGCAGTTGTTCCAACAGCGGAATGGCGCCGGGCAGGGTATTCAGCCTGCTTTTATGCGGCATTGAGCTGCCGAAGTCCGGGATCGCGCGAATCAGCGCCTGCGTGTAGGGGTGATGAGGAATGGTCACCAGCTCTTCGCTCGGCGCGGTTTCCACCGTCTGCCCGCAATACATGACGTTAATTTTATCCGCCCATTTGCTGAGCATTTGCATATCGTGACTGATCAGCAAAATAGTGGTGTTGTTGTTCTGGTTGAGCCGGGTCAGCAGGCGAATAATCTGCGCCTGAGTAGTCGGTTCCATGGCATTAGTGGGTTCATCAGCAATCAGCAAGCGCGGCTGGTTGGCAAGCGCGATGGCGATCATAACCTTCTGACATTCGCCGTCGGTCAGTTCGTAGGGGAAGCTGCGCATAATATCTTTGTGATCTTTAATCCCCACCCGGTGCAGCAGTTCGATGGCGCGGCGCTTGCGCCAGCCAAAGCGTTGCCACCAGTGGCCTTTAAAGGTCCAGCCGGGGATATTTTGCATCAACTGCAGCCCAATACGCTCGGAAGGATCGAGACAGGATTGCGGCTCCTGGAAGATCATCGATACGTTGTGGCCAATCAGTTTGCGGCGCTCGCGGTTAGACAGGCGCAGCAGATCGATATCATCAAAACGCATACGGTCGGCGGTGACCCGCCAGTTATCTTTAGTGACGCCGCAAATCGCCTTGGCGATTAAGCTTTTGCCGGAACCTGATTCCCCCACCAGACCACGGACTTCACCTTCAGCCAGCGTCAGGCTGACCCTATCGACGGCCTTTACCCAGCCTTCGTTGGTTTTAAACTCAATGGTGAGATTACGTATATCCAGTAACGGCATTATTGGACCCCGGCAATAATTGCGCGGCGAATACCGTCGCCCAGCAGATTAATGAGCAGTACGCTTATCATAATGGCCGCCCCCGGCAACATGACCGTCCAGGGAGCGACGTAAATCAGTTCCAGCGCGTCGCCGAGCATGGCGCCCCATTCCGGAGAGGGTAGCTGGGCGCCGAGGTCGAGAAAACCGAGCGCGGCAATGTCGAGGATCGCCATCGACAGCGCGCGGGTAATTTCGGTGACCAGCCCGGCGGTAATATTAGGCAGAACCGCAAACCAGAGAATATTGAGCGTGGAAGCGCCGTCGAGGCGGGCGGCAATCACGTACTCTTTTTCCAGTTCATCGTGCACCATGCTGTAGACCGAACGCACCATGCGCGGCAGCAGAGCCAGCCAGACGGCGAACATCGCATGGCTAAGATGCGGTCCGGCGAAAGCGACGACGATAATCGCCAGCAGCAGCGACGGAATCGATAGCAGGGTGTCGAGAATATGGTTCATTACCGCTGAACGTAAACCATGGGTGGAACCAGCAATCACGCCAAGCACCAGGCCGAACAGCGCGGCGCCGAGCGTGACCACAAAGGCGCCGCCGACGGTCGGCGCCGCGCCGCTGAGTAGTCGACTCAATACGTCGCGGCCAAGGTCGTCGGTGCCGAGGAAGAACGACACTTCACCGTAGCGCGACCATGAGGGCGGCAGCAGCTGGTAGCCAAGGAACTGCTGATCGATGCCATAGGGCGCGAACCAGCCGCCGAATACGCATAGCAGCACCAGCGCGCCGCAGCCGTATAAACCAATCATCGCGGTGGTATCGCCGTAGAACTTACGCCATACGGTGCGCAATGCGCCCGGCGGGCGCTTTTCGAGATAGACGCTATCGTAGGGCATACCATTCCTTATGTTTCAGTGGGTTAGCCATGGCTCCTAAAATATCCGAGATCACGTTGACGATAATGACCAGCGCGCCGATCACCATCACTCCGGCGGAAATCGCCGCGTAATCCTGCTGGCGGATAGCGTTGATCAGCCAGCGCCCCAGCCCCGGCCAACTGAAGACCATTTCGGTAATCATTGCCAGCGTTAACATAGTGGAGAACTGCAGCCCCAGGCGCGGGATCACCGGCGGCAGGGCGTTGTGCAACACGTGGCGGTGGAGAATCGTCCTGCGGGTGACGCCACGGGTCGCCGCGGCTTTAACATAGTTTGTATCATAGACTTCGCTGGTACTGATGCGCATCAGACGGATCACTTCGGTGGTCGGCGCGACGGCCAGGGTTAACACCGGCAGGACCATATGTCGTGCGGCGCTAACGATCATCTCATGGCGCCAGGGTGAATCGGATAGCCAGGCATCAATGAGCGCGAAACCGGTCACCGTTTTTACTTCGTACAACAGATCAAAGCGGCCGGAGACAGGTAACCAACCCAGCGTTAGCGAGAAGAAAAGGGTAAACAGCAACGCCAGCCAGAACACCGGAATGGAGAACCCCACCAGCGCCAGGGCGCTAATGAGCGTATCCGGCCATTTATTACGCATGATCCCGGCAATCATTCCCACGGGAATGCCGACCAATAACGCAAAACCAAATGCCAGAATGCACAGCTCCATCGTTGCCGGGAAGACCACTTTCAGCTGTTCGGAAATCAGCTGGCCGTTGATGCTGGAGACGCCAAAATCCCAGTGCAGCACCCCTTTAAACCAAAACAGCCAGGCATTCCACAGCGATGCGCCCTGCAGCGGCGCGTGCGGCGTGAAATAGCTGAGACTAAAGCCGATAAAGGTGAGGAAAAACAGCGTCACAAGCAACAGCAGCAGGCGGCGCAGGGTAAAAATAATCATGGTTTTTTCACCTCTTCTTTTTCGCGCGACACGCCTGCGAAGGAGGCGTTGCCAAACGGACTCAGCACCAGTCCTTTCATATCATAACGATAAGCCTGCAGCCGCAGCGAAGAGGCCAGCGGCAGCACCGGCAGCTCGCGGGCGAGAATATGCTGCGCCTCTTTATAGGCTTCGATGCGCGAGGCCAGCTGCTGCGAAATCAGCGCTTTCTGTAATACCTCATCAAACTCGCGGTTGCACCAGTGGGCGAGGTTGGTCTGCGAACCAATCGCCGCGCAGCTTAACAGCGGGCGGAAGAAACTGTCCGGATCATTACTGTCGGTGGCCCAGCCGGAAAGCGTTAAATCGTGGCTCATGTCCATCAATCGCGCCTCCTGGAAACGGCCTTCAACAGGAATAATAATCACTTTGACACCCACCTGCGCCATATCCGCCTGTATCAGCTCGGCGGTTTTCAATGGGCTGGGGTTCCACGCCTGGGAACTGGTCGGCACCCACAGTTTTAAAGTCAAATTACTCAAACCCAGGGCCTGCAGGCGACGACGCGCCTCCGCGGGGTTGTATTCGGTAATTTTAGCGTCGTTGTCGTAGGCCCACGAGGCGCGAGGCAGCATCGAGGCCGCGGTTTCCGCGGTGCCGTAGTAGATCGATTGCATCAGACGCTGGTTGTTGATCGCCAGCGCCAGCGCGTGGCGAACTTCCGGGTTATCCAGCGGCGGTTTAGCGGTGTTGAAAGCCAGCCAGGCGATATTCATACCCGGGCGCAGCGTCAGACGCAGGCGCGGATCGTCGCGCAGGATGGTGAGCTGGCTGGCGGCCGGCCAGGCGAGCACGTCGCATTCGCCGGTCAGCAGTTTTGACAGACGACCGGTGCCACCGGAACCGAGATCCACCACCACCTGCGGCATCAAGGGTTTGCCGCGCCAGTAGGCCGCGTGGCGCTGCAGGCGGATGTACTGCCCGGTGCGATACTCTTCCAGCTTAAACGGACCGGTGCCGACGGGCTCGCGGTCAAGTTGTTCTTCGCGGTCGCTTTTGGTCAATTGCGCGGCATACTCCGCCGACATGACCGAAGCATAGTGTGTTGCCAGATGCCACAGGAACGAAGCATCCGGCCGTTTCAGGCGAAACTCGACGGTATGGTTATCCAGCTTACGAACGCTTTCTACGGTATCGGCGAACTGCAGGCTATCAAAATAGGGGAAGCTACTGCCGTTAACGCTGTGCCACGGATCGTCGCGGTTAAAGATGCGCCCGAAGGTAAAGATGACATCATCAGCGTTAAAGGCGCGGGTCGGTTTAAACCAGTCGGTGGTCTGGAACTGGACCTTATCGCGCAGATGGAAGCGGTAGGTGGCGCCGTTATCAAGCACTTCCCAGCTTTCCGCCAGTTCAGGCACCAGACGATAGGTATAGGGGTCGACGTCGAGAAGGCGATCGTAGATCTGGGCGGCTAGGGTGTCGACAATCAGGCCGCTGCTGACTTTTTGCGGGTTAAAGGTATTTACCTGCCCGCTGACGCAATAGACAAATCCGCTATCGCGGATATCGGCATTAGCTGGCAGCGCCGGAGTCAAGGCCGGTGCGGCAAAAGCCTGCCCGCACAGCATCGAGGCTGCCGCTAAAAGAGAGGACAATTTCAGGCGCATATTTTCTTTTTGATCATAGAGCAGAGCTCTATCTTATTAATATTAAATGACATTTACCACCACCTTTACGACATCGAGGGGGATAATGCGGTCACCGGCAGCGCATGTTGTCCAGCCAGTTGGTCAATTTAGTGTCGGAAATAAACCAGTATTATGAAACATGGTATCTTTTTATCGCCAATTTCTCCAGTTAGCCATCTGCTGGCGTTCTGCAATCGGCGGGCGCGAGTGGCGGGGATCAGAGCGGAAGGAGCTGATTGTAGCGGGCAATATAATCTTTTGGCGTGATCTCCAGTTCTCCGCCGTCGCGATGGATGGCGACGAAAGTACGCAGTACCAGCCCGCTTTTACGTTCTGATATTTCCCAGCCTTGTTCGCTGTAGGCATCACGCGTGGAGCGCACGCAGAGATCCGAAAAAATCATCATTAAAGAGAGGGCTGGCGCATGATGATTTTTCATAGTGTGAATCAGACTGGCATGGGCGGCATAGCGGGTTAGCGTATGAGAATTAACCGGAATCACGTGAATTTTCAGTCCATTGAATATAATTGCCGCCGATGATAATTCACATTAAGACATCTTACCAGTTACATATTATTAACTCCTCGCGTTTTCATACATGAAATGATAGTGACGTTGTCACGCTTCAATCATTCAGCGGTGTGAATTCATATAATGCCAGCGCATTGCTCTGCAATGAATCCACCCGTAGCCAGCCATCATCCAGTTGTTCCTCATGCACGCTCAGCGCCGGACGGGCGTGGTGCTGGAGCCAGCGATAATCTTCTTCGTCCGGGCCGCTGCGGCTACGGAATGCCTCGAACAGCGGAAATAGCGCGCCGTGATGTTGATCGAACAAATGCTGTTTGATGCGCCAGCGTCCCTCCAGTCCTGCAAGCCGCAGGGTATAGGGTTGGCGAAAGCGCTGAGTAAAGGCCTCTTCGCTCGACAGCCAGGGGTTGAAAATCACCGTATTGCGCAACAGCAACTGGTAATGTCCGTTATGACGTAACAACAACAGGTTTTTGTCATTGATTAAGACTTCGCCGCGCAGACGCCGCCACAGCCATAATACCCAGTAAACCGGGCGCGGCAGACCATGCAGGTAGTGCAACGCCAGGCTGGAGGTGTCGAGTTTACCGTTGTCCCGCGCCTCCCCCTGCAGCCCGGAATTAAGCCAGAAGCCTGCCAGCCACACCTGTTCGGCAATGCCCAGCAGGTTATCCATCAACAGCGCGCCGCGAAAAAAACGCCCGTTGGTATCGCGGGTATCGCCGGTTAACGTATTCCACGATAGCAGCCACAGCGGCAACGAGAGCTGCCGTTGCCGCAGGGCATTATGGATTTGGCGTAATTTCTGTCGCGGATAGCTTTCACTGGCGGCAAGCTTGCTGCTATCGGCCTGCGCCAGGTCAAGCAGTTCATTAGCATCCGCCTGGCAAGCGAGAAAATCGGCCTCGCTGAGCAGCGGGGAAGACAGTAGCGGATCGTCGGCAATACCGCTTTGCGGGAAACGATGCCAGATACCCATTTGCGGTTGTTGCAAGGTGGACGCAAGCACTTCGCGCTGTTGTCGCCAGGCCAGCTGTCGCGCGGCTTCACCGGCCTGCGGCGACCAGTGCCAGACAAAGCGCCAGCTCGCAAGCGTCGCGGGTGGGAAGTGATTGGCGGCGAGCCGAAGAAAACGCTGCAATAAATCGCAGCGGGTGGTTAAACCGGTATGGAGCAGCACCGTCCAGCCTTTCTGCGCCAGCCAGCTAAACAGCTGCTGAAGATTGTACCAGCAGGCATAGCCCGCGAGCGTCGGGTCGTCCCAGCCTTCGCCAAACAAGCGGCTGCTGAGAAACGGATCGTGAATATCAATGCCGTAGACGGGTAGCGTCTGCTGCAGTTGCTCCAGCTCGCGGCGGACATCTTCGCGGAGTAAATCATCGAGTTCACGGACGGTAACGATGGTACGGGTATGGCGCAATACCGGCGCGCGCGCTGGCAGCTGGCGGATATCCACCTGCCGTGTCTGACGTGGGTTGAGCAGTAGCGGAGGCGTGTCATCGCTGCTTTTTTCCGCCTCGTTAAGGCGGGCGTAAAGCCGTTCGACCGCGACCGGATGCCAGACTTCACTGGCGTTGACCCGCGGACGAGCGGCGGACTGCGGCTGCTGCTGGCGAAACTGCCGCGGCGTGACGCCATGCTGGCGCTTAAACAGATCGCTCATGATGCGGGTACTGGCGAAGCCGTTGTCCTGCGCCACCTGCTGCACCGAGCGTCGGGTGGTCAGCAGTTGCTCGGCGGCCTTGCCGAGACGCAGGGCGGTAATGTACTGCACGAAGCTGACACCGACCTCTTTATGAAACAGGCGGGAAAGCCAGGCCTCCGAGACAAACTCAGCGGCGGCCACTTCCTGCAGCGAGATCCGCCGCTGATAGTTGGCTTCGATGCGCGCTACTACGTTGATAATTCGTCGGCTCCAGTTTTCGGCGCCGCGGCGCAGGCTGGGTACGATGGGCTGCGTAAAGCGGGTCGCCAGCAGCAGGGCGATTTCGCTGAGCCAGCGGTTGGCTTCTAAGCGGTAGCGCGACTGATGATTGACCAGCCCGGCGACCAGCAACTGGCGCATCAGCTGGCGCAGGTTATCTGCCGCATCCATGTTTTCGCCATTAACCCGATAATCACAGGCAAAAAAATCGCTATCAAGGCGGGTGAGCCAACCGGCGGTAAGGTTGAGGATCATGACCGCATTGGCCTCTTCGCCGGTAATCTGCCAGCGCTGGCGGCGGTTAACGATCGCCAGTTCATCAACCCGCATCGGTTGCGGCGCTTCGCCGAGTTGCAACCGCGCGCTGCCTTCCAGCAGCCACAGCAGCGTTAATCCGTCGCTTTCCGGCGGGCTGAGGTGGCGAATATCGCGCACCGTGAGGCTGAAATCGCCGAGGTGGTGTTCCATGCGCCGCTCCTTAAAAGACAAAAAATAACAGGGTATTTTTTGTCATAACAGAATTGTATAGAAAACAGTCATTGATAATTCGTCAATATAAAACAAAAAAGCGCATTTTAAAGCCGGGTGGGGCGCATAAACTCGAAAGTGTCGTGCCAACACAACACAGGAATAATAAAAATGACACATCCATTGATTGAATCTTTGCAAGTTAATGAAGCGCAGTTTGTGGCGTTACGTCGCCGCTTCCACCAACAGCCCGAGATTGGCTTTGAAGAACATAAAACCAGCGATGAAGTCGCCCGGCTGCTTGCTGAGTGGGGGTATGAAGTGCATCGCGGCCTCGCCGGTACCGGCGTGGTCGGGACGCTGAAAGTCGGCTACGGCGAAAAACGTTTGGGTCTGCGCGCGGATATGGATGCGCTACCGATGCAGGAAATGAGCGGTAAAGCATGGGCAAGCCAGGTCGACGGGCGTTTTCACGGCTGCGGCCATGACGGTCACACCACCACGCTGCTGTATGCGGCGGAATATCTGGCGCGCACGCGTCAGTTTAACGGTACGCTGCAGTTAATTTTTCAACCGGCAGAAGAACTGCTGTACGGCGGACGGGTGATGGTCGAAGATGGCCTGTTCACAAAATTCCCCTGCGACGCCATCTTTGGCCTGCATAACATGCCGGGCCAGAAACTGGGCAAAATCGGCCTGCGCGACGGCGCGATGATGGCCTCTTCCGATACGCTGCATATCGAAGTGAAGGGCGTTGGCGGCCATGGCGCGGTACCGGAACATACCGTCGACGCGACGCTGGTTGCCTGCCACATTACCCTCGCGCTGCAATCGATCGTTTCACGCAACATCACGCCATTTGAACCTGCGGTAGTCACCGTCGGCAGCATTCAGGCTGGTCACGCGCCGAACATCATCAACGATAAGGTATTGATGAAGTTGACGGTCCGTACCCTTAACCAGCAGGTGCGCGAGACGGTGCTGCAGCGCATTCACGATATTGCGGTCGCTCAGGCAGAAAGTTTTAACGCCAGCGCTACCTTAACCCACGTCAACGGCAGCCCGGTTTTACGTAACGATCCGGCGGCTAATGAGCTTGTCCGTGAAGTGGCGACCTCGCTGTTTGGCAAAGAACAGGTTGGTACCGTGAATCCATTTATGGGCAGCGAAGATTTCGCCTTCATGCTGGAGAGCAATCCAAACGGTTGCTACTTCACTATCGGCGCGGGTGATGAAGCCGACCGCTGTATGGTGCATAACCCGGGATACGATTTTAACGATCAAATCCTGCTTACCGGTGCGGCGCTGTGGTGCGGCCTGACGGAACGCTATCTGCGTTAACCTATCGCGACGGGGGGACCCGATTATGAGTTCTGTATCGTTAAGCGAATCTCAGTTCGTCGGCAGCGATCGCCTGCTGGCGGGTATTGTGCTCAGCGTGCTGACGTTCTGGCTGTTTGCGCAATCGGTTATCAATGTTGTTCCGGCGATGAAAAGCAGCCTCGATATTTCACTGGAGACGTTAACCCTGGCGGTGAGTCTCAGCGCTTTATTCAGCGGCTGTTTTGTGGTGGCCAGCGGCGGGCTGGCGGATAAATTCGGCAGGGTGCGGATGACCTATCTCGGCCTGGCGCTGAGTATTATCGGTAGCGCGTTTCTGGCGGCGTCGCAGGGGCCGGGACTATTTATCACCGGCCGTATCCTGCAGGGGCTCTCGGCGGCCTGCATTATGCCGGCGACGCTGGCGCTGATCAAAACCTGGTATGAAGGTAGGGCGCGGCAGCGGGCGGTGAGTTTCTGGGTCATTGGCTCCTGGGGCGGCAGCGGGCTTTGCTCGTTTGTCGGCGGCGCGATTGCCACCGGTCTTGGCTGGCGATGGATCTTCGTGTTTTCGATTGCGGTGGCGCTGTTGGCATTATTGCTGCTACGTGGCACCCCGGAGAGCCGCAGCGCCAGCGCCGATCGGCATAAGCTGGATGTGGGCGGATTATTAAGCCTGATTGCTTCGCTGGTGCTGCTTAATCTGTTTATCAGCAAGGGTCATCAATGGGGTTGGAGCAGTGGCTTATCGCTGTCGATGCTGGGCGGCGCGGTAATTACGGGTGGTTTGTTTATCCGTAGCGGTTTGCGTAAAGGTGAAGCGGCGCTAATCGACTTCGCTTTATTTCGCAACCGGGCCTACGGCGCGGCGGTGCTGTCGAACTTCATGCTTAATGGCGCTATCGGCACGATGATGATCACCAGCATCTGGCTACAGCAGGGGCATCATCTCACCCCGTTGGAAACCGGCATGATGACGCTGGGTTATCTGGTGACGGTACTGGCGATGATTCGCGTCGGAGAAAAACTGCTCCAGCGCTATGGCGCGCGGTTGCCGATGATGACCGGGCCGGTGTTTACCGCTATCGGTATTCTGCTGATCTCCTGTACCTTCCTCGATAAGTCGCTGTATATCGGGACCGTCTTCTTCAGCAATATTCTGTTTGGCCTCGGTCTTGGTTGTTATGCCACGCCTTCGACCGATACCGCCGTCGCCAATGCGCCGGAGAACAAAATCGGAGTCGCATCAGGGGTTTATAAGATGGGAAGCTCGCTTGGCGGCGCGATGGGTATTGCCGTGACGGCGTCACTTTTCGCGCTGTTCCTGCCGTTGGGGATGGCCAGCGCCGCGCAGTACGCGCTGTGGTTTAACGCCGCGCTGTGTTTAGGCTCAATGCTGGTCAGCGCGGCGATGCTGCCGCGCGTCCCTCATAGCTGATGCTTCTTCAGTAATGCGCGTAGCTGGTGGTAGGTAAGCCCCAGCAGCTCCGCCGCCTGCTTTTGATTGTACCTCGCCTGCTGCAGGCTTGACTGCAGCAGGCTTTTTTCTTGCTCCAGCTGAAAGGCGCGCAGGTCCAGCGGCAACGCGGGAAGCGCATGTTCGGCGACCGGAGCAGGCGCAGGAGCGGCGCTGTTAAATGGGTTGATAATGATATTATCCAGCTCGCTATCACTGCTGCCGTGGCGGTAAACTGAACGTTCAACCACGTTTTTCAGCTCACGAATATTGCCCGGCCAGCGGTATGCAAGCAGCGTGTCGACGGCTCGCTCGCTAAAGCCGGGAAACAGAGGGAGCCCCAGTTCGCGGCACATCTGAATGGCAAACTGGTTGGCAAGCAGCATGATGTCGCTCTGGCGCTCGCGCAGTGGCGGTAGTTGCACGACATCAAACGCCAGCCGGTCGAGCAGGTCGGCGCGGAAATGACCCTCCTCGACCATTTTGGGCAGATCGGCGTTGGTGGCGCACACCAGCCGCACGTTAACCTGCAGCGGCTGGCTGCCGCCGACGCGTTCGAGTTCGCCGTATTCAATTACCCGCAGCAATTTTTCCTGCACCAGCATCGGAGCGGTGGCCAGCTCATCGAGAAACAGCGTGCCGCCGTCGGCACGTTCAAAGCGCCCCGGATGCCGTTTGCTGGCGCCGGTAAAGGCGCCAGCTTCATGACCAAACAATTCGGAATCGAGAAGGTTTTCATTCAGCGCCGCGCAGTTGAGCGAAATAAACGGCCCCTGCCAGCGCGAAGAGAGAAAGTGCAGTCGGTTGGCAATGAGCTCTTTGCCGGTCCCGCGTTCGCCGATCACCAGCACCGGTTTATCCAGCGGCGCCAGCTGCGAGACCTGCTCGAGCACCTCCAGAAAGCTATTTGCCTCGCCAAGCAGGTTATCCTTGTATTCCGCCATGATGAATTTCGCCATTAAGTAGTGTGATTCACCAACTCACTGTAGCAAGCAGGCGGCCATTCCTCAACCACCTTGTTTAAAATCAACAAGATAAAAAGTTGGCACGCCATTTGTATTAACTACTGCACAGGCCGCTGCCTGCTATCAGAACTATGAGGATTGAAATTATGGGTATTTTTTCTCGCTTTGCCGACATCGTGAACGCCAACATCAACTCCCTGCTGGAGAAAGCGGAGGATCCGCAGAAGCTGGTCCGTCTTATGATTCAGGAGATGGAAGACACGCTAGTTGAAGTGCGTTCTACCTCCGCCCGCGCGCTGGCGGAAAAGAAACAGCTGACCCGCCGTATCGAACAGGCGCAGGCGCAGCAACTGGAATGGCAAGAAAAGGCCGAGCTGGCCCTGCGTAAAGAGAAAGAAGATCTGGCGCGTGCGGCGCTGATCGAAAAACAGAAGCTGACTGACCTTATCGGCAGTCTGGAGCACGAAGCGCAACTGGTGGATGAAACCCTGGCGCGAATGAAAAAAGAGATTGGCGAGCTGGAGAATAAGCTCAGCGAAACCCGCGCTCGTCAGCAGGCGCTGATGCTGCGCCATCAGGCGGCCAGCTCTTCGCGTGATGTTCGCCGCCAGCTGGATAGCGGTAAAATGGATGAAGCGATGGCGCGTTTTGAGTCTTTCGAACGCCGCATTGACCAAATGGAAGCCGAGGCGGAGAGCCATCGTTTTGGCAAACAACAATCGCTGGATCAGCAGTTTGCCGAACTGAAAGCGGATGATGAAATCAGCGAGCAACTGGCGGCGCTGAAAGCCAAAATGAATCAGAATAACCAGTAATGCATATTGCGCGGCGCGGTGTTGCGCCGCGGCTCACCACCTGTAAGGAGTACACATGAGCATGCTTTTTCTTGCCATCCCGCTCACGCTGTTTGTGCTGTTCGTGTTGCCGGTCTGGTTATGGCTGCACTACAACAATCGCTCGGCGGACGGGGCGTTAACCCAGAACGAACAGCAGCGCCTGCTGCAGCTGACCGATGAGGCGAAACGGATGCGCGAGCGTATTCAGGCGCTGGAAGCGATCCTTGATGCGGAACATCCGAACTGGAGAGACAAATAATGGCCGGATTGGACTTTAATAAAAAACTGTGGCGCATTCCGCAGCGCGGAATGGTGAAGGGGGTCTGCGCCGGTATTGCGCAGCACCTGGATGTGCCGGTGAAGCTGGTGCGTCTGATAACCGTGCTGGCGATGATTTTTGGCCTCTTCTTTTTCGTGCTGGTGGCCTACATCATTCTGACTTTCGCGCTGGATCCGATACCGGATAGCGAACTGTACGGCGAAAAAGGGCCGAGCAATGGTGATTTACTGGCCGCCGTGGATGCCGAACTGGCTTCCGGCGAACAGCGCCTGCGTGATATGGAGCGTTATATCACCTCCGATACCTTCACGCTGCGCAGCCGTTTTCGTCAACTGTAAAACTTTTTCCATATAACCACGAGGCAACGCATGAATATGAAATGGCAACAGGCAGGGCAAAAAGTGAAACCGGGTCTTAAGATCGCCGGTAAGCTGGTGCTGCTGACCGCGCTGCGTTACGGCCCGGCGGGCGTTGCCGGTTGGGCGGTGAAATCGGTGGCGCGTCGGCCGCTGAAAATGTTGCTGGCGGTAGCGCTTGAGCCGCTGCTCAGTCGGCTGGCCAATCGTTTTGCCCGCGGAATGAAATAATTCCTCAGGGGGAGGAATACCGGCGCGCTTTATATTGACCCTGATTATCCCCATCTATTTAGCTTATCATTAAACGACATTCCTTCTGGGCATAACGGACTGGCGATGAAGCGACTCAAAACTGAATTCAATGCGCTGGTCAACCGCGGGGTTGACCGGCATTTACGTCTTGCCGTAACCGGGCTAAGCCGTAGCGGTAAAACGGCTTTTATCACCGCGATGGTTAATCAACTGCTGAATATCCACGCCGGGGCCCGGTTGCCGCTGCTGAGCGCGGCGCGCGAAGAACGTCTGTTGGGCGTGAAACGGGTTCCGCAGCGTGATTTCGGCATTCCGCGTTTTACCTATGATGAAGGCCTGGCGCAGCTTTATGGCCAGCCCCCGGCCTGGCCGACGCCAACCCGCGGGGTGAGCGAAATTCGCCTCGCACTGCGCTATCGCTCTAACGATTCTCTGCTACGTCATTTCAAAGACACCTCAACCCTGTATCTGGAAATCGTGGATTATCCGGGCGAATGGCTGCTCGACCTGCCGATGCTGGCGCAAGATTATTTAAGCTGGTCGCGGCAGATGACCGGGCTGTTACAGGGGCAGCGCGGAGAGTGGTCTGCCCGCTGGCGGCAGCTGTGCGAGGGGCTCGATCCGCTGGCGCCCGCCGACGAAACCCGGCTGGCGGAGATCGCCGCCGCCTGGACCGATTATCTGCACGCCTGCAAGCGCGAGGGGTTGCACTTTATTCAGCCGGGGCGGTTTGTGCTTCCTGGCGACATGGCGGGTGCGCCGGCGCTGCAGTTTTTCCCCTGGCCGGATGTCGATGCGGCTGGCGAAGCCAGGCTGGCGCAGGCAGATAAACACACCAATGCGGGGATGCTGCGCGAGCGTTTCAAATACTACTGCGAGAAAGTGGTGAAAGGCTTTTATAAAGACCACTTCCTGCGCTTTGACCGCCAGATTGTACTGGTGGACTGCCTGCAGCCGTTAAACAGCGGGCCGCAGGCGTTTAACGATATGCGTCTGGCGCTGACCCAGTTGATGCAAAGTTTCCATTACGGCCAGCGAACGCTGTTCCGTCGCCTGTTTTCACCGGTTATCGACAAGCTACTGTTCGCCGCCACCAAAGCCGATCACGTGACCGTCGATCAGCACGGCAACATGGTGTCGCTACTTCAGCAACTGATTCAGGACGCCTGGCAGAATGCCGCCTTTGAGGGCATCAGCATGGATTGTCTGGGGCTGGCGTCCATTCAGGCCACCCAGGGCGGGCTTATCGAGGTTAACGGCGAGAAGATCCCGGCGCTGCGTGGCGATCGTCTGAGCGATGGGCAGCCGCTCACTATTTTCCCAGGCGAGGTGCCGGCGCGGCTGCCGGGTCAGGCCTTCTGGGAACAGCAGGGCTTCCAGTTTGAGAACTTCCGCCCGAGAGCGATGGATGTCGATAAACCGCTGCCGCATATACGCCTCGACGCGGCGCTGGAATTTTTGATTGGAGATAAATTGCGATGAGCGAGCCGATAAAACCGCGGATCGATTTCGATGGCCCACTGGAAACGGAAAAGAGTCAGACCTTAAAATCGGCCCGCGCCTTTGACGCGGCCGATGCGCAAACCTTCGCTCCGATGCTGCCTGAAATGGTCGCTGAAGAGGAGGGGGCCGCCGAAGCGGTGGTGGAATCGGTACTGCGCCCGAAACGCAGCCTGTGGCGACGGATGGTTAGCGCCGGGCTGGCGATTTTTGGCATTAGCGTGGTGGCGCAGGGCGTGCAGTGGACGGTGACGGCCTGGCAGACTCAGGACTGGATTGCGCTTGGCGGCTGTGCGGCCGGGGCGCTGATTGTCGGCGCGGGTGTGGGATCGGTAGCGACCGAATGGCGTCGCCTGTGGCGGCTGCGCCAGCGCGCGCACGAACGCGATGAAGCGCGGGATCTGATGCATAGCCACGCGGTGGGCAAAGGGCGCGCGTTCTGTGAGAAGCTGGCGCAGCAGGCCGGGCTGGATCAATCGCATCCGGCGCTGCAGCGCTGGTATGCGGCCATCCATGAAACGCAAAACGATCGCGAAGTGGTGAGCCTGTACGCGCAACTGGTGCAGCCGGTGCTGGACGCGCAGGCGCGGCGGGAAATCAGCCGTTCGGCGGCGGAATCGACGCTGATGATCGCCGTCAGCCCGCTGGCGCTGGTGGATATGGCGTTTATCGCCTGGCGTAACCTGCGGCTGATTAACCGTATCGCCACCCTCTACGGTATTGAACTTGGCTATTATAGCCGCCTGCGTTTATTCCGCCTGGTGTTGCTGAATATCGCCTTTGCCGGCGCCAGCGAACTGGTGCGCGAAGTCGGAATGGACTGGATGTCGCAGGATCTGGCGGCCCGCCTGTCGGCGCGCGCCGCCCAGGGTATCGGCGCCGGGTTGTTGACCGCCCGTTTGGGGATTAAAGCGATGGAGCTGTGTCGTCCGCTGCCGTGGATCGCGGATGATAAACCGCGGCTCGGCGATTTCCGCCGAGAGCTGATCGGCCAGTTGAAAGAGACGCTTCAGAAAAGCAAAACCGGCGCGGAGAAATAACGTCGGCAAGGGTAAATGCCGGGTGGCGGCTGCGCCTTACCCGGCCTACGGTTCGTGCGACCTGCCTTTAATTTATTCACCACGCTGGATCCCCCGGTGGCGCTGCCGCTTACCGGGGCTACAGCGCTGCGCGATTTGGTAGCCCAGAGAAGGCGCAACGCGCCGCCTCTGGGAAACCCCCTTAAAAAAGTTGCAAACCGATAACAGTATCTACGGTTCGTGCGGCCTGCTGTTAATTTATTCACCACGCTGGATCCCCCGGTGGCGCTGCCGCTTACCGGGGCTACAGCGCTGCGCGATTTGGTAGCCCGGAGAAGGCGCAACGCGCCGCCTCCGAAAACCCCTGGCGACCAGAGCCTTCTGTGCGCTCTCTGAGCCATGCGAGCCATAACGCAAAAGAAATGCCCGCATAACTTTACGGCATAAAGCCCATTTTTCCGCCATACTGTCAATAATTGTTGACAGCTATCTTCCCGTAAGCACATATCTGTCCTATCATTCATCCGTCATTGGCCTTTTTAGGGTGAAAACTCCTATGCGTCTGGAAGTCTTTTGTCAGGACCGTCTTGGTCTGACCCGTGAATTACTCGATTTGCTGGTGCTGCGCGGTATTGATCTGCGCGGTATCGATATCGACCCGATTGGCCGAATCTATCTTAATTTCGCCGAGCTGGAGTTCGCCAGTTTCAGCAGTTTAATGGCGGAAATCCGCCGTATCTCCGGCGTAACCGATGTTCGAACCGTGGCGTGGATGCCGTCA
The DNA here is from genome assembly GCF_051207495.1 of Klebsiella sp. K-3. Classification (NCBI taxonomy): domain Bacteria; kingdom Pseudomonadati; phylum Pseudomonadota; class Gammaproteobacteria; order Enterobacterales; family Enterobacteriaceae; genus Klebsiella; species Klebsiella sp. K-3. Next base: position 35,679 of record NZ_JBPNXF010000007.1, on the reverse strand, counting down.
GAGCGGGAACATCTGGCGCTGAGCGCGCTGCTGGTGGCAATGCCGGAACCGGTGCTGTCGCTGGATGCCAAAGGCAAAGTAGAACTTGCCAACCCGGCCAGCTGCCAGCTGTTTGGTCAAACTCAGGCTCGTTTACGCAGCCATCCGGTGGCGCAGCTCATTACTGATTTCAACCTGCAGCGCTGGCTGGAAGGTAACCCGCTGGAGTCGCATACCGAGCATGTGGTCGTGAATGGCCAAAACTTTATGCTGGAAGTAACGCCGGTGTATCTGGAAGGCGAACACGCCGAACGCGTGCTGACCGGCGCCGTGGTGATGTTGCGCTCCACCGTACGTATGGGGCGTCAACTGCAAACGCTAACGACCCAGGATACCAGCGCCTTCAGCCAGATCCTCGCCGTTGGGCCGAAAATGCGCCACGTCGTAGAACAGGCCCGCAAGCTGGCGATGCTTAGCGCCCCGTTGCTGATTGTCGGCGATACCGGTACCGGTAAAGATCTGCTGGCCCATGCCTGCCATCTGGCCAGCCCGCGCGCCAGCAAACCGTATCTGGCGCTGAACTGCGGTTCGATTCCGGAAAATGCGGTGGAGAGCGAGCTATTCGGCGATGCGTCGCAGGGGAAAAAAGGTTTCTTTGAGCAGGCCAACGGCGGCTCTGTGCTGCTGGATGAGATAGGCGAAATGTCGCCTGGCATGCAAACGAAGCTGTTGCGCTTTCTCAACGATGGTACTTTCCGTCGCGTCGGTGAAGATCACGAAGTGCATGTCGATGTTCGGGTTATCTGCGCGACGCAAAAAAATCTCGTCGAACTGGTGCAGAAAGGGCTGTTCCGCGAAGATCTTTATTATCGTCTGAATGTGCTGACGCTGAACCTGCCGCCGCTGCGTGATTGTCCGCAGGACATCATGCCGCTCACCGAACTGTTCGTCGCGCGCTTTGCCGACGAGCAGGGTATCCCGCGGCCAAAACTTTCTGCCGACCTTAATACCGTGTTGACCCGCTATAGCTGGCCGGGCAACGTGCGTCAGTTGAAAAACGCAGTGTACCGGGCGTTAACCCAGCTTGATGGCTTCGAACTGCGTCCGCAGGACATCCTGCTGCCAGATCACGATGTGTCGTCGTTGCCGGTTGGCGAAGAGGCGATGGAAGGATCGCTCGACGATATTACCCGCCGCTTTGAGCGTTCGGTATTGACCCAGTTGTATCGCAGCTTCCCCAGCACGCGTAAATTAGCCAAACGTCTCGGCGTTTCGCATACCGCGATTGCTAACAAGCTGCGCGAGTATGGTCTGAGTCAGAAGAAAGGCGAAGAGTAAATCACTGCTTGCGGCCGGCTCGGCGCGGCCGCAATTATCGGCGTTTTTTCAGCGATAATTCTGTATATACTTATTTTATTATTCTTTTTCCGGGAAGGTGACGGTTGGTGCTGCAACGGGATTGGCCTCAGTGGATGATATTACTGGCACTCTCCGCCGTGCTCTCCTTTGTGCTGTTCTGGCTCCACCTTCCTGCCGCGCCGCTGCTTGGCCCGCTTATCGCCGGAATTATCCTGAGTTTGCGCGGCGCCACGATTCGCCTCCCTCGTCCTTTCTTTATCGCCGCTCAGGCTATCATCGGCTGCATGATCGCCCGCGCGCTAACCCCGTCGATTTTTGGCGTTCTGGCCGCCAACTGGGCGATAGTATTGATTATCCTCCTTTCCACGTTGGCCATCAGCGCGTTGACCGGCTGGCTACTGGTGCGTTACAGCTCGCTGCCCGGTGCAACCGGCGCGTGGGGAAGCTCGCCGGGCGGCGCTTCGGCGATGGTGGTGATGGCGCAAGAGTATGGCGCCGACGTTCGTCTGGTGGCCCTGATGCAGTATCTGCGGGTACTGTTCGTGGTCGGCGCGGCGGTAATGGTGGTGCGTTTGGCGCTCGGCGGCGAGGCGCAGGAAATGACCCAGGATATCGTCTGGTTCCCGCCGCTGACTTTTAATCTACCGTTAACGTTGCTATTGACTGCGGTCGCCGGTTGGTTAGGGTTACGTTTACGCATCCCTTCCGGGGCAATGTTGTTACCGATGCTGGCCGGTGCGCTGGCCCAGGGCGAAGGCATGCTATTGCTGGAGCTACCGGAATGGTTACTGGTGCTGGCGTATACCGCGCTTGGCTGGACGGTTGGCCTGCAGTTTAATCGCGAGATTTTTATGCTGGCGCTGAAGACGCTACCGCAAATCATCGCCGCCATCGTCGGCCTGATCGCGCTGTGCGCGCTGATGGCTTTAGCGTTAACGCACCTGCTGCCGCTGGATTTTCTCACCGCCTATCTGGCGACCAGCCCCGGCGGCCTGGATACGGTGGCGATAATCGCCGTCGGTACCCGGGCGGATATGTCTTTTATCATGGCGATGCAAACGCTGCGCCTGTTTACCATATTGCTCACCGGCCCGGCCACCGCGCGGTTAATTTCGCGCTATGCGCCGCGCAAAGAAAAAAGCCCCCGTTGAAGGAGGCTTGATAACAGAAGGGAAGCGATTACGCTTTCAGCGCAGCCAGTGCCGCATCGTAATCCGGCTCTTCGGTGATTTCGTTAACCAGCTGGCTGTAAACCACCTGGTCGTTTTCATCGAGAACAACGACTGCACGTGCTGCCAGACCGGCCAGCGGGCCTGCGGAGATAGCAACGCCATAATCTGCCAGGAACTGCGGCGCGCGCAGGGTAGACAGGGTGATCACATTGCTCAGGCCTTCTGCGCCGCAGAAACGGGACTGCGCGAACGGCAGGTCAGCGGAGATGCACAGCACGACGGTGTTGTTCAGCTCAGAAGCCAGTTGGTTGAATTTGCGAACCGATGCCGCGCAGACGCCGGTATCGATGCTTGGGAAAATATTCAGTACTTTACGTTTACCAGCGTATTGGCTCAGCGTGACGTCAGAGAGATCTTTGGCGACCAGCGTAAACGGCTGCGCCTTCGCGCCAGCCTGCGGAATGGAGCCCTGAACAGACACTGGGTTACCCTGGAAATGTACGGTTTGCGACATGGTTATCTTCCTGTTTACATATAGTTAACGTCGTAGTTAGTGTATGACATCAGCCAGCAACACGGCAAACTCTATTTAACATTTACCTAAGAGGCCCAGGGAATGCGCAACCTTCGAGTTTTTGAAGAATCATGGCCGCTACACACGCCGTTTGTTATCTCTCGCGGCAGCCGCAGCGAGGCCAAAGTGGTGGTGGTGGAAATAGAAGAGGATGGCGTAAAAGGGGCCGGAGAATGTACGCCTTATCCGCGCTACGGGGAAAGCATCGCCTCGGTGATGGCGCAGATTATGGCGATCGGCGAGCAGCTTGAGCGCGGCGCCACCCGCGAGCAGGTACAACAGCTACTGCCGGCAGGAGCCGCGCGCAATGCCGTTGACTGCGCGCTGTGGGATCTGGAGGCGCGCCGCGCGGGGAAAACGTTGCCGCAGCTGCTTGGCGTCAACCTGCCGCGCGAAGTGGTGACGGCGCAAACCGTGGTTATCGGCACGCCGGAGCAGATGGCGGCCAGCGCCGCCGCGCTGTGGGAGAAAGGCGCGCGGCTGCTGAAGGTCAAGCTCGACGATCATTTGATTAGCGAGCGGCTGGTTGCTATTCGCGACGCGGTGCCGCAGGCGACGTTGATCGTTGATGCTAACGAAGCGTGGCGTGGAGAAGGTCTGGCGGCGCGCTGTCAGCTTTTGGCCGATCTTGGCGTGGCGATGCTGGAGCAGCCGTTACCGGCCGGCGCCGATGAGGCGTTGGAAAACTTTATTCATCCGCTGCCGATCTGCGCCGATGAGAGCTGTCATACGCGGGAAAGCCTGCCGGCTCTGCAGGGTCGCTACGAAATGGTCAACATTAAGTTGGATAAAACCGGTGGTCTGACCGAGGCATTGCTATTGGCGCAGGAGGCTGAACGGCTGGGATATAAGAGGATGCTGGGCTGTATGCTTTGTACTTCACGGGCCATTTCCGCCGCGCTGCCGCTGGCGCCGTTGGCCCGTTTCGCGGATCTCGATGGTCCGACGTGGCTGGCGGTGGATGTGGAGCCGGCGCTGCAGTTCAGCACCGGCGTGCTTCATCTGTGAGTGTGCCAGTGCAGTAAATCGGTCATCGCCGCGAGGTACTTTTCTGTCGCTTCGTCGGCGGAGACGGGCGGAAATTCGGCGGTAATGCACGGCAGGCCGATATCGGCGCACCAGCTGCCAAAAGAGCCCGGCGTTTCGTAACCGACGCTGCCTACCAGCGGTAAATTAAAGGCCCCGGCGAGCCATTGTCCCAGCTCGCTGTGGCCGGGGTCCTCAATGCAGGCCAGCGGATCGTGGAAGGAGACTACCCACGCCGGATGGATCTGGTGGATCAGCTGGCACAGCGCCTGGGTTTCGGGCTCCGAACCCGGTTTTTCCCCGGTCAGCAGTACCACATCACGCTCTTCGGCTGCGCTATTCCAGCGATACACCGTTTCTCCCGCCTTCCAGTTAGCGGCCGGGAAGTTTCGATTGAGATCGATACCGCGGGCGTTGGCGCGTAACCCTAGCTGACAGCCGTCAGGGTTGACCGTTAATACCACGTGATGGCGACGCAGCTCCGGTTTTAGCGTGCGCAACGCGCAGGAGAGGGTGACGATCGACGAGTTTTCGTCGCCGTGCGTGCCGGCGATAATCAGACCGCTGCGGCTATCAGCCAGCGGAGCGGGGAACCACAGCAACGGCGCGCCGAGATGCGACTGGCCGTAACGTTGCGTACCTGGCGGGAAAGCGCCGCGCAGGGGGCGAGGACGTGAAACGGGCATAGGGTATCCTGTCATCAGGTTATTGTTAGCAGTGTTGTAGAAAAGCGTCCCGGAATCAAACGCTTTCCTTCTCTGGCGAAAAAACTCGTCATGTCAATTTTCTATCATAAGCCGTTTGCAATTTCAGGTGGGGAAACAAATAATTATCGCTCTGCCAGCACTGGTTTGTTCATTTAAAAGGGGATCTCATGAAGTATCCTGTCACATTGACATGCGGCGCGCTGTGGTTAGCCAGCGTTTCTTCTCTTGCCTGGGCGGCGGATGTGCCTCCAGGAACCGTATTAGCTGAAAAACAGCAGCTGGTACGCCATATAAAAGACGAGCCCGCTTCATTAGATCCCGCTAAAGCCGTCGGCCTGCCGGAAATTCAGGTTATCCGCGATTTGTTCGAAGGGCTGGTAAACCAGGATGCGAAGGGCAATATCATCCCTGGCGTGGCGACCCGCTGGCAGAGCAACGATAACCGCGTCTGGACCTTTACCCTGCGCGATAACGCGCGCTGGTCCGACGGTTCTCCGGTGACGGCGCAGGATTTCGTCTATAGCTGGCAGCGTCTGGTGGATCCGAAAACCACTTCGCCATTCGCCTGGTTTGCCGCCTTAGCGGGTATCAGTAATGCGCAAAAAATTATTGATGGTAAAGCGGCGCAGGACACTCTCGGTGTGACTGCGGTCGATGCCCACACGCTCCGCGTGCAGCTGGATAAACCGCTGCCGTGGTTCAGCAACCTGACCGCAAGCTTTGCGTTCTACCCGGTGCAAAAAGCGAATGTCGAAAGCGGCGCTAACTGGACGCGCCCGGGCAGCCTTATCGGCAACGGCGCCTATGTGCTGAAAGACCGGGTGGTGAATGAGAAACTGGTCGTCGTGCCGAATACACAGTACTGGGATAACGCCAAAACGGTGATTAAGCAGGTGACTTTCGTGCCGATTAACCAGGAATCGTCGGCGACCAAACGTTATCTGGCGGGTGATATTGATATCACCGAATCCTTCCCGAAAAATATGTATCAGAAACTGCTGAAGGATATTCCCGGACAGGTCTACACGCCGCCGCAGTTAGGTACCTATTATTACGCCTTCAATACCCAGAAAGGGCCAACCGCCGATGAACGCGTGCGTCTGGCGTTAAGTATGACCATCGACCGGCGGATTATGGCGGAGAAGATCCTCGGCACCGGTGAGAAACCGGCCTGGCGGTTCACCCCTGACGTTACCGCAGGCTTTACCCCGCAGCCTTCGCAGTTTGAGAGCATGAGCCAGGCCGAGCTGAATGCCCAGGCTAAAGCGCTGCTATCGGCGGCAGGATATGGCCCGGACCGTCCGCTGAAGCTGACGCTGCTGTACAACACGTCGGAAAATCACCAGAAGATCGCCATCGCCGTGGCGTCGATGTGGAAGAAAAATCTCGGTGTGGATGTGAAGCTACAAAACCAGGAATGGAAGACCTATATCGATAGCCGTAATACCGGTAATTTTGACGTCATTCGCGCATCGTGGGTAGGGGATTACAACGAGCCGTCGACCTTCCTGTCGCTGCTCACATCAACCCATACGGGCAATATTTCGCGCTTTAACGATCCGGCTTACGATAAGATCCTCGCCCAGGCGGCGCAGGAAACCTCGGAAAAAGCGCGTAACGATGATTACAACGCGGCAGAGAAAATCATCATGGCCAAAGCGCCCATTGCGCCAATCTATCAGTATACCAACGGCCGCCTGATCAAGCCGTGGTTAAAAGGATACCCGATCACCAATCCGGAAGACGTGGCCTACAGCCGCACGATGTATATTGTGAAGCACTAATCGGTACTGGTTTCCTGATTACGCAAGGTAACCACGGATAAACACAGAGCTGGCGCGGCTTACAGCGCCAGTCTCTCATTCTGACCATCTCCCGCCACAGCAGAAAGCATCACTTTTCTGACGGTATTTTTGACGTATTCAACAAAAAGCGGTTGCGGTAAATTGCGGATTATACCGTCACAGCTTCCCCGAAATGACGGTAGATTTGAGCAGAGGATACCGTCATGCTGACTGATACTAAGCTTAAGCATCTGAAAGCCAGAGAGAAAAACTACAAAATTGCAGATCGTGATGGTCTGTATGTTTTGGTTACGCCTGCGGGTTCGGTGACATTCCGGTACGATTACCGAATCAATAACCGCCGTGAAACGCTGACTATCGGGCGGTATGGCCCTGAAGGAATTAACCTTGTTGAAGCTTTACCGTACAGTTCCAGATATTGATACCGTCCTCACCGCGCAGGTGAAGTTTGAGTTTCTGAAAGTCTTTTTGCGTCTGTGTCCATTTATCGCCCGCATCGCCACGGGTTTCTTTGTGGTACTGCTTAAAAATGCCCGGTGACACCAGAAACAGCTTACCGTCCACAAGATGCGCCAGTGAACGAGCAGCATTCAGTGTAAGCGAGCCGGTGGCGATCCCAGCTTTGAGCCAGGCGAAAAAGGGATTCTCCGTTGTCACATTTTCCCCCTGTTCCGGTATTGCTGGCGCTTTTTGCGGGAGCGGTTCGCAATCAGCGTCAGCATTTCCATTCGTATTGCCGGACACCATTTCCGGGATGACTTCCCCCTGAAAGACGTGAGGTCGCAGCGAGACGTCCGGCCAGAGGGTGGCGGGAGACAGTTTCAGTAGCGTCAGCGGCGTGCCTGGCGTCCAGCCAGTGGCATCACGTATATCACAGCGCCAGATGGCTCGATCGCCGTTTGGCAGCAGCAACCGTTGCGCCAGTAGTTCGTCAAACAGTCGGCTATTGTTATCCGGTACGCCATTCACCCCATGTTGCAGTAGCCAGGCTCTTAGCTTATCGGCGCAGGTCTTGCTCACCAGCCATAAGGCGTCATCGGTAAGCCAGCCATCGGAACCGCACGCCTGACGGTTGAGCGCCAGCTCATGCTGCAATAACCAGCGGATCCCGATAAGGCACTGCTGCGGCAGAGCAGGGCGAGGCTGGTTCAGTGCGGTGTTGATATCGCCGCCCAGGCTGGCGGAGACCGAGGCGCAGTCAGCCTGTTGTACCAGTTCGCCAATGGCCCCTGATTTATCGGGATGCCCGGTGAGCGCATAAAGAAAAGCGGCGAACAGATCTGGCGATTCCGCCAGCCAGCGTAAAACCGCCTCCGGCAGGAGAGAAGGGAGCAGGCATCCGGCGGCGACGGGATGCAGATGATAATCCCGCCCCGGCAAATATCTCAGCCGGTAAGGTAATTCTGGTGCGCCTGACTCTCGAACTGTTCCGGATGCGGCAGCACGACAATATCCCGCGAAGGATAGTAATATGCCCGCTGCTGGCGGCGGTGGATAACCGGCACCCCGGAGTATCGCCTGATCGCTTCTGCCGTCTCCTGTGGCGCATCAACCTGGGCTATCGGCTCGAAAAAGGCGGTAGGCAGTCCTTCACACTGTGCCACGTTAAACAACCGGAACTCCCGTACGAGCGCAAAATGGCGAACCTGCGGGTTGCCATCTTTATCCGCTACGGGCGCACCGTTGCTGTCCAGCACCTCTTTTTCCTGCGGCAGATACAGCACCGCCAGCGAGGATTTCTCACCCTTGCGGACATTACCGCCTGCTTCAATGGCCTGGTGGAAGGTCAGCCAGCGATCATTTTCATAGCCGTTTTTGTCGGCGCTGCGCCATAAAAGCGGCACGTTGATGCCGTGATAGGCCCGACCGGAAGCGGCGTTAATCGGGAACACCGGTTCACCATCCCGCCAGGGGCGTACCCAGGGCGGACATCCCTGTTGTAGTGCCTCGATAATTTCATCCGTCACTTTCTGGTAAATATTGTTGCTTCTGTCCATATCGCTATCCTCATGGAAAGAAGCCGGTGTTCTTCCCCAACCGGAGAGAACCCCGGCAAAGGGAAGATTCCGCGCTCTGATGAACGCAGGTTATGAACCGCACCGTAATGGTGTGCAGCCTGTCGGTTCTGGCTGCGGGCGCTGATCGGATCAGCCTGAAACAGGGAAAGTGTCTGGCGGAGTGGCGGACAGGGGAACAAAGAATTGAAACAGCGATGAAAAGATTTCTACTACGAATAAGCAGACGGTCGCGGCAGTTGATGGCCGAACGAAACATCCCGCGATGCCCCGTTCGGCCACTTAGAATGAAGTTTTTTATGTAAACAAAAACGATTCAGGGGCGGAGCTCTCCGTACTTATAAGAGGCCGTCACGCCGCCATCAATCAGAATATCGCTGCCGCTGATGTACGTTCCCGCTGGCCCGAACAGAAACTCGGCTAACGCGCCAATCTCATCCGGCGTTCCGCCTCGCCCGGCAGGTGACTTTTCAAGCATGTTTCGGTAAAAATCGCCACGTTCAGCGCTGGTCAGTTCATCGTAGGCCAGAGGGGTGAAAACAATCCCCGCGCTGATACAGTTGATGCGAGCCCCGCGTTTTCCCCATTTTACGGCCTCGGCCACCACCCGCAGCGCATTCCCGCGTTTAGAGATTTGATAGGCGTACAGGCTGTCATCAATTTCTTTAACCAGCGGCAGTTCCAGCAATGCCTCCGGTGACAGGGTTGCCAGCGCATCAGCCTGTGCCTGTGAAAGCGCATCAATATTCAGGCGGTGGCTGGACTGAGAGCCAATCACCACGGCGGAGCCACCCGGTGCAATGACTTTTCCGAACTCTTCAAATACCACCGCAGTGCCATACAGATCCACACGCAGAATATCCTGTGCTTTGGCCTGTGAAGGGGATAAGCCCGCCGTGTTGATTACCCCTTTAATTTCGCCATGTCGGGTCGCTATTTCGACTAAATCCTGTATGGATTTTCGGCAAGCGATATCGACAATTGCGGTACTGACCGTGAAACCTGCGCGGGTCAGGGTGTTTTCAGCTTGCTGGGTATTTTCGGATTTGATATCTGCCAGCAAAATATGCTTACCCACGCCGACTCTTCGCGCAATCGCCTGGGCAATGGCCCCACTGCCAATAACAACAATGACTTCTTTCATGCAAAATACCTCAATGTCATGGGCGAATGTGCGCCGTGCTCTTTCGCCAGCGCACACCTTTGCGGTTTCGTGTTATAACGCCAGTTTAAGAATGGTGGTCAGTGTTTCCTGAGTATAGGTCTCCGCCAGGCCAAACCAGCGGGTATTTCCTTTCAGGTTTTCCAGTATGGCTGGCATATCGGCCTCTGTAATGCCTAACTGCGACAGACGGGTTGGTGTGCCAATTTTATCGAACCACGCTTCGAGCGCGGCAATGCCTTCTTCTGCGGTTCCTTTACCAAATAGCGTCCGGGCAAAGCGCGCAAACTGTGTCGGGTTTTGGCTGTGATACCACTTCATCCGCGCAGGCATGACCACCGACAATCCCGCCCCGTGCGGGACGTTAAACAGCGCGGAAAGTGAGTGTTCAATCATGTGGTTAGGGTAGCTGAAGCCCGAGGTCCCGGCATAAGTCAGCCCATTTAGCGCCAGCGTGGACGCCCAGGCAAATTCGGCGCGGGCGTTGTAATCTCCCGGATCTTTTAACAACATTTCTGTTGTTTCCAGTACCGTGGCAATCACTGACTCAACCAGACGCGACTGGATTTTTGGTTGTACCGCTGCGGTGAAATAGCCTTCAATCGAATGGGCGATAATGTCGGCGGCGGAATAGACCAGATAATCACGGGAAACAGTCTGCATCAGCGCCGGATTGACGACAGAGACCTTCGGAAATGTATGTACAGAGTGAAGAGCAAACTTCTCCCGGGTGACGTCATTGGTGATGACGGCGCCGCTGTTCATTTCGCTGCCGGTTGCCGCAAGCGTCATAATCGAAAACACCGGTAACGCCGCATTGATCTGCCCTTTACCAATAAACAGATCCCAGACATCCCCCTCATACAGGGTACCTGCCGCAATGGATTTGGCGCTATCAAGCACCGAGCCGCCGCCCACGCTCAACACCGCATCAACCTGATGTTCCCGCGCCGCCTGAATACCTTCCCGAACCTTAGAGAGTAACGGGTTACTGACAATGCCGCCAAACTCAACATAGCGGATCCCATGCTGCGTCAGGCTCTGGCTAATCGTCGCAAACAAGCCATCGTGTTTGATGCGCTCGCTGCCGTAAGCCAGCAGGACATTTTTGACGTTATGTTCAGCCAGAATCTGGCCAATAAGCTTTTCTTTGTCTGAGCCGAACTCAATACGGGTCGGATTATAAAAACTGAAGTTATCCATCTCACTGCCTCTCTGAAATTAAGTCCTGATATTTGCGAAGTGCCACTACTATAAGAAAATGATTTACAACCAACTAGACGGTAACTGGATGAATCAGTTACAACTAAATGATGTAAATAAGTGGAAGCGACCATGATTAATGAATTGCGCTCTATGACGACGTTTGTCCGTACGGTTGAGCTGGGAAGCCTGAGTAAAGCCGCAGATGCTCAGCAGATATCACCCAGGCGGCGAGCAAAGCCTTAAAACAACTGGAAACGCATCTGGGGGTGAGGTTGTTCCACCGTACCACGCGAAATATGTCATTAACGGAGGAGGGACAACGTTTCTTTGAAGCGGCAAAACCTGCATTAATGGGGCTGCAACAGGCGCTGGCGACGGTGCAACAGACGCGCGAGGAGTTTGCCGGACCGTTGCGTATCGTCGGTCCGCGTTCAGTTGTTCAGCAGGTTATTAAGCCCGTGCTGATTGAATACAGCCGACTCTACCCGGAAGTTCAGCCCGATGTGCAACTTGATGACGGGATAATTAACTGGGTTGAGAAGCGAGTGGATGTCGGTTTTCGTATCAGCGTTTCGCCGCAGGAAGGGCTGATTGCCCGTCGCTTGTTCCCCCTACAGTTGATCATTTGTGCTTCGCCAGCCTATTTGCGTAAATATGGCGTACCGAAAACGCTGCACGATCTCAGCGCCCACCGGTGTAGCGTGTTTCGCCATGCCGCAACCGGGCGCCTGATCCCCTGGACAGTGAAGTCCGGGGACAATGTGCAGGATCATCATGTTAACCCTGCCATGTCGACCAATGATGAGATGCTGGAGTTACATGCTGTATTGATGGGAGAGGTCATTGCGCAACTGGCCGGGCTGACGGCGGCACAATATATCCGGACGGGCCAGCTTGTTCCGTTGTTACCTGAGACTATTGCCGATATACACAGCTTATTTTTGTATTACGGAAGTCGCGTCGCACAACCGCTCAGGGTGCGCCGCTTTATCGACCTTGCGATTGAACGCTTAGCCAACAGGCAGGACGTAGTGTTATCAGCAGAGGAAATCAGCCTTGCGCATATTCAGGGGACAACCAGTTACTCATAGTTATCCTGCCGTATTCGGCGGGATAACAAATCAATAAATATGTCGCCAACACTACTGCTTTCTGGTGCTGGCGCGAACTTGTAACGCTGAGGGTAATTCAATGAATTTATCCGTCGAATTACCCGCCAGTAGCTCAAGCAATGTTTGTCCTGCGAGGGTTCCCGTTTCACTCCAGGGGAATTCGACGGCAGTCAGCGCCGGTGAGCAAACGGCGGCAAGAGTCCCCCCGCTCAGGCTTGCCAGTGCCAGAGAGTCGGGCACTTTTTGCCCCGCGCCATGGCAGGCCATAATGCAACCGCAGGCGATTTCATCGGATGTGCAAATCAGCGCATCAAGCTCAGGCCAGGTGATACGAATATCGCCGAGCAGGTTCAGGCCGGTCGTAATGCCTGCCGGCAGGTGAGAGGTCACCACGCGATGCGGGGAGTGGTTAACGGAGAGCATCGCGCTGTTCCAACCGCTTAGTACCTGGCGAAACATAATGTTATTGGAAGCCGTGCAAAGCAGGCCGATATTTTTATATCCGGTCTGTACAAGCGATGTGACCAGTTTTTTGATGGCAGCAGCATAGTCAACGCCAATGCTGACCCAGCTCGCATCGCGATTGATGGCGCCAATCTCAACCACCGGCACGCCGGTGTTACTTATCATTTGCGAACAACTGCTGATGTTATCAATATTGAATTGAACAATCGCAGCCGGGTTGTAAGCGAGCATTTGCGCAAAAGCTTTTTCTTCACTCTGTCCACCCTGACCGGACTCGATAAACATCATGCTATAGCCCTGGGTCGTGAGCACGGTCTGTAGTGTTTCGGAGACGGCAAGAAAGCCCGGGGAGGAAAAAGAGGGAACCACGCCCATCACCAGACTGGAGTCAGCAGAGGCAAGGTTGCGGGCCTGCAGATTTGGCACATAGCCCAGCTCGCTTACTGCGGCTTCAATGCGTGTACGCAGTTCAGGATTCACTTTTTCAGGCATGCGTAACGCGCGTGACACGGTCATCGTGCTCACGCCGACCAGTTTTGCCACTTCAGCAAGCGTAATTTTACCGGTGTTTTTCCTGCGTTTTTCTCTCGCGCTATCGTCCGCTTCTAACGTCTGCACTGGTGTCCTCCTTTCGCCTGACTGGGCAGCCATTGTAAATGATGTTTGGCATTTTGCGCATTGCCCAACTGCAAAGTAATGATAAGTATGGATAACAAAGTTAGCGGTAACAAGAATTTTAACATTATTGCCGTGTTAGCGCTAACTTTGAGATGAAGATCACGGTAAGCCGCGAAGAGATTCCACTATAGTAGGCTCACTTTCAATGCTATCGGGGAATTTATGATCACGACCTGGTTACCAACGGAAAATATCCAGATTGTGGATTCAGTCAGTGACTGGAAACAGGCAATTACGTTATCGGCTCAACCCTTATTGGCGAAAGAGGCGATTACTGAAGATTATATTCAGGCCATTTTTAACAGCCATGAAAAACTTGGTCCTTATTATGTTTTAGCGCCTGGTCTGGCGATGCCTCATGCTCGCCCGGAGCAAGGTGCAATTAAAAATGGTTTATCGCTTTTGCATATTAAAAAAGGCGTTTCTTTTGGCTCGGAAGAGAATGACCCTATTTACGTCGTGATTATGCTGTGTGCGCTTTCGGGAGATGAACACATCAATATGATTACAGCCCTGGCGGACATTTTTAGCGATGATGAACGACTCTCAGCACTGCTGAAAGCCTCATCAATGACGAAAATTCAAGCCGTTATCAATGGATAGTGAGGTAGAGATGAAAAAGGTTCTGATTGTTTGCGGTAACGGTTTAGGTAGTAGCTTTATCGTTGAAATGAATGTAAAAAAAATTATTAAAGAGCTGAATAAAGAAGCAGAGGTTTCCCATACCGATCTGACTTCGGCAAAAAGCGAAACTGCCGATATTATTCTTAGCGCCAGGGATATAGCTGAACATCTGTCCAGCCATTCTGCGCAGGTTTTTGGTTTATCTAACCTGCTGGATAACAATAAAATAAAAGAAATTCTTTCCGAGAATCTCTGATTAATTATTTGCGGCCTTACGGAGTCATTCTATGCTGCAGTTTATTATTCATGATGTGTTGGGCACACCAGCAATACTGGTCGGTCTGTTTTCCCTGATCGGCTTATTATTGCAGAAAAAAGCAGTTTCCGACGTTATTTCCGGAACCCTCAAAACCATTATGGGGTTTGTGATATTAACATCCGGGGCGGCGATTGTCGCCACGACGTTAACGACGTTTAGCCAGCTGTTTGAGCACTCCTTCCATATTCAGGGTGTTGTCCCCAATACTGACGCCATGGCGGCGCTGGCGCAGAAAAACTATGGTACCGCGACAGCCATGATCATGGTGCTGGGGATGTTGTTTAACATTGTCCTTGCCCGAATTACGCCGCTGAAATACATCTTCCTGACGGGCCACCACACGCTGTATATGTCGGCGATGCTGGCCGTCATCCTCTCTGTCGGTGGTCTGTCGCCGTTCTGGGTGGTACTGGTGGGGGCGGTGATCCTCGGCATCATGATGGTGGTCTCTCCGGCTATTCTGCAGCCATTTACCCGCAAAATTACCGGCACTGATGACCTGGCGCTGGGCCACTTTGGTTCAACCGGGTATCTGCTGTCGGCGCTGGTGGGAAAAGCGATCGGTAAAGGCAGCCCGTCGATTGAAGAGCTGAAGGTGCCGAAAACGCTGAACTTCCTGCGTGACTCCTCGGTGGCCATCTCATTGACGATGATGATCCTGTTCCTGATTCTGGTACTGGTCGCAGGCAAAGCGTTTGTTGAGACCAGCATCAGCGGTGGTCAGAACTTTATCATCTTCGCCATTATCCAGTCGCTGACCTTCGCGGCAGGCGTGTGGATCATCCTTGCGGGTGTTCGCATGATTATTGCCGAAATTGTTCCGGCCTTTAAAGGCATCGCCGACAAGCTGGTGAAAGACGCTAAACCGGCGCTCGACTGTCCAACCGTCTTTCCGTTCGCCCCGAACGCGGTGATAGTCGGCTTCCTGTCAAGTTTTGCCGCTGGTCTGGTGAGTATGTTCCTCTGCCCACTGCTTGGTTTAAGCGTCATTGTTCCCGGCCTGGTGCCGCACTTCTTCTGCGGCGCGACGGCGGGCGTTTACGGCAACATCTGCGGCGGTCGTCGCGGCGCGGTGGTGGGGGCATTCGCTCACGGTCTGTTGATTTCTTTTTTGCCCGCGATTTTGCTGCCTCTGATGGGCGACCTTGGTTTTGCATCCACCACCTTTGGCGATGCGGACTTTGGCGTTGTTGGCATCATTCTTGGGCATGTCGTGTCACTGTTTAACTAACTAATTTTATAGAGGTGAGGTATGGCAGCTAAATTTTCGCCCTCGTTAATGTGTATGGATTTAACGCAGTTCAGAGAGCAAATTACGGCAATGAACGGTAGGGCTGATTTTTACCACGTCGATATAATGGACGGTAACTATGTGAAGAATATTACGCTATCTCCGTTTTTTATCGAAAACCTGAAAAAAATTACCGATGTGCCGATCGACGTACATCTGATGGTGAATCACCCGGAAGATATTATTCCAATGTGTATTGATGCCGGGGCCGATATTATCAGTTTCCATCCTGAGACGGCGAATAACAAAATATTCCGGCTGTTGAACCAGATTAAAGATGCGGGTCGTCGCTGCGGTGTGGTGTTGAACCCGGCGACTCCGGCGGAGGCTATTAAAGAGTACGCGCACCTGCTGGATAAAGTGACCGTTATGTCGGTTGACCCAGGCTACGCAGGCCAGAAGTTTATCCCGGAATCGCTCAATAAAATTAAACAACTAATTGCGATGCGCGAAGCGCATGGTTACCACTATCTGACCGAAATTGACGGCTCCTGTAACGAGAAAACCTTCAATGTTATCTCCCGGTCGGGCGTTGACGTCTTTATTGTGGGAACCTCGGGCCTGTTCTCCCTGGCGGATAACGTCAGCGATGCATGGGATAAAATGGTCGATATATATCAGCGCGAAGTCGCTGCCTGAAAATTGCAGCGCGCTCAGCCGTATTGAGCCATTGTGCAGTGCAAAGAGTCTATTTAACCGGTCTGTCTCTTTGCCTTCGCGTTAGATTTATATGGTTGAGAGCGCTGTAACCCTTTTATATCTGGAGTTCGTGACGACTCATCGCACGCTTGCGAATGCTTTCTATTGATGCTGTGGGCCCCGGCGGCTTTGGCAGACTGCGTGGTGGTAGAAGCCGGTATTGCTGATTACTGATGATCATTTATTTACATTAACGAAGGTGACTTATGGACATTTCGAGTGTGCTGAATGTAAGAAATATCAAATTGAACATGATGGCTAAAAGTAAAGAAGAAGCAATTGAAGAATTAACTGACTTATTAGTGCATGATGGCGCAGTTATTAATAAAGATGTTTTTCTGAAAGATGTCTGGTTACGTGAGGAGCAGGGCTCTACTGGGTTCGAAAATCATATTGCGATCCCGCACGGTAAATCCTCAGGAGTAGTCCGTACGGCATTGGCCATTGGACGAACCCAACATCATATCCCCTGGGAAACTATGGATGGTAGCGACGTTCGCTGTATTATTTTGTTTGCCGTATGCCTGGTCGACCAAAATGCCACCCACATCCGATTGTTATCGCAGGTTTCAGGTTCACTTGCCGATGAAGAGATAGTGGACAAATTACTGATGGAAGATTCTCCTCAGAAAATCATTGATCTTTTAAACGCTGAAGGCGCCAGCGCTTAATTTAATTATCATATCTATCATAGCATCGTAAATAATCAACTCCTGGAGAGTAGTGATGAATATTGTTGGGATTACCGCTTGCACTGTAGGCATTGCACACACTTATATTGCGCAAAAGAAAATTGAAATAGCAGCAAAAAAAGCCGGGCACAATGTCAAAATTGAAACGCAAGGCACTATAGGTATCGAGAATGCCTTGACCGCTGAAGAAATTGCCCAAGCCGACATCGTCCTGTTAGCCGCCGATGTTAAAGTTTCCGGTGAAGAAAGGTTTGCCGGCAAGAAAGTCGTCAAAGTACCAACGGAAATGGCGGTTAAATCACCAAATAAGCTTATCGAAAAACTTGGTGAATTAGTCAATTCATAACACTTACCCATGCGTATCCTATATAAATTAAAGGGCGTAATTTATGAATATAAAAGAAATATGGAAAGCAGCAAACCCTAAAGGTCATCTGCTGACTGCCATCTCATTCTTGATTCCGATTGTCTGTGGTGCTGGGTTTATTATTGCCATCGGTATGGGTTTTGGGGGGACGGTTCAGGACACTTTAGTATCGGGTCAATTTGATCTGTGGCAGGCCTTTGCAACAATGGGGGCTAAGGCGCTCGGACTATTGCCCGTCGTTATTGCTATCGGAATTTCCGGTTCAATCGCGGGTAAGCCGGGTATTGCCCCTGGTTTTGTTGTCGGTCTGGCAGCTAATGCTATTGGTGCGGGTTTTATCGGTGGCATGATCGGTGGCTACATTTCCGGGTATATTGCTATTGCTATCATTAAAAATGTAAAGGTTCCTGGCTGGGCCCGGGGTTTAATGCCTACATTGATTGTGCCTTTTTTTGCGTCCATTTTCAGTGCTCTGCTCATGGTCTATATCATCGGCACGCCTGTTGGTATTTTTACCGATGCCCTCACATCGTTCCTGAGAAGTATGGGTACTTCATCTAATTTACTATTAGGTGCTGTTATTGGGGCGTTGTGTATCGTTGACTTTGGTGGGCCGATCAATAAGACGTGCTTCGCATTCGTCTTAACTCTCCAGGCACAGGGTATAAATGAGCCAGTTACGGCCCTGCAGTTAGTTAACACAGCAACACCCATCGGTTTTGGACTGGCATTTTTTATCGCCAAACTGTTTCGCAAAAACATTTATAATAACGAAGAAATCGAAATGCTAAAATCGGCGGTTCCTATGGGGGTAGTGAATATTGTTGAAGGAGCTATACCTATAGTGATGAATGATATCGTTCGCGGTATTGCAGCAGCGGCAATCGGCGGTGCTTGTGGCGGTGCAATCACCATGGTATATGGCGCAGATGCAACTGTACCTTTTGGTGGTGTATTGATGCTGCCAACAATGTCAAACCCCATGGCGGGTATTATGGCTTTGATAGTTAATATATTAGTCACAGCAACCGTCTATGCTGTCATCAAAAAAGATGTACCTCGCGATGTTGTTATAAACAATGATCAAGAAGAGGAAGATATCAACTTCGATGACATTAAAATTAGTTAAGTATATACATAATGGTATGCAGTAACATGATGTCGCGCTCACAATGAATTGTGATAATAGAATATTATTATCGCGTTATATACTATTTGCTGCATTCTCTTTTAATCGTCACGAGTAAGAAATGGGTCGCCAGGGTGACCCATTTCTTACAGGCATATCATCACAATTACTTAGAAAGAGTATCGCTTAGCTGCCAGTATAGCGGCGAACCGAATGCTTCTACGTAATAATCAATTACGGCCCTGACGTTTAACGTTGGATGACGAGTATGTGGATAAATAGCAGCAATATTTTGTGGCTCGGTCTTAATCGCCGTTTCCATATCCGGCATTAATTCAATAAGCTCGCCGCTCTGTAGCGTTTCGCCAATCAACCAGTCCGGAAAAAGGACTATTCCCATACCGCCCAATGCTGCAATAAGTAAAGTCTCGGCATTATTAGAAGACATCAACGCAGAGACCGGATAGTGTATCCACTCCCCACCTTTTCGACGCAACAGCCAGCGATTCGGCCCGGATGAACCACGGTAAACGAGACACTTATGTCGGCTTAAATCCGCCGGGTTATCAGGTACGCCATACTTTTGAAGATAAGCCGGTGATGCTGCCAGGCGATAGCACTGCTGTCCAAAAATGCGTGCATGAAAAGATGAGTCAGTAAGCTCACCGATACGAAAAATGACATCAGCAGCATCTTTATGAGGGTCAATGTAATCATCAGTTAACGTCAGCTCAATACTGAGGCGTGGGTAACGTTCCGTCAGCCCCGCCAATTTGGGGGCGACATGCTTTTGCCCAAAAAAAACGGGAGCATTTATGCGTATTAGCCCGGAAGGCTCAAGCGTCCTTTCATTGAGTTCCCGTCGGGCAGCGTCCAGGCTACTGGTAACCGCCCGAACATAACGGATAAAAATATGACCGTTCTCTGTCGGAATAATGGCGCGCGTATTGCGATAGAAAAGTTGCTGACCGACCGCATCTTCTAGCTGATGAATGACGCGTGAAACCTGAGAGGCAGAAATGCCTTCGCGACGAGCCACAGTGGAAAAGTTCTGCACTTCATACACTGCAATGAAAATGAAGAGCGATCGAATATTGATATTGCTTAAATCATACATTAATGCAATTCCTGCACAGGTGTTTATTGCATTATGGCATTTTTCTCATTCATGTTCAGGCGTAGTCTTCATCGCCTGCACATCTGGAGATTGTTTGCTATGCAATTGGTACTGATTTTGTTAGTTATCGCTGGCGGTATGGGGCTGTCAGTCGAGGCAGGCTTACTGGGGCCGCTAGGGGGGGAGGTTGGTGATTTATGGGCAACGTTCAGCATATTTGGCGTAGGCGCTGCACTGACTTTCCTGCTGATGCTTTTTTTCAGCCCACGCAATAGCCCGTCATTTTTCTCTTTGCCTGGGTGGCAGCTACTTGGTGGCGTACTCGGGCCAGTTTATGTCGTTATTCTGACCGTGGCCACGCCAGTCATTGGGATAGCGATGACGATGATCGGTATCTTAGCTGGTCAGGTATTTAAGAGCCTGATAATAGACCATTTTGGTTTACTCGGTACACCCCCCAGAAAAATAGACAGTAAGCGAATTATTGCCCTTATTTTTATCATCGCTGCATTAATTCTGGTTGCCAGAGGATAAGTGAGACTATGACATTTATTATGATCGTTTTAGCCGTTATAGGCGGCTCCATGTTGAGTATTCAGGCGGCCATTAATGGACAATTGGGTAGTCAGGTAGGGGTATTTAAAAGCGCGTTCCTGACCTTTTCCGTAGGCGCAATTATCACCGCTTTGCTTATTTTCTTTTTTGAACCAAAACAGTTGGTTACACTGATGGATGTACCTAAATGGCAACTGCTGGGTGCCATGTTTGGCGTACCCTATATCGTTATCATGGTTTTAGCCGTACAACGAATAGGGACCGCGATTGCCACAGTCGCCGTGATCTTCGGACAGTTAACCATGAGCATGTTAATCGATAACTTTGGCTGGTTGGGAAATCAATCCATTTCGTTTTCGATGAGTCGTCTGGGGGCCATCCTCTGCTTAGGTATCGCGCTTTTCTTCATTTACTCAAGTAATAAAGTAAAGGCGACCGCCTTAAAACAAGACGTTCTGTCATCGAGCTAAATAGAATCCGTCTCATTCATCTATAAGGGATACGGACTAAAAATATCTGCATCCCTTATGAAAAGTAAATGCTCCGTTGATGATATCCAGAGCTAATATCGCCAAATTGATGAATATACCTAATAAACCCTAGCTAATTACACCATCTAATCGAATAAATCACTTCGCGTTATGCTTTTTCTGAACAACAGCCAAAGGATAACGTGATGCAAACTGTAAAACTGAACAACGGTATTGAAATGCCCCTGCTGGGCTTTGGTGTGTTTCAGATGTCTGATGCCGCTGAATGCGAAAGAGCCGTTATCGATGCCATCGATACGGGATACCGCCTGATCGATACCGCCGCGTCTTACCAGAATGAAACCCAAGTCGGGAATGCACTGAAACAGACCGGCATCGCCCGTGACGAGCTCTTTGTAACGACCAAGCTATGGCTTCAGGATACTCATTACGAAGGCGCTAAAGCCCAGTTCGAACGCTCCCTGAATCGACTGCAACTTGATTATGTTGACCTGTACCTGATTCACCAGCCTTACGGTGATGTCCATGGGGCATGGCGTGCCATGGAAGAATTGCAACAGGCTGGCAAAATTCGCGCCATTGGCGTCAGTAACTTCCATCCTGACCGACTGGCCGATCTCATTGCCTTCAACCACGTTGCCCCGGCGGTAAACCAGATTGAAGTAAACCCCTTCAACCAGCAGCTGCATCCCGTGCCGTGGATGCAAAGCCGGGGTATTCAGCCGGAAGCCTGGGCGCCGTTTGCAGAAGGTAAAAATGGTCTGTTTGAGCATCCCGTATTAACGGCGATTGGCCAGAAGTACGGTAAAAGCGTGGGACAGGTTGTGCTGCGGTGGATTTTCCAGCGAGGCATCGTTTCGCTGGCAAAAACAGTGCGAAAAGAACGCATGGAAGAGAACATCAACATTCTCGATTTCGAACTGAGTGATGAAGATATGTTGCAGATTACTGCTATCGACACCGCAACAAGTGCTTTCTTCTCACACCGCGATCCTGCCAGAGTTGAATGGTTGGCCGGTCGCAAACTGGATGTTTAAGTCGCGATAAAAGAGGCAATTAATCAATGCAAAAACGTTATCTGGGTCAATCAGGACTCGAAGTGTCCGCGCTTGGGCTCGGCTGCATGGGCTTAAGCCACGGCTACGGCCCGGCGACAGATACGCGTCAGGCTATCGAACTTATTCGCGCTGCGGTTGAACGTGGCGTCACCTTCTTTGATACCGCCGAAGTGTATGGCCCCTTCCTTAATGAAGAAGTTGTAGGCCTTGCCTTAAAACCGTTTCGTGACCGAGTGGTCATTGCCACCAAGTTTGGTTTTACTTTTGGCGAAGACAACAAGCAGCAGATTTTAAACAGCCGTCCGGAGCATATCCGTGAAGCGGTGGAAGGATCATTACGCCGCCTGAAGACGGATGTCATTGATCTGCTGTATCAACACCGTGTCGACCCGGATGTCCCGATTGAAGATGTTGCGGGAACAGTGAAAGACCTGATAGCGGAAGGCAAAGTTAAACATTTCGGCCTGTCCGAAGCGGGTGCGCAAACCATCCGTCGTGCTCATGCGGTACAACCCGTCACAGCCCTGCAAAGCGAGTACTCCATGTGGTGGCGTGAACCTGAGCAGGAGATCCTGCCATTGCTGGAGGAACTGGGTATCGGTTTTGTGCCATTCAGTCCGTTAGGCAAAGGCTTCCTGACGGGAGCGATTAAGTCAGGAACGACGTTTGGTCAGGATGATTTCCGCAGCCGTGTGCCACGCTTCGCCGAACAGGCGATTGCAGCCAATGAAAAGCTGGTCTCGTTGTTGGGTGAACTGGCTGCAGAGAAAGGTGTGACATCTGCGCAAATCGCACTGGCATGGCTGCTGGCGCAAAAGCCGTGGATTGTTCCCATCCCTGGTACCACGAAATTGCACCGGCTGGAGGAAAACCTGGGGGCTGCTGACATCATTCTTTCGTCGGATGCGTTGCGACAGATAACCCAAGCGCTTGAATCAATTAAAATTGTCGGCGAACGTTACTCGCCTGAGCATCAGGCTCGCGTGGGTCGTTAATAGCCGGGCGGGTCCGCACGAATGGCGGACCCGTTATTCCTGGTAGCGAAGCGCATCGATCATCAGCGCAAAGGCCGGTGGATGCTGTTTGCGGCTGGGGTAATAAAGGTAATATCCAGGGAAGGAAGGGCACCATTCCTGCAGAATCTGAATGAGCTCTCCTGACTTTATATAGTCCTGCACCCTGTCCTCAGGTATACAGGCGATGCCAAAACCGGATAAGGCCGCATCAAGCCTTTCCGCCTGCAGATTAAACGTTACCTGTCCTTCAACTCTGACCCGTAAAGGTTTTCCTTCCTTCTCAAATTCCCAGTGATAAAGACCACCGGCAGTCGGTAACCGCATATTGATGCAGCGATGATGTTGTAGCTCGTGCGGCGTGTGAGGTGCAGGGTTCGTGGCGAAATAGGATGGGGCACCGACAATAGCCATGCGCATGTCCGGGCCAATTCGCACCGCAATCATGTCTTTATCAACGCTTTCACCCAGTCGTATCCCGGCATCAAAGCGCCCCTCGACAATATCGACAAAACCGTTATCGACCACCAGCTCCAGGTTAATTTCCGGATATTCTCTGAGGAAAGGTTTCAGTTTTGGCCATACCACGCTCCGCGCGGCATGTTCCCCGGCAGATAGACGGATATTACCGGAGGCGGTGCCGTTGAGTTGTACCAGCGCTTCCAGTTCTTGCTCAAGGGAGGCAATGCGGGGTTCAAGGCAGGCAATAATTCTCTCACCGGCTTCTGTAGGGGCAACGCTTCGTGTCGTGCGGGTCAGAAGGCGGATATTTAGCCTTTCCTCCAGTGCCTTCATCGCATGGCTGAGAGCTGACTGAGACACACCGAGCTTACCCGCTGCTTTGGTAAAACTTCGCTCTCTTGCCACCACAAGAAAGATCTGGAGTTCATTGAAGTTTTCTTTGAGCATCGGTGATTTCCTAGGGGAGCATACCCTTCAATATGCATTCATGAAGGGGGTTCATAGACACAATCATTTTAGCCCTATTACTGACAATAATGATAATTGATATTCTGACTGTATCGAAAATAAGTCTGAACTTTCAGAAGGTTTATCATGAAAATACTCGTGGCGGGGGCAACAGGAAGCATTGGCCTTCATGTCGTCAATATCGCTATCGAAATGGGCCATCAGCCCGTTGCGCTGGTCAGAAATAGGCACAAAGTAAAATTGCTTCCTCGTGGAACGGAGGTATTTTACGGCGATGTTTCAATGCCTGAAACTCTCATCGATCTGCCAAAAGATATTGATGCCATCGTCTTTACGCTCGGCTCAGATGGACAGGGGCGTATTGGCGCCAGAGCGATAGATTACGGCGGTGTGCGTAACATTGTCCGAATGTTCAGGGAGACGGCTGTTCACATCGCCTTAATGACCACGATAGGCGTAACTGAACGGCTCAGCACCTGGAATCAACGCACTGAAGTTCATGACTGGAAAAGGCGTGCCGAACGTCTGGTCAGGGCCAGTGGTCACCCCTATACCATCGTCAGGCCCGGCTGGTTTGATTACAACAATGATGATGAGCACAAAATCGTTATGCTCCAGGGGGATCGACGCCATACAGGAACACCAGAAGATGGTGTGATATCCCGGGAGCAAATCGCCCGGGTTCTGGTCAGTGCCCTGGGCAACCACGCGGCAAAAAATAAAACGTTTGAGCTGGTCGCTGAACGAGGCGAAGCGCAGCAGGATCTTACGCCTCTATTTGCAGACCTGCAGGCGGATAATCCGCAAAAAAATGATGGGGTTTTAGATATGGACAATATGCCACTCGTGGAAGAACCTGAGTGCATTATTAACGAGCTGAATTTCTATTTAAAAAATTTAACCAATCAAAAAGCCTGACAATTTTGTCAAATAGTGGGCAGTCTTATGATAGCTGAGGTTTGTATATTTAAATATACAGACGGAGAACGCTCCTCCTGATATGAGTCCAGTTTCAAATATATTCTTTTAAACAGGCATTAGAGATGAAAGCACTGCTTATTACTACATTGGTCATAGGATTTATTTCTGCGAATACCGTATCTGCAGCTCAGCAATTAAATTATGCAGATGGAAAGAAGAGATGATCATAGTCTCAGCCAGAACGTCTGCGGTGCCCGTCCCGGTTGGGTCGCGGCTTCACAAAACTTCAGCGTCTGCCGCATTGATCTATTCCCTGCGATGAATGCTGGCAACGCGTTTACGATTTTCCCCATCAAAACAGTATCAGGGCATTATGAACAAGCAAAAAAACATTTCTCCGGCCGGGCGCGCTGCGACATCCGGCGTCTTTTTTATCGTTATTCTCGGCGCATTAATGGCCTTTACCTCTCTTTCCACCGATATTTATCTGCCTTCTATGCCGATGATGGCCTCTGAATTGCAGGGGAATGTGGAGCTGACCATTACCGGTTTTCTGATAGGGTTCTCGCTGGCGCAGTTGATTTGGGGACCAATCAGCGATCGTATCGGACGCCGCGTGCCATTGTTTATCGGCATGGTATTGTTTGTGATCGGTTCAGCCGGATGCGCGATGTCTTCCAGTATGCCGCAGATTGTTTTCTGGCGCGTGTTTCAGGCCTTTGGTGCCTGTACCGGACCAATGCTGGCAAGGGCGATGATCCGCGATCTCTATGTCCGCACGCGCGCGGCGCAAATGCTTTCGACGCTGGTCATCATCAGTGCTATCGCGCCGGTGATTGGCCCTCTACTGGGCGGACAGATTGTCACCGTTGCCTCCTGGCGCGCCGTGTTCTGGCTGTTGGTGGTACTGGGTGGGGCGATGTTTATTGCGCTCTGGTGGTTACCGGAAACGCTGCCGGGTGAAAAGCGACTGACAACGCCGCTGAGCAGCGCCTTCGGCAACTATGCTTCGTTACTGCAAAATCGTGAATTTATGCGTTATACCCTCTGCGTCAGCTTTTTCTACGTGGCCGCTTACGCCTTTATTGCCGGTTCGCCGTTTGTCTACATCAGCTATTTCCATGTTGATCCACAGCATTACGGCTGGCTGTTTGGCATCAATATCATTGGTGTGATGGGACTGAGCTCCATTAATCGCCGTCTGGTGCAGCGTCATCCGTTGCATACGTTGTTGCGGGTTGCGGCGCTTGTTGCCGCTCTGGCAACGGTTGTGCTGGCCGCTGGCGCGAAAATGCAGACTGGCGGCATGGCGATGATGGTCGTGACGATTTTTATCTTTTTCTCCATGAACGGCATTATTGCCGCAGCATCGACGGCGGCGGCGCTGGATACCGTGCCATCCAATATGGCGGGGTCGGCTTCTGCGCTGATCGGCTCGTTGCAGTACGGCAGCGGGATTGTGTCATCGCTGTTGCTCTCGGCGATGAGCGACGGCACGCCGTGGACAATGTCGTGGATCATGATGGTATTTACACTGTTGAGCCTGGTGATGGTAATCAAACGAAAAGTGCATTGATGGCGGAACGGTCCGTTGCGTTTTCAGGGGATCCGCGTTTTATTTGCCATCATTTTTCTGTGGTGTTCTCCGGCGCTTCTGACATCGCCAACTTAATTTCCTGGTACCCCTGAAATGGGGTCACCTGGCCGGATCGTACCGAACGTAGAGGTTGGTCCTTGAGTGAGTATCTCTGTCATTTACTTTATAGTCAGGGTAATAATCCAGATCAATGAGTCCTGATTCTTTCCTGGGGTTCTGGCGCCTTTTACCAAAATAAACTGTCTGTATTTATGAATTCACTGCATAGGTCAAATCATGAATGACGGGCTAATCATGGTGGCGTTCCTCGCCTAAAATGGTGTTTTAACATAACGGGAGCTTTGCCGTGGAATACTCAGTATTAAGTAACAACCTCAAAATGCCGATGGTCGGTTTTGGCGTGTTTAAGGTCACCGATAAGGAAGAGTGTAAGCAGTCGGTGTTAAGCGCTATTCGTACCGGTTATCGCCTTATTGACACCGCAGCCGTCTACGGTAATGAAGATGCCGTGGGTGACGCGGTTCGTGAGGCCATCGCCGAAGGGCTGTGTACCCGTGAGGAATTATTTATTACCTCAAAACTGTGGGTTCAGGACATGGCCAACGGCGATATGGCCAAAGCCGGTATCGAGGCGTCGCTGAAAAAATCGGGTCTGGAATACTTTGATCTCTATTTGTTGCATCAGGCCATGGGCGATTATTTCAGCGCCTGGCGCGCGTTGGAACAGGCTTATGAAGCCGGTAAATTGAGAGCCATTGGCGTATCCAACTTCTATGCGCATGTCTTAGCCAATTTCTGTGAAACCGTCAGAATTAAGCCTATGGTGAACCAGGTCGAATTACATCCTTACTTCGCGCAACCCGCCGCGCTGGAAACCATGAAGCGCTATAACGTTCAGCCTGAAGCCTGGGCGCCGTTAGGCGGCGGAAGACATAAACCGTATGAAGATGAAATGCTTCAGGGGATTGCCGCTGCCCATCAAAAAACCATTGCTCAGATTGTTCTGCGCTGGAACGTGCAGCGCGGTGTCACGGTAATTCCTAAATCTACCCGGCAGGAACGTATTGCAGACAACTTTTCCCTCTGGGATTTCTCATTGACTGATAGCGAAATGGCGCAAATCAGCGCGCTGGATTTAGGCTATGTGGGTGAAGCGGTGAAACATTTTAATCCTGAATTTGTTCGCGGTTGTCTGGGGGTTAAAATCCATGACTGAGCGGGTAGAAAAGGGCGCGAGATCGGATAGCGAAGTACTATTTATCCCACGGTACAAAAGTGGCTGCCTGCAATAATGCGAGAACCGCAGCCAAAAACGCGGAGAAAAAGTAAGCCGAACGTTGTAAACCAACCCACCACTTCTTCAGGGCATCTGTATCGTTGGATGACCTTAGACCTGTTTCTTATGATATTGTAATAACGATTACAATATGCTTCGAAAGATCATGTCTTCAAGGAGTAATGTCGTGAGCACGACGAAAGCGAATCGAACCCCAGGGCGCCCACGTAAGTTCGATCCAATGCAGGCGGTGGAAACGGCGCAACACCTTTTCCACTCGCGAGGTTATGACGCGGTGAGCGTTGCCGACCTGACAAAAGCGTTCGGGATTAACCCGCCCAGCTTCTATGCCGCTTTTGGCAGTAAACTTGGGTTATATACCTGCGTACTGGATCGCTATAGCCGCACCGGCGCAATCCCTTTTGCGACGCTTTTACGTGACGATCGTCCAGTGGTTGAATGTTTGATTGATGTTCTGCATGAGGCGGCAAGGCGCTACGTTGCCGACCGGAGCGCTGCTGGTTGCCTGGTACTGGAAGGAACCCATTGCAACGATCCTGAGGCACGTGAAGCGGCTTGTGAATTGCATGTTGCTGCCGAAGAGAGTATTCGGAACTATATTGCGGAGCAATATCCGCAGGATGCCGTTCGCTTAACTGACTTTATGAGTACGTTGATGTCCGGACTTTCTGCGAAAGCGCGGGCAGGGGATAGCCTGGAGCGGTTACTGGAAACCGTGCGCCTGGCGGGGGTGGCGCTGCGGCAAGTACTTTCACGGTGATACAGGCCTTGCTTCTGCGGGTGAGAAGGTTTGTCCGCGCGACACCTCTCTGCGGGGCGCAAAACTGCGCGTGAGCATCGGTGTTGTCGCGGACCAGGCTACAGTATTGTGTGAGTTAAATAACGGTTTTAAGCCAGGCTTCAATATCCTGGGTCGCTATATTATTCTGTACATTCCAGGTGTCGCTCATTGGCCACCACATGCCATCTCCTCGTGCGAAAGCCGCGCGATAGCGAAGCATCGGATCGTCAGGATTTAAATGCAGGGCGTCCAGTAAGCCTGAGAGTGTTAATACGCTCTTGTCAAAGGTGTGTTTGGTCACGCGTTCAACCGTTTCAGCCAGCTTTCCATAAGAAGTCGTCTCTCCTGCGACAAAGAGCACTTCGTTAGCGATCCGCGGCTGATGCAAATAAATTTCGCTGGTTAGCCGACCAATATCTTCCGGTGATGTCACAGTGACTTGAGTTTCCCATCCTCCTAATGCCTTGATGGTTTTTTCAGATAGGTTCACCACATCAAATGCGGGTTCGAAGAGAAAACTGGTGAACATGCCGGTTGAAATAATGACCCATTCCGTTGTCTTCTGTGCCCGCAGCAGTATTCTGACGTCATACTGTTCATCCCAGACGGGCTGACCGCTGCCTTTACCTACCACATCGTAATTTACGCCAAACTGCCAAGGGAAATAGCGGTTAACGCCAGCATCCACGACGGCGTGTGCGATCTTTATCTGTGTTCCCGGACCGGCGACAAAGCCCATGCAATTGATAATGGTCTCAAAATTCATAAAGCAGGTTGTTAACGCTTCAGTCGTGCTGGCGGCGACATCAAGAGAGATAAACTCAGCTCCCGCGTCAGCCAGTTTTTGATGAACATCAGAAAACAATTTGCCCTGTTCATCCATGGCGCCTGGCGACACAATAACGCAGATGCTGCCATTACGCGCTATGACCTCTGGAAGCAGATAGTGCAGCACAGCAGCGCCCAGTTGTCCCGCGCCAAGCACTAATACTTTTTCACCCGTTGTAATATCACGCTCTTTCATATTGAACCTCTTTTGGTAAATCGCCGGTTACTAGCGAGTAGAGAGAGGTTATGTCAGTGTTCTGTATTCGATAAGACAATGAATGCAGGTTAGACTGTTCGTATAAATGGGATAATCAATGCGTTCAGGCGCGGTGGGTATATGGATAAGCTGGAATCAATGCAGGTCTATGTTTGCGTGGTAGATGTCCATAGCTTCGCAAGGGCGGCAGAAGTGCTGGGACTACCGCGTTCAACGGTATCGCGGGTCGTTAAGGAACTTGAGACGTACCTGGGTATTCAACTATTACAACGCACCACCCGTAAACTCAGCGTGACCGCCGACGGCCGACGTTACTATCATGAATGTAAAAAGGTGCTGGCTGATATTGCGACGATGGAGTCTTCATTTGCCGGCAGGTCTGCACAACCCAGAGGCCGTTTCAAAGTCGGAATGCCGCAGTCGCTCGCCCGCCATTGCATACTTCCCCGGCTGCCTGCATTTCTGCATCAGTATCCTGAACTGGAATTGATACTTTGTTCCAGTGATAACGTCGAAGACATCATTCAGGAGGGATATGATTGCGTGATCCGCGCCGGCAGGATCGAAGATTCAACGACGCTGGTCGCCCGCCCGCTCGCGAACTTCAGATGGATGGTTCTGGCTTCGCCAGACTATATTGCCGCCCATGGCAAACCGGATAACGTAGACAGCCTGCAAAGACATCACGCCGTTGGCTACCTGAATCATCGCACCGGGCGTACCACCGACTGGTTTTTTACGTTGGATGATGGTGACTGCGCGCTCCGTATGAAAGAGACGCTGATTGTTGATGATACTGACGCTTACATCCAGGCTGGAATACAAGGCTTTGGTTTGATTCGTGTCGCCAGCTATCTGGTTGCGCCCTATGTGCAAAGCGGAGCGCTCGTTCTCTGTATGGAGCACCTCTCTTTTGATTTACCGCTTTCTCTGGTTTATCCGCAAAACCGCTATCTTCCACCTTCGGTACGCGCTTTTTATGAGTGGAGCAGAGCGGTTTTGCATCAAACCATTAATGGATGATTAAAATCGTGGCATGGCTGATTCAAACTAACGTTGCTGAAGTGAGAAGAAAGCAGCCGGAAGCAAAAAAATGCATCGCTATGGATATCCGTGTGGGGATTAAAAAAACAGCAAAAAATGCAGGGGATAAGAAGAGTACCAGGCTTCCGAAAATATATAAAACGTCATTGTTTATGGTTTTTATATAGTCAGATTCGTCTAAACGAAATCCTAATTTTTATTATTTTCGAAAAAAGATATAGAATTGTTTGTGGTTTTATTTCAGTATGCATAGCGCAAATAGTAAGCCTGAGTACTGCGTAATGTATTTGCTGATATTATATTTAAGGATTAATGTTAAGGGACTATACATATGAATAAAATCTGTGTGGCGGTATTACTGACAACGGCGATGGCAAGCGGCATGGCGTTGGCTGATAATCATACGGTATCAATCGGTTATGCGCAAAGTAAAGTGCAGGACTTTGATGATATCAATGGTGTAAATCTGCAATATCGTTATGAGTTTAACTCCACGTTAAGTGTCGTTGCCTCTTTTTCTTATATGCAGGGCGACGGTGAGCAGAATTATTTATACTATGGCGACTCAATAAAAAATAGTGTCGATGTGAAATACTACTCCTTACTCGTGGGGCCAGCGTACCGCATTAACAATTATGTCTCGTTATATGCGCTGGGCGGTGCGGCCTATGTTAAAGCTACAGGCTCGACGAAATGGATAAATGCAGGAGATGTTACCGCTAATTATGAAGATATCTCTGAAAAATCGACCTCTTTCGCTTACGGCGCCGGTGTGATTATTAATCCTGTGGAGAACCTTTCCGTTAATATCGGATATGAAGGAACTCAAGCAGACCTGGCAGGTAATTACTCAATTAATGGCTTTAACGTTGGCATTGGCTATCGTTTCTGATAATAAAAACAGCCTCCCTCCCGGTCGGATCTTCCGCTCGGGAGAATTTTATTGCCCGCCTACAAAACGGGCAACAGAGGTGACAGGTTTACGCCGGAGGAGTCCGACGGTGTCACAGTCGGTCAGGAACCGGCTTGCCAGGCCAGTTCCTGCCTGTAGTGATTTTAAACCGCCGCAGTGCTGGTTAATTAGCTCGTCGTTCCCCGGCCTCCCAACTATAAACATCTGTGCCAATTAACGAGTCGCCAAGCTCCTGATAATTGAAATCATAAAAATCAGCACAGGCGCCGTAGCCGGAGTAGTCTACTGCCGCAAGCCCTACAAATGCCCCGGTAAAGAAACCGCCATAGCTCTGTAGGACATAGTCATCAGAAAGAACGGCGGCATCTAAAACTACCGGAATTTCAATAAACCCGACGCCGTCAAAACTATACTCATAGCTATAGGTCTGCTTTCTGACTTTCGTCCGTAACCATACGTATTCGACGTCGTCAGGGACCTTAATCGCATTATCTTTCAGGTACGAAGTATATTTTCCGCGATTGTTCTCGGCAACCTCGATGACTCTTCCGTTAATTTCATTCCAGGTAACAAAAGCAAAGCTCCAGTGGCGATCGTTGTAGTAATTGGTTAATCCGGCCATCTGTTGGTAACTGAAAGGATTAAAGGCGACTTTAACCTGGGCATTAAAATAAAAGGCTTGCCAGCGGCGGGCAATCAACGACAGATCATGGGTATTCGCTAATGATCCCTGGCCGATTAAGGTGAGCTTTCCGTCGCCTGTAGTACCCATTTTTTTGCTAAAAGGGACCCGCAGGGTATTCCAGTTAAGATTAAGCGTTGGCGTTGTAAATTCATCGTGCAGGCTATTATCTTTCGCGCTTTCGGTATAAATGGCGTCTTTTGGCCCCTCGACAAACGTTTTACCGCCGTGACCGCCTACAATGCGCGGCCAGCCATCTTCATCCCAGTACACTTTTTGGATAGCCGTTTCCCGGCCAAGCGTGGACCAGCCGCGAGGATCATAGATTGATTCCCCAGGACGATTCCACGGACGCGCGCACAGCGAAGCATAATACCACTCGCCTTCGGGCGTCGAAACCAAAGCGCCGTGTCCTTGCTTCTGGATATAGCTGTCCGGGGTATCAACGTTAGTTAAAAATACTTCTCCTGGTTCAGTTTCGAAGCTGTCCGCGTTTAACGTCGTGGAACGGGCAACCACCTCCTGATGAGTAAATACCGTCCCCCCTTGAGCGGCAAAGAGATAGTAATAACCGTTCAGTTTGTAGAGATGCGGTCCCTCAACAAGCGCCACCGCGGTACCGCGATAGATGGTACGCGCAGTTTCCGGCATTAATTTTAAAGTTGTTGTGTCAAGTTCTGTTAAGGTAATCCCATCAAAAGGATGGTGGTACTCCCGATGGTCCCACGTCTGTTGCACGATATATTTACGGCCATCATCGTCATGGAAAAGTGAAGCGTCAAAACCGACGCCATTCAGTTTTATCGGCGAGCTCCACGGGCCGCGAATATCTGTTGCGGTAGTCAGGTAGTTTGTCATGTCTTTAAAGGCACCTTCGGTGACTTTCACATCGGTATACACTAACCAGAATTTGCCATCCGCGTAAGAGAGCGCCGGAGCCCAGATGCCGCCTGAAGACGGATTGCCTTTCATATCTAAAAGAGTAGTGGTCGACAATGGTGACGGCAGCAGATTCCAGTGCTGCAGATCCTTTGACTCATGCAAACGGACGCCGGGAAACCACTCAAACGTTGAGTTGGCGATATAGTAGGTGTCGTCAACACGGATAATGCTGGGGTCGGCATTAAAGCCACGCAAAATAGGGTTTTGGATAAGAGACATATCATAACACCTTTATAAATTTAAAATTTAATTCGTATTGGTTTTACACTCGAATCTCATCAAGCTGGCGGTTAATGTCGCCGACGTGTTTGTCTGAGATAGGATAAATTTGCATGACGATCATCGAGACAACCGCTAAGGCGATGGGGATCCAAACCGCTGTCATCATGATCCCGTCGATAGCGCTCGCGCTTTGTTGTGCGCCGGTTTCATTAAAACCATAGACGGCCAGCAGCCACAGAGGAATGGCTCCGCCGATGGTAAAGCCAATCTTGAAAAAGAGTCCCATAATGGCGTTGATGATTGCCGCATTTCGCTTACCAGACTTTAATTCGCCATAGGCAATAACTTCAGGTACCAGTGCCCACATAAATCCGGTGGCTGAGGTTAAGCCCCACTGTTTAATAAATGTGGCGATATAAGCAAGCCACAGCGCATCGTGCATACCTTCCCGTGACCAGACATACGTTAATAACTCACCGACAATAAACATCCCCAGGAAAATGTGGAAGAAGCCTTTCTTTCCAAAAATTTTCTTGAGTTTTGGCCAAAAAATGGGGAACGCAATACCCGGAATTGAGGCGACCAGGCCAACGGCACCCATCCACTCAGAGTGACCAACCACATATTGATTGAAAAAGCCATTAACCGTGTTCATAAAGAACATGAAGGTAAAGGCCAGCATAAAAAATAATCCAAGAATGACAAGGGGACGGTTATTTTTGAGCTCAAGGAACAAATCGGTTGCTTTGACATTTGCCGTCTGCTCTGCGGTTGCAACGACACGTTCTTTAGTGAATTTATAGCAAATAAAAAGTGCCACCGCGCCTAATAACATATAAACGGAGTAGACGCCGAACCATGCGTAATTCGCGGATGGGTCGGTATAGTTTCCCAGATTGAGTTCTATGCCAAAAAAACCAGTATCCTTTAGGCTACGATCTTTTGGTGACGCCATTTGCACGAACATTGGGAATAGAGTATACACCAGAAGATTGGCGCTATTAGCCAGCATCATTCGCGTACTGGTTAATTTATCAATCGACTCCGGGTCTCTTGTTAGAGAGGCATTAAGAGAACCGTAAGGAATATTGACCAGGGAATAAACTAAATCCAGCGCTAAATAGATGATAAAAGCAAACGGTACGGAGCCTCTGACGCCCGGAATAGGGGCAAAAAGCAAAGCGGAAAGGATCACTAGCGGCACGCCGGCTCTTAATAGCCAGGGACGATATTTCCCTGCCGCGGATGTCCTTTTGTCCACATAGGTTCCAACCATCGGATCCCAAAAAACATTGATGATTCGGACAAAAAGAAAAATGAACCCCGCAGTGGCTGTACTGATCGTATTTACCGTCAACATATGTAGAGCAAGAAAGCCGCCGATCGTGCCAAAAACCAGGTTTTGCGCAAAATCGCCCATACCGTAGCCAATACGTTCCCCGCGAGTTAATTTATGATATTCATCATTGCGATTTTGCATTATGTTTTTACTCATTCTGAGCAGACTCCGGTTTGTTGTGTGAATGTGAAACACTTTCTGACACAAATGATCTCGAAGAATCTATTACGTTTTTAAATTAATTAATTATGTTTTTTTACTTCTGTGATCCTCAAAGCAAAGGTCGTTTGGCATTATCTCTGTACTCTATATGGATTTTATGATGTTGATTATATGAAAGTGATATTTGCGAGATGGCTCACATTTGAGTGTTTTCTCAATCGCTGAGTGAAATAACGTAATTGAGCAACCGGTTTATAGAATACAGGATGTGTCATAGTTGTTACATTTCTTACATCCACCAATATTGGAGCGTTCACGCAATCTTAGGTCAAGTGCAGCACGATTAATGGTTTTGTTCACCATACAATGAAATCCATGCGGCAAGTCTCTGCGGCGTTGCTTGTTTTAGCGCTAATCATTAATTTAATTGTGGGAAAGGAGAACGTTATTCGTATAAAACCTCTGTAGCCGTACAAAATAAAAATTAAATTGTTCTCACAGTAGCAACATATTCTGCGTGGCCAGAGTGAGGTTGTTATTGCCTGAATAAAATTAACCTCTATTGAGATAATGATGACAATGATAAGAAAGCTTCCATTAACTATGGCGGTCATCGCCGCGTTTTCTCCGTTTACCTCTGTAACAGCCCAAGAGTTTACCCAGGAGCAGATCGACGCTATCGTCGCGAAAGCCGTCGATAAAGCGCTGGCCGACCGCCAGGCGAAAATCGACGCCGCGGCCAATAAAAAGGTCGATGTTATTACCAACCCGCAAACCACCGCCGCTTCGCCGGACCTGGCGATCCCCTTCGGCCTGAAATTTAGCGGTTACGCCCGCTATGGCGCCCACTTCCAGACCGGCGACCAGAAATATGTCGGCGTCGACGGCTCCTATAACGGCGCCTCGGCGATCGGCCGTCTCGGTAACGAAAGCAACGGCGGCGAATTCCAGATCAGCAAAGCATTCAAAAGCGCGCAGGGGGCCATCTGGGATCTCAACGTCATGTTTGACCACTGGAGTGACGAGGTTAACCTGAAAAAAGCCTACGTCGGCGTCACCAACGTCCTTGAATCCAACCCCAACGCCTATATCTGGGCCGGCCGCGACTTCCACCAGCGCCCGCAACAGGGGATCAACGACTACTTCTGGATGAACCACGACGGCCAGGGCGCCGGGGTGAAGAACTTCG